>JAZLEB010000128.1:0-10659 GCA_045615065.1 Candidatus Pelethomonas sp. | reverse complement strand
AATATGCGGACAGCCACCTGCTGTCCGCATTTGCTTTTAAGCAAGAAAAAACCTCGCAGCCTTTCGGCTACGAGGTTTGGAGGTGACACCCGGATTTGAACCGGGGAATGAAGGTTTTGCAGACCTTTGCCTTACCACTTGGCTATGTCACCATATGGATAAAAGGAGCAACTGATTGCTCCTTTTATCATTTGGAGCGGGCGACGGGGCTCGAACCCGCTACCTCCACCTTGGCAAGGTGGCGCTCTACCAGATGAGCTACGCCCGCATAATGCGTGATCAAAGATCACGCATGGTGCCTCCGGTCGGAGTCGAACCAACGACACGCGGATTTTCAATCCGCTGCTCTACCAACTGAGCTACAGAGGCATATCGGATATCAGAGATATCCGAAAGAAATGGCGACCCAGAACGGGCTCGAACCGTCGACCTCCAGCGTGACAGGCTGGCGTTCTAACCAACTGAACTACTGGGCCATTTCTTGGTGGGAACAACTGGACTCGAACCAGTGACCCCCTGCTTGTAAGGCAGGTGCTCTAACCAGCTGAGCTATGCTCCCAACGCAGTGCCGTACCGAACGGCAAGGATTACTATACCAAATCTTTTTGCTCATGTCAATAATTATTTTTAGTTTTTTTGAAAAAATTTTCAGAGGGCTTTCACCCTCTGAAAATTACACTGTTTTTATAAAATGATAGAACTGATCATCCTCGCCCGCAGGGCGCATACAAGACGAAAGCATACGCCGGGACGCCTCGTTCTCGTGGAAGCACTTGGCGCGCAGCGCACGAAGTCCCAGAGAGTAGAGCGACCACTCCGCCACCCGGGCAAACGCTTCCGTACCGTAGCCGTTGCCGCTGTACTCAGGAAGGATACGGCAGCCGAGCTCCGCCTCACCCCGGGCATTGAACCGATAAAGCACCGCCTCGCCAATAAACTTTCCGTCCAGCCGGACAGCAAAATTCACCGCAAGCTTCGCACCAAAGTCATGGCGGGCAACAGAGAGAAAATAATCCTCTGTCAGCTCACCCTTGAGATCCTGTCGATAGTCATAACCCCACCAGCGGTTGCGGTGATCATCAAGACACAGGCGGTTATAGTCGGCCATATCCTCATCCCGAAGCGCATCCAATGTGAGCCGCTGCGTAATCAGTGTGGGAATTTCCCCCAGCGCATACAGTTCGTTTTTTGTCTCGATATGCAGCTTCTGCCCCATTTCGGTGGGCAGATACTGCAGCTTGCTGGTGCGAAGCCCCTTGTCGCAGGCATCGTCCTCCCGGTTGATGCGGCGGGTACCGCCGCTGAAATGGGCGGCGAAGGACTGCACCATAGCGGGATACACACCCTCGTAGCCCGGCAGTGCCTTTTCAATGTGACAGATCAGTGTATCGCCGCAGATCTCACCCTGAGAGATGGCAATAAGCCTTCCGTTCAGTTCTATGGCGCCGGCCTTTACCCAGCGGCTGCCCACGCGGCGCATCATCTGCTGGGCATAGCACACTTCTTTTTTGGCAAGGATGGTATCCTTATTGAAGGTCTGATGATAATCCTCCCAGAAGGCATCGATCAGCGGTCTGTCCTCCTTGGTAAGAGGACGGAACCGGGCATCCGGATAGAGTTTTCTGAATTTGTTGATATGATTCCTCTGCCCACTGTAGCGGCGGCCGGCGAAGGTTGCAAGATCCTCGCTGGTGTAGAGATAATCCTGCCACAGGCGAACATTCTCCACATTGGTATAAGGATAGCGATCCAGGATCCGCGCCCGTTCTGACACAGGAACAGGAGAAAAAACCGGCAGGATTCCCTTTGCCATGCACCACTCGTCGATCTCATGGAGCGCGGCATCCACATCACCTGCGCCGGGCAGCGGTACAGGCACATTGAACACACAACCGCCGTTCTCCACGTGTGTCATAGCGATCAGACAGCCACATTTCTCTGCAAATTCGGTTTTATAGTGGTTGCGCCACATCAGCTTTACACCCACACTGTACTCACACAGTTCATAGGTGCAGTGTTTGTAATATTTGTGCAGCAGCGCTGCGTGTTTGAGCAGGATCGGCGTAAATTCCAGCATACAGCTTCTTCCTTATTTTTCCTTATTTTCTACAATATGTACATTCACATGGTTGTAGGTCACAGCAATGCCGTCCTCTCTCAGGCAGCGGTGCAGCAGTTCCAGGGACTGGAAGTGCGCATCCCAGTAGATCTCCGACTTGGTCCAGAAGCGAACACGGAACTCAACGCCGTTGTCCGTGTAGGCCGCGACCACCACAGCGGGGGCGGGATCCTGCAAAACACCGTCAACACCGGCGATAGCGCGCATACAGGAGGCGCGAACGGCATCAGGATCACAGTCAAAGGATACGCGGACCGCGTGATTGGCGCGGCGGATACCGAGAGATGTGTAGTTGATGATCTTACCTGCCACCATGGTACTGTTGGGCAGCATGATCCGCTGACCGTCAGGCGTGTCCATCTTCACATGGGTGAGCGTGATCTCGTCCACAGTACCCTCACAGTCGCCATTTCCCACATAATCACCGACCTCAAAGGGATGGGTCACGAGGATCACAAGACCCGCCGCCACATTGCTCAGCACATCCTGCACTGCCAGGGAAACCGCAAGACCGAACACACTGACCAGCGCCACCAGAGAGGTGACAGGGATGCCCAGACTGTCTGCCACGATCAGCACAGCCACAATATACAGCAGCACCTTGATACCGGTGGCAATAAACTTTTCCAGGCGGGGATTCCAATTCACCTTTTCAAAAATCTTCTTCACCAGCTTGTTGACGATACGGATCACAACAAGACACACCACCAGCAGAATGCCGCTGTACAGCAGCTTCTCCAGCGACAGGGATCCGATACCGGTGGTAAGAAGATCGGAAATTGCAGACATATCCATAAGTAAAACTCCTTTCAAAACGCGAAACGAAGCAGGCAACACTCCGTTAAGTATATCTTATCACATAATATTTCGTTTGAAAAGCGAAAAAACGCAACATGTAACTAAAGCCGGCCCAAAATTTGAAATAAACGCCAAAAACAGCCTAAAAATCCAGTAACCTTTCACAAAAATCCAAAAAGCTCGAAAAAGAAGGTTTCTTTTACTGTCCGTTTCATGTAAAATAGTGGCGTTCACGCCGTGCAGCATGCGGCGCCAACAACCATTTTACAGGAGGAAGAATTATGAATAAGTTCTTCAAGATCTCCGAGCGCGGCAGCACTGTCCGCACCGAGATCATCGGTGGTATCACCACCTTCTTCGCGATGGCTTACATCATCTTTGTCAATCCCGATATGCTGTGCCCCGCTATGGGTGAGGGTCTGCGCACCTCCATCATGGTCGCCACCTGCGCCAGCGCAGCTGTTGGCTGCCTGCTGACCGCACTGCTTGCCAATGTTCCCTTCGCACAGGCTCCCGGCATGGGTTTGAATGCATTCTTTACCTATACTGTTTGCATGGGCATGGGTTATACCTGGCAGCAGGCACTGGCAATCGTGCTGATGAGCGGTGTTCTGTTCCTCATCATCACCGTTTCCCCCCTGCGCAGCAAGATCATTGAATCCATTCCCGCATTCCTCAAGAGTTCCATCTCCGCCGGTATCGGTCTGTTCATCGCCTTCATCGGTCTTTTGAATGTTGACCTCATCAGCTTCAGCTCCGGTGTTCCCGCCCTGAATTTTGTAGATAACAACTCCGGATTACTGGCTCTTATCGGTCTTATCATCACTGCAATTCTCATGGCATATAAGGTCAAGGGCGCTATGATCATCGGCATCGTAGTCACCACTCTCATCGGCTTCCCCATGGGTGTGACCACTCTGCCCGAGGCACTGACTCTGGATCAGATCACCCTGGCTCCTGTGCTTATGAAGTTCGATTTCGCCGGTGCGTTCGGCATGGGCATCCTACCCCTGATCACCGCTGTGATCAGCTTCACACTGGTTGATTGCTTTGACTCCGTCGGCACCCTCATCGGTACTGCTACCAACGCCGGCATGACCGACAAGCACGGTAACCTGCCCGGCGGCGACCGCGCCCTGATCGCTGACGCAATCGCCACCTGCACCGGTGCCTGCATGGGTACCTCCACCGTCACCACCTTCGTGGAGTCCTCCACCGGTATCTCCGAGGGCGCACGCACCGGCCTGAGTTCCATCGTGGTCGGCGCACTGTTCCTCGTCGCCATCGCGCTGGCTCCCATCGCAGGTATCGTTCCTTCCGCTGCCACCGCCCCCGCGCTGATCATCGTTGGTGTTTTGATGATCAAGGGTGCTGTGAAGGTCAAGTGGACCGACATTGAGGAGGCTGTCCCCGCCTTCCTGACCATTTCCGTGATGCCCTTCGCCTACTCCATTTCCGACGGTATCGGATTCGGTCTCATCAGCTTCACTCTGATCAAGATGGCTCGCGGCAAGTTCAAGGAGATCCCCGTTCTGGTGTATATCCTCTCCGCGCTGTTTATCCTGAAGTATATTCTTACAAATATCTGATCGGTTATACAAGACAGGGTGCGCTGCCTTACACAGCGCACCCTGTCTTTTTGTCAACTTGGAGTTTATCGGGGAGTTAGGTTAGCATAATCTCAAGCCTCCCTCTGACGAGGGAGGTGGGTCGCCGCAGGCGACTCGGAGGGAGAGATACACTGCAGTTCTTGTTTTCTCTCCCTCAGTCAGCCTTTGGCTGCCAGCTCCCTCGTCAGAGGGAGCCTTGCGTACTGTGGTGCAAACTCCTCAACAAACTCCAATTTATTTACCGCCAAAACACAAAGAGCCTGCCGCGGCTCTGACCGAAGCAGGCTCCTGTACGAAGCGAATTATTGCTTTGTGATCTTCAGGCTGGACGGGCGCATTCTCTGCTTCTGCGCGGAACCCAGCGCCTGATCGATAATGGACAGCAGTTCCAGCGCGCTGCGGAAATGTTCCTCATGGCGTGTTTCCAGCCACATGACGCTGCCCTGCCAGCTTCCATTGCGGCGAAACAGGATCCGCAGGCGGAAGGTCGCAACCTTACCGCTGCGGCGGATCGTTCCGTCCAGCAGCGCACAGCTCTCGCCGAGATCCTGATTGTTCATCAGCGCATCCATCTCCAGCAAAAATCGGTCAAGTCCGCTGAAGGTGTATTCCCGGGACTGGTCGCCGGTATAATACCGACCGGAGGAAATATTGTTTTCCACTGCATCGATGCAAAGCACCGCACAGACAGTATTGTTATTCAGTTCCATGATCTGTCACCACCTTGTCCTAGTGATAGAATTACTATACCACACATGGTGCCTACCCGCAACGGTTCAACTTGTAAATTTTGTGAAAACAAATCATTTTTCCCCGTTTTACCCAATATTTCAGGTGTTCCACCCCTGAATAATGGAAAAACTGTTGACAGAACCATACCGCGGTGATACACTTACATCACCAAAATGGCAGAGAAGGGGCTTGCACCGCGTAGAATCCGACCAGAGAGGGAACATCGAAGGGCTGAAAGTGTTCCCGCGGAAGCACGGCTGCTGACCACCCCCGAGCCGCCCGGGAAATAACCGGGACGGGGATCGCCCGTTACAGCGATCGAAAGCGGCAAGTTGTTATACTTCTTGCAAGCAGGGTGGAACCGTGGAGTTAGAAACGCGCAGCCGGTATAATCAGGCATAGCGTAACAAGTTTTTACTAGCTTCACCCCTGAATTTTTATCAGGGGTGGAGCGTTTTTCTTTACCCCGAATCAAGAAAGGAGAATTTTACCATGAGCGAAGAAAATCTGTACACCTTTGAAAACCCCGAGTACCGCAGCACCTATTGGCATACCTGCTCCCACATTCTGGCGCAGGCTATGAAGCGCCTGCACCCCGAAGTGAAGCTGGCCATCGGTCCCAGCATTGACAACGGTTTCTACTATGACTTTGATACCCACACCAACTTTACCCCCGAAGATCTGGAGGCTCTCGAAGCCGAGATGCGCAAGATCTGCAAGGAGAAGCTGAAGCTGGAGCGTTTCGAACTGCCCCGCGAGGAAGCCATCAAGTTTATGGAGGAAAAGGATGAGCCCTACAAGGTGGAGCTCATCAACGATCTCCCCGAGGATGCTGTGATTTCCTTCTACAGACAGGGTGAGTTTGTTGACCTGTGCGCCGGCCCCCACGTGGATTCCACCGGCCGCATCAAGGGCAACGCCATCAAGCTGACCAGCGCCACCGGTGCCTACTGGCGCGGCGACTCCAACCGCAAGATGCTCCAGCGCATCTACGGTGTGGCATTTCCCAAGAAGGAAGATCTGGATGCCTATATCGCACAGCGCGAGGAGGCTCTCAAGCGCGACCACAACAAGCTGGGCCGCGGGCTGGAGTACTTCACCACTGTTGATACCATCGGTCAGGGTCTGCCCATCCTGCTGCCCAAGGGCGCACGCACCATCCAGACTCTGCAGCGCTGGATCGAGGACGAGGAGCAGAAGCGCGGCTATCTCCTGACCAAGACTCCTCTGATGGCAAAGCGCGACCTCTACAAGATCTCCGGTCACTGGGATCACTACCGCGACGGTATGTTTATTCTGGGCGATCCCGATGATGAGAGCAAGGAGTGCTTCGCCCTGCGTCCTATGACCTGTCCCTTCCAGTATCAGGCTTACCTGAACCGTCAGCGCTCCTACCGCGATCTCCCCATGCGTTTGGGTGAGACCTCCACGCTCTTCCGCAATGAGGACAGCGGTGAGATGCACGGTTTGATCCGTGTCCGCCAGTTCACCATCTCCGAGGGTCACCTGGTGCTGCGCCCCGATCAGCTGAAGGACGAGTTCCGCGGCTGCTTCGAGCTTGCCGATTACTGCCTTGAGACTCTGGGTCTGAAAGAGGATGCAACCTTCCGCTTCTCCCAGTGGGATCCCAACAACACCGCAAAGTACGAAGGCACCACCGAGCAGTGGAACACCGCACAGTCTGTTATGGGCGAGATCCTGGACGATCTGGGTGTGAAGTACGAGATCGGTATCGACGAAGCCGCTTTCTACGGCCCCAAGCTGGACATTCAGATCAAAAATGTCTTCGGCAAGGAGGACACCCTCATCACCATCCAGATCGATATGCTGCTGGCCGAGAAGTTCGGTATGTACTATATCGATGAAAACGGTGAGAAGGCTCTGCCCTATATCATCCACCGCACATCTATGGGCTGCTACGAGCGCACTCTGGCACTCCTGATCGAGAAGTATGCCGGCGCTCTGCCCACCTGGATGGCTCCCGAGCAGGTCCGTTTCCTGCCCGTCACCGACCGTGCTGCAGATTACTGCGCCGAGAAGGCCAAGGTGCTGGAGAGCATGGGCTTCCGCGTTGAGGTGGACTATCGCAACGAGAAGATCGGCAAGAAGATCCGCGAGGCTACCATTGAGAAGGTTCCCTATATGCTGGTCGTTGGCGACCGCGATATGGAGAACGGCACTGTGTCTCCCCGCCACCGCAGCGGTGAGGATCTGGGCGCTATGAGCTTTGACGAGTTTGCCGCACTGCTGAGAAGCGTTGTGGATAACAAGGAGAAAAAATAATCTCTCGACCGATCAACAAAGAACAATTTGCAGGCGCAGCAGATCAGTCGGTCTGCTGTGCCTGCTGCTATTCACTCATAATATGAAAGAGGTGAGATCATGGATCTGCACGATTATAAAGATGTAGCGGAGAACTACGACCGCTATCTTGATGTTATGTACAGCGAACACGACAACTACGAAGGGTTTCAGGATTTTTACCTTGATCTGGCGCGGCAGTATGGAAGCGGCGGCACCATTGACATCGCCTGCGGAACAGGCGCGGTATTGCTGTATCTTGCCGAAGCAGGTATCGACATTGACGGAACCGATCTCTCCGAAGCTATGTGCGATGTTGCCCGTCGCAAGGCAGAGAACAGAGGCTTAAACCTGAACATCTTCCCCGCCAATATGACGGATTTCAAGAGTGAGAAAAAATACTCTCTCGCCATCATCGCCCGCAGTGGATTTATGCACCTGTTGACTCCGGAACTGCAGCGCGCGGCGCTCCTGAACATTCGGAACAATCTGATTGATGGCGGTATTCTTACCTTGAACACCTTTGCTCCGTTTCCGCCCTTTCAGGCGGAGCAGATGAGAACGAAGGAAACGGACTACTCGTTCCGGCTGGAGTACATCAACAGCGACGGTCATCGGGAGAAGATTTATAATGCCATCTCCTATGATCCCCGCACTCAGGTCATGTTCGGCAATTGGAAGTTCGAGACCTATGACGACGCTGGAAACAAAATCGGTGAGCGAGTACGTCCTCTGAAAATGCGCCAGACCTACAAACAGGAACTTCTGTATCTGGTCGAACTATGCGGTTTTGATGTCCTGCAGGTATATGGCGACTACTACGGAAGCACCGAGGATACCGGTCGGTATGTCTGGGTGCTGAGGAAGAAATCTTCGGTATGATTCTTGATAAATAAGAGGGATGCCTGTCGCATCCCTCTTTATTTTCACAAAAGCAGTATAACCGCAACCCCAACCACACTGCCCAACACACACCACAGCCACAGCGGGATCCGCTTCCACAAAGGAACTGCCGCAGCAGCTGCGTAGGATCCGGCAATACGGCATGCCTCACCCAGCACCTGCGAAGCTGTCACCCCCTGCCGCTCATATACATCATTTCTCACAATAAAGATCGCCTGTTCAAAATATTTGGGGTCCGGAGACTCCACTACGATCACCCGGCGCGATGTACCTTTGACCATACCTTGCTCTCCTCTCCTGTGGGAATACTCCCATTCTTTCCCGCCGGACTTTCTATTATACCGCCTGCCGGCCCTTTCTTTGGGGCGGGATGTACAGGCACATGGCACTGGAATCGTCGCCGGTTCCTTTTCGCTTCTTGCTCTCCTGCATCACAAGGGACACCAGCTTGTTGGGATCCTCCCCCTGCCAGCCTGCCAGCAGGTCGGTAAGCCAGGTGTCCTCGCCGCTATCGGCTGTACCGTCACTTACCATCAGCACAAAGGTATCCTCCTCCAGAGAAAACCGCACCGGTGATACAAGGCTGTCCGCCGCCTGCAGACCTGCCGGCAATGCATGCCCTGTAATGCGGCGCACAGATCCGCGGCGCTTGATATAGGTTGGCGCCGCCCCGTACTTGATAAGCTGTGCCTCACGCCCCGCAGCATCTACAGA
Organism: Candidatus Pelethomonas sp.; assembly: GCA_045615065.1. Taxonomy (GTDB): domain Bacteria; phylum Bacillota; class Clostridia; order Oscillospirales; family Oscillospiraceae; genus Pelethomonas. The sequence continues at coordinate 1,482 of JAZLEB010000128.1, read as the reverse complement.
CAGGAGATCCACGGTGGTGAAGCTGCCGTGCTCGTCCGCACGGAGATTCAGTGCGGAATTCAGAGTCCGCAGCGCAGTATCCGCCTCGATCCCAGCGGTGAGAAACTGTTCAAGAAGCCGCAGCGCCATCTTGCTTTCCCGCTGTGCTTCAATGCCGCTGCCCATACCGTCACTCAGGAGCAGATGGAGTTTTCCACCGCCGGTGAAGTATGCTGCGCTGTCGCCGCACACGCGCTGCCCCTCCTTCGGCCGACAGGTCAGAGCAACCTCGTAGGTAAATGCCATTTTCTTTGCTTCAGAGCTGTCGGCAGCCAATGTTTCCACCACCAGTTCACTGAGCTGGGCATACTGCCCACGGGTGCGCTGCCGCTCTGTTTCGATGCGCCGTCGGTACTGGCGGCGCAGTAACAGAGCGGATACCTCTGTGTTGATCGCCGAAATCAGCTCTGGAAAATGAATACAGCGGGAAGAAAAATGCAGAGCAAAATCAGCGCCTTCCGCCCGCCCCCGCTTCATAATGGCAGGTGTCGCATCGTTAAAGGCATTGAAGGTATCCGTATACTCCCTGTTCCAACATACTTCGCACATGGCACATCCACGACACACTACCTCCGCTGCCCGATCAAAGACCACCGCCGGGTTTTCCTCCGCAGATCTTCTCGGCGTACAGATGCTGTCAAAAATCGAGCGAAGGGCATCAGCGCTCATCCTCATCCGCCTGCGAAGTTCCTGTGCCTCGCCGGATTCTTTCCGCGCAGGGAGATGCACGCGGCGCATCAGGAGAGAAAGATAGTGGCACAGCGCACCAGACAGTGCGGCGTACGCCAAAAGTTCCACCGTGCTCCGCACCGTTGCCCCCATTTTCAGGATATACGCGATCTCCACACACAGCACCGCTCCCACCGCGCTCAGCGGACGAAACAGCGGGTGGGTGATCCAGGAAGTATCACGGAACGCCCCCAACAGAGCTGTCAGCAACACCAGCGTGCCGCAGCATCGCAGAGCCGCGGAAAAGCCCATAAAGGATGCCGCCCCCGCAATACAGCCGCACAGTGCCGCAGCACCGCCCGGCATCGGCCACAGGGCAGCGATCGCCCCCGCAGCCAGCGGTGCGCGTCCATCCAGCGAGCAGAGCGTCGCCAGATAACCTCCCGCAGCATACAGCACCGGGCGGACACAGCGCAGCAGACACCTGCGCAAAACAGCAATATTTTTTTGATCCACAGCTTGTCCTCCCTTTGCGGTTTATGGTGAGGACTATTCTATCAGACGCAGCGCACAAACCCTGTCGGGAAATGAAAGAGAGTGAAAATATTTAGAGAGATCTCCACCGGGGTCATGTAAATTGGAGTTTATCGGGGAGTCAGATTTGCAAAATCTCAAGCCTCCCTCTGACGAGGGAGGTGGATTTTGCGAAGCAAAAGACGGAGGGAGAGACGGCAAAGCAAGAACTTCCGGTGTATCTCTCCCTCAGTCACGGCT
>JAZLEB010000127.1:0-30785 GCA_045615065.1 Candidatus Pelethomonas sp. | reverse complement strand
CTGGTCGCCGTCGAAGTCGGCGTTAAACGCGGTACAGGTCAGGGGGTGCAGCTTAATGGCGCGGCCCTCGACCAGCACAGGCTCGAATGCCTGAATACCCAGACGGTGCAGGGTAGGTGCACGGTTCAGCATAACAGGGTGGTCCTTGATCACCACTTCCAGAGCATCCCACACCTCTGCGCGGCCTTTGTCGACCATCTTCTTGGCGGACTTAATGTTGTTGGCAACACCGTCCTCCACCAGCTTCTTCATAATGAAGGGACGGAACAGCTCCAGAGCCATTTCCTTGGGCAGACCGCACTGATAGATCTTCAGCTCGGGACCGACAACGATAACGCTTCGGCCGGAGTAGTCAACACGCTTACCCAGAAGGTTCTGACGGAAGCGGCCCTGCTTACCCTTGAGCATATCGGAGAGGGACTTGAGGGCGCGGTTATTGGCGCCGGTAACAGCGCGGCCGCGGCGTCCGTTATCGATCAGAGCGTCAACAGCTTCCTGCAGCATGCGCTTCTCGTTGCGCACGATGATGTCGGGAGCGTTGAGCTGGATCAGTCTCTTCAGACGGTTGTTGCGGTTGATCACGCGGCGGTAGAGATCGTTCAGGTCGGAGGTGGCAAAGCGGCCGCCGTCCAGCTGGACCATGGGACGGATCTCAGGAGGAATAACAGGCAGAACGTCAATGATCATCCACTCGGGCTTGTTGCCGGAGAGGCGGAATGCATCAACGACCTCCAGGCGCGTGACGATGCGGGCCTGCTTCTGTCCGGAAGTGGTCTTGTGCTCAGCGTGGAGCTGCTCGCTCAGCTGTTCCAGATCGATATCCTGCAGCAGCTTCTTGACTGCCTCAGCGCCCATACCTGCCTCGAAATCATCCTCATACTTCTCGCGCATATCGCGATATTCCTTCTCAGAGAGGATCTGATTCTTCACCAGAGGAGTCTCACCGGGATCGGTAACGATATAGCTGGCGAAGTACAGGACCTTCTCCAAAATACGGGGGCTGGTATCCAGCAGCAGACCCATACGGGAGGGAATGCCCTTGAAGTACCAGATGTGAGAAACAGGGGTAGCCAGGTCAATATGACCCATGCGCTCGCGGCGCACCTTGGCGCGGGTAACTTCCACGCCGCAGCGGTCGCAGATCTTGCCCTTGTAGCGGATCTTCTTATACTTACCGCAGTGGCACTCCCAGTCCTTGGTGGGTCCAAAGATGCGCTCGCAGAACAGACCCTCACGCTCGGGCTTCAGGGTGCGGTAGTTGATGGTCTCGGGCTTCTTGACTTCGCCGAAGGACCATTCACGGATCTTCTCGGGAGAAGCGATACCGATTTTAATTGCGTCAAAGGTTGCGTAACTCATATTTCAGCTCCTCCTTTCCATTAAAACATATCGTCGTCGCCGTCATCAGCGCCGAAATCGTCTTCATCCATGTCTTCGATACCGAAGCCGGACTCCTCGAATGCGCTGTCGTCAGCAACATATTCCTCGCGGTCGTCGCGATCTGCGTCCATACGTGCGAGGTTGAAGGTGGTCATCTCATCATCATCGTCCTTGAGTTCGATCTCCTCGCCATCCTTATCCAGCACCTTGATATCAAGGCACAGGGACTGCAGTTCCTTAACAAGGACCTTGAAGGACTCGGGAACACCGGGCTTGGGAACATTGTAGCCCTTAACGATGGCCTCGTAAGTGCGGACACGGCCGGTGACATCGTCGGACTTGACGGTGAGGATCTCCTGCAGAGTGTAGGATGCACCGTAAGCCTCCAGGGCCCAGACTTCCATTTCACCGAAGCGCTGACCGCCGAACTGAGCCTTACCGCCCAGAGGCTGCTGGGTGACCAGAGAGTAGGGGCCGGTGGAACGGGCGTGGATCTTATCGTCGACCAAGTGGTGCAGCTTCAGGAAGTAAACGTAACCGACGGTGACCTTGTTGTCGAAGCGCTCACCGGTACGGCCGTCATACAGCCAGCTCTTACCTTCCTTATCAAGGCCCGCCTGCTCCAGGGCATCTGCGATGTCCTGCTCGTTGGCGCCGTCGAAGATGGGGGTAGCGACCTTCCAGCCCAGAGTCTTTGCTGCATAGCCCAGATGGACTTCCAGCACCTGACCGATGTTCATACGGGAGGGAACGCCCAGGGGGTTCAGAACGATATCCAGAGGAGTACCGTCGGGCAGGAAGGGCATATCCTCCTGAGGCATAATGCGGGAAACAACACCCTTGTTACCGTGGCGGCCTGCCATCTTATCGCCCACGCTGATCTTGCGCTTCTGAGCGATATAAATACGAACAACCTGGTTAACACCGGGGCTGAGCTCATCGCCGTTTTCGCGGGTAAAGACCTTTGCGTCAACAACGATACCGCTCTCGCCGTGAGGCACCTTCAGGGAGGTATCGCGGACCTCGCGGGCCTTCTCACCGAAGATAGCGCGCAGCAGGCGCTCCTCGGCAGTCAGATCGGTCTCACCCTTGGGAGTGACCTTACCGACCAGAATATCACCGGAATGGACCTCTGCACCGATGCGGACGATACCGCGCTCATCGAGGTCGTGAAGCATATCGTCGCCCACGTTGGGGATGTCGCGGGTGATCTCCTCGGGACCCAGCTTGGTGTCGCGGGCATCAATCTCATACTCCTCAATGTGGATGGAGGTGTAGACATCCTCGCGGACCATGCGCTCGTTCAGCAGAACGGCGTCCTCGTAGTTGTAGCCTTCCCAGTTCATATAACCAACCAGGATGTTGCGGCCCAGGGCGATCTCACCCTGATCGGTAGCGGGACCGTCAGCCAGAACGGTGGGATCCTCCCACTCGCCGTTCTCATTCTGTCTGAGGCCGTGGACGCGCTCACCCACATCAACGATGGGGTGCTGGTTAATGCAGGTGGTGTGGTTGGAGCGCAGATACTTAATGAGCTTATATTCCTTGGTCTCGCCGCTGTCGTACTTGACGGTGATGGCGTTTGCATCCACCTTGGTGACCTCGCCGTCGCCCTCTGCAAGGACAACGATCTCGGAGTCGAGGCAGATCTTGTGCTCCATACCGGTACCGACCACGGGAGCCTCAGGCTTGAGCAGAGGCACTGCCTGACGCTGCATGTTTGCACCCATCAGTGCGCGGTTTGCGTCGTCGTTGGGCAGGAAGGGGATCATGGCGGTCGCGATGGACACCATCATGCGGGGAGAGATATCAACGAAGTCGACGCGATCCTTCTCCACGCCGATAACTTCCTCGCGGAAGCGGCAGGTGATACGGTCGTTGATGAAGCAGCCGTTCTCATCGGTAGGCTCAGCAGCCTGAGCGACAATGTACTGATCCTCCACATCGGCGGTCATATATACAACCTCGTCGGTGACGCGGCCGGTAGCATGGTCAACCTTACGGAAGGGAGCCTCGATGAAGCCGTACTCATTGATACGGGCATAGGTGGACAGGTAGTTGATCAGACCGATGTTGGGACCTTCAGGAGTCTCAATGGGGCACATACGGCCATAGTGGCTGTAGTGAACATCTCGAACATCCATGCTGGCGCGCTCACGGGAAAGACCGCCGGGGCCCAGTGCGGACAGACGGCGCTTGTGAGTCAGCTCTGCCAGGGGGTTGGTCTGATCCATAAACTGGCTCAGGGGGCTGGAGCCGAAGAACTCCTTGATCGCTGCGGTAACGGGGCGGATATTGATCAGGCTCTGGGGGGTCACGATATCCAGATCCTGAATGGTCATACGCTCGCGGATGACGCGCTCCATGCGGCTGAAACCGATGCGGAACTGGTTCTGCAGCAGCTCACCGACGCAGCGGAGGCGGCGGTTGCCCAGGTGGTCGATATCATCCTTCACAGTGAGGCCCTTGGCCAGTGCGTTCATATAGTTGATGGAAGCATAGATATCGTCAACGATGATGTGCTTGGGCACCAGAGCGTCAACATTATCGCGGATGGCTTCCTTGAGCTCCTCGCCCTCGTACTTGGCGAGCAGTTCCTGCAGCACGGCAAAGCGCACGCGCTCCTTGATGCCGCACTCGGCAAGAGGATCGAAGTCAACATAGCGGTTGAGGTCGCACATGCCGTTGGAGAACACCTTCATGCTCTTGCCGTCCACATCAATGACGACCTCATTGACACCGATGGCATCCAGCTCGCGGGCCTCTGCGCGGGTCAGCACATGGCCTTCCTCAAAGAGGAGCTCGCCGGTAGCGGGATGGGCAACGGGAGCAATCAGCTTGCGGTCAGATGCGCGCACCCACAGTGCCAGCTTCTTATTGAACTTATAGCGGCCCACCATGCTCAGGTCATAGCGGCGGGGATCGAAGAACAGGTTGTTGAGCAGAGTCTCGGCGCTGTCCAGCGTGGGGGGCTCACCGGGACGCAGCTTGCGGTAGATCTCCAGCAGAGACTCTTCGTAAGTCTTGCAGGCATCCTTGTCCAGGGTGGCGACAATGGTGGGGTCATCACCGAAGCGCTCCAGGATCTCAGCATCGGTCTTCAGACCGATGGCACGGATCAGGCAGGTAATAGGCAGCTTGCGGTTTTTGTCGATACGAACCCAAAACAGCTCGTTGGTATCAGTCTCATACTCCAGCCAGGCACCGCGGTAGGGAATGACAGTGGAGGTGAGCAGAGGCAGATCGGTCTTGGGATCCACTTCCTTGCCGTAGTAGATACCGGGAGAGCGGACGATCTGAGAAACAACAACACGCTCCGCGCCGTTGATGACGAAAGTACCGGACTTGGTCATCAGGGGGAAGTCGCCCATGAAGATCTCCTGCTCCTTGATCTCCTCGGTCTCGCGGTTGCGCAGACGCACGCTGACCTTCAGAGGCGCGGCATACGTAGCATCGCGTGCCTTGCACTCCTCCACATCGTACTTGGGAGGCTCATTCATGCTGAAATCAATGAAGCTCAGCTCCAGAGTACCGGCATAGTCACTGATGGAGCCGACATCCTGGAACACCTCTCTCAGACCGGTCTCCAGGAACCACTGATAAGAGGTCTTCTGGATCTCCAGCAGATTGGGCATGGGCATGATCTCCTCATGCCGGGCAAAGTTTACTCGCTGGGTTTTACCGTAATTCTTAACCTTAGCCATCTAGTCAATCATCTACCTTTCTTTCGCGCCGCACAGTTCTGACCCGGAACCGCACTGCGCGTTAAACTATTCGGGGACGATCCGGCACACCCGGATCTGTTGTTACTTTTTAGCGGTTCCCCTATTGCATTTTCTGTAGGAAACTGCTATACTGTCGATAGTGGGTGGGGGATATTACCCCACTATTTCAGATTATAAGCAACTTAGTTTACCATGCTTTTTTTATATTGTCAAGGGGTTCGTCCGGTCATTTTTTATGTGACCGGTTATTTTTTTGCTTTTTCATCCGCGCAGACTCCCTCTGCCACCCATTTTTACAAAAAGCAGACAGCAGGCACACCGGGTTTCAAAACCGATGTTCCTGCTGTCTGCTTTTTTATACAGCGAAGGTTTCCGCCGAATTACTTCGCGATCGTCCGCGCCACATGAACACCGCTGGCGGACGCATGAGAAAGGGAGTGGGTAATGCCGCTGCCGTCACCGATGATATAAAGACCCGGATAACAGGTCTCCAGCCGCTCATTGACCTGAACTTCCATATTATAGAACTTGACTTCCACGCCGTAGAGGAGGGTGTCATCATTGGCGGTACCGGGCGCCACCTTATCCAGTGCGTAGATCATCTCAATAATACCATCCAGAATGCGCTTGGGCAGCACCAGGCTGAGATCGCCGGGTGTCGCGCTCAGTGTAGGAGTGATAAAGGCGTCCGCCATACGGTTGGCCGTGGAACGGCGGCCGCGGATCAGATCTCCGAAGCGCTGCACGATGACACCGCCGCCAAGCATATTGCTGAGTCGGGCGATGGATTCACCGTAGCCGTTGGAATCCTTGAAGGGTTCAGAGAAGTGTTTTGCCACCAGCAGCGCAAAGTTGGTGTTTTCCGTCTGTCTCGCAGGATCCTCATAGCTGTGACCGTTTACAGTGATAATACCTCCTGTGTTCTCGCTGACCACAGCCCCTTTAGGGTTCATGCAGAAGGTGCGAACCTTGTCACCATACTTCTCGGTGCGGTACACGATCTTGCTTTCATACAGCTCGTCGGTCAGGTGAGCAAACACGGTGGCAGGCAGTTCTACGCGGACACCGATATCCACGCGGTTGGACTCGGTAGGGATCTTCAATTCTCCGCAGACCCGCTCCATCCACTTACTGCCGCTTCTACCAACGGAAATGATGCACTTTTCACAGGAGTAGGAAGCATCTTTGCACTTAACTGCATAGCCTCCTTCCAAAACCTCCACCGTTTCAACCGGGGTATCAAAAAAGAACTCCACCTTGTCCCGCAGATAGGCATACAGATTTTCCAGCACGACATAGTTGATATCCGTTCCCAAATGGCGTACGGAAGCATCCAGCAGATGCAGATCATTCTGGATGCAAAGTGTCTTGAACCGGGTACCTGCAGTGGAGTACAGCTTACAGCCTTCCCCGCCATAGCGCATGTTGATCTCATCCACATAGCGCATGAGATCCAAAGCCTGCTTCTTTCCGATATACTCGTACAGAGTGCCGCCGAAATCATTGGTAATATTATACTTGCCGTCAGAAAACGCGCCGGCACCGCCGAAGCCGCTCATGATGGAACAGCTCTTACAGCCGATACAGGTCTTGACCTTGTCCCCGTCAATGGGGCAGTGGCGCTTATCCAGCGCGTGACCCGCTTCGAAAACAGCGATCTTCAGGCCAGGCTTTTGCTGCGTCAGTTCATATGCGGCAAAAATACCGCCGGGTCCCGCTCCAATAATAATAACATCGTAATTCATAGAAATCTCCCTTGCAAAAATGATCATCTGTCGTTTTGAGGGGTGGAGATGCAGAATATCACAGTTTCATGCTACTGTAAACAAAAATTTTTAATGTCGGCATCAACAGAGGTAAAAAACGCCGGCGAACAGAGGTATCCCCTCCCGCCGGCGCAAATTTTACCCCTGAGGGCGTTCTGCAACACTGTCTACCGGTATCATGCCGAAATACTCCAATTCCTCACCGTCTGCCAACATGCGGATCTCATCAATATAGGAAAGAGAGTAAAGCGACTCCGCCAGCGACCACAGGATCAGGTGTTGCTCCACCTCATCCTCCGGCAGCAGCAGAATGGCCGACGACGGGAAGTGAATAAAGCACACGCCATCTTCCACCTTGATAGAAATAACCGAGAACCCCTTCGGTATCACACTGACCAACCTGGGATCTTTCGGTCCGGCCAACAGAGCAGCCATCAGCACCGCCGACTGCGTTTCTCCTTCATAAAGATCCAGCGTGCGTTTCTCGGGTACCAGCATGCCGTCTTCATCCACGAAATAGAGCAGCACTTCGATCTGCTGCACCATACTGTCTCCGGTAGAGAGCAGCACATCGTGCGGATAATACACACGCCTTGGCTGTTGGGCAAGAAGGCGTCCGTCACAGGTAAAGGAAACACTCTCTATGCCGTCAATAGCAGCCAGCGACAGCGCAAGGCAATACCCCGCCAATGTCAGGGAAATACTGTCCATGCGGGATATGCCGGTCAGATCCACCTGCGCTCTGGTGCCGCGAACAGACAGCGACAGCAGGCTCGCGCCTTTTGGAAACGGACCGTTCAGCTTTCCGTCGCCCGACCCCTGCAGCAGCTGCTGCACCACTACGCGCGCCATTTCCTCCGCTGACGCATCCTCCCGCAAAGGCAGGAGTTCCTCACTGCACATCAGTGCATCTCCGCCGGAGGCGGTTCCGGAAGGAGCAATGAAATAGATCGGCAGCACAATACCGTCCGCAGCTTCCTCCGCGGGAGCGGTACAGCCGGAAGCGGTAAGCACCAGCGCCGCCGCCAAAAGCAGACTCCACATCCGTTTCATCCCCGCACCTCCTCTTCCTGTCTGTGTTCCTGACAGGGAAGCTGCACCACGAATCGGGTACCGCCCTCGCTGCGGTTTTCCGCCCATACAGCGCCGCCGCGGCGGCTGACCGTGTCGCTGACAATCGCAAGACCCAGGCCCGTACCGCCGGCATCGCGGGAGCGTGCTTTGTCTACCCGGTAAAAACGCTCGAACACACGGGGCAGATCCTCCGGAGGAATACCGATGCCGTCGTCATCCACGGTAATGGTGGTCATCTCCTCCTCCATGGCAGCAGTAATGCTGACATAGCCGCCCTGACGATTATATTTTATGGCGTTCTCCGCCAGATTGTACAGGATCTGATGCAGTTCACCCTGTGAAGTGACCACACTAGCACCGCTGGAGCACGCCAGATAGATGGAAACTTCTTTCTCATCCGCAACTGGGCGAAGCATGCGCACTACGCGGTCCAGTACAGGCTCCACCTCCACAAGGGAGGGTTCCTCTACCTGTCCGCTGTCCAGACGGGTCAGGCGCAGCAGGTCCTCTGTAATGCGGCTGAGCCGTTCGGCTTCATTGCCGATATCACTCACAAATTCCCGCACCGTGTCCGGATCTACATTCTCATTCTGCAGAATAGAATCGGTAAGAAGCCGGATAGCAGCCAGCGGTGTTTTCAATTCATGGGACGCATCCGACACAAACTGCCGGCGGGCGCCCTCCGTCTCCTGCAGGCGATCCACCAGCGCGTTGAACTCTCCCGCCACCTGTGTGTACTCATCGTGGCCGGAGAGGATCGCGCGGCGGTTATAGGAACCTTCCCGCACACCGTGGATGGCAGCCAGCAGATTGTCGAGCCGCCTTGTAAGGCTTCGTCCGAAAAGGATACTCACCACAAGCACCAACGCAGCGATGCCCGCAGAAATACGCAGCAGGTTAGCGCTCAGGTTTTCCAGCAGCTGTGCCTGCACAGTATCGTAGTCATAAATATAGATGCCGCCGATAACCTGATTGCGGTACAAAACCGGCTGCGCCGCGCTGGAACGGAACGCCCCATCCTGATAGGCACTGTAGAAACTGGTGTTGCGTCTGAGCGCCTCCACCAGTTCGGTATACACCACAAAATGGCGCACCGCACTGCCCACCTCACGGGTATCATAGAGCACATAGCCGCTCGCATCGGTCACAACAGCGCGGGAAACGCTGTTGATCTCCACACCACTCAGTGCCTCCTCCACATTCTCCACCGTCAGTTCATCCAGACCAGAGAGGGACGCATTGATCGTAGAAGCGGCGTTCTGCAGTGCGGTATGCTTGGAACGGAATACCAAATCCTCACTGACCAGCAGCGGATAGGTGTTCATCAAAACCAGCACCACCAAAAGGATCGCCATATAACTCAGGCTGATCTTCTGCTGTAAGGAAACTCTACCCCTTAAAATAGTAGCCAACTCCCCACTTTGTCAAAATATATTCCGGCTCCGCGCTATTGCGCTCCAGTTTTTCACGCAGGCGGCGGATATGCACATCCACCGTGCGGTAGTCGCCGGCATAGCTGTAACCCCACACCACATTCATCAGATTCTCGCGGCTGTATACCCGGCGGGGGTTCTTCATCAAAAGTTCAATGAGATCGTACTCCTTGGCAGTAAGATCCACATTCTGCCCATCACGAATCGCGACACGCTGCTCGGTGTCCAGCGTGATCTCGCCCGCGGTGATCAATGTATTCGCCTTGTTCTGCGATCCGGCAGATGCGCGGCGAAGCATGGCGCGGATGCGCGCCTTCAATTCCAGAATATTGAAGGGCTTGGTTACATAGTCATCCGCTCCACTTTCAAATCCGATGATCTTATCGGTATCTTCACTGCGGGCAGTGAGCATAATGATGGGGACATTACTGAACTCGCGGATGCGCATACACGCCTCCAACCCGTCCACCTCCGGCATCATCAGATCCAGAATAATAAGATCAAATCCGCCTGTACGCGCCAGCTCAACCGCTGCCGCGCCGTCATAGGCGCACTCTACCTGATACCCCTCGTTTTCCAGATTGAATTTAATGCCCTTGACCAACAGTTTTTCATCGTCAACGACCAGTATTTTCATTCTGTATCCCTCCGCAGTTGTGTTATGATACGGTATTTCCTCTCAGGAAACCGTGATTTTCCCTCGCAGCCCGTCCATGGTAGATTCTTTGATGCCGGGCACATCCAAAAGTTCTTCGATGTGGGCAAAAGGACCGTTTTCCTCACGGTAGCGAATGATCCGCTCCGCAGTTACCTTGCCGATACCGGGCAATGTCTGCAGAAGATCCGAATCAGCAGTGTTGATGTTGATGCGCCCCTCCCCCTGTACCGTTTCCGGTTCGCCGCCGCGGCTCACAGAGATGGTGTAGTCCGTTCCGTCGGCATAACTTCCAGCGCGGACAGCAATAAACAGGAGAGCCACGAGAAAACAGGCGGTCATCAAAAGAAGCAGTACATGGGTTTTCGTAATTTTTCCAATGAGATTCACTGTTGAACTCCCGGTGATAATTTGATATACTGGATGCACGGAATATGTGCCGGCGCACCCGGTTGTTTGTAGTATACCATATTTATTTGGAGAATGATATGAATTTTCGCCGTTTTTTTGCTGTTTTTTTCAGTCTGCTGCTGACTGTGCAGCTGTGCTGCCCCGTATTTGCTGCCGGGGACGATGTAGGTGATTGGGAGGTTGAAGCCAAAGCCGCTCTGCTGATAGACCCGGAGACCGGCGAGCTTCTCTACGCCCGCAATATCCACGATAAGCTCTACCCCGCAAGTCTCACCAAGGTCATGACCGCCCTTTTGGTGCTGGAGGCCATTGAAGCCGGTACCCTCACCATGGACACCGTACTGGTGGCATCGGAGGCCGCAGTAGGTGACATCCCCAATGATGCCAGCAGCGCCGGTATCGTTGTTGGCGAAGAACTCACCGTGGAACAGCTTCTCCACTGCATTCTGGTGGTTTCCGCCAACGAAGCCTGCAATATTCTGGCCGAGGGCGTCTGCGGCAATGTGGATGATTTTGTGGCTTTGATGAATGAACGCGCCGCCCAACTTGGCTGCGAGAACACACACTTTATGACCACCAACGGTCTGCACAGCGTAGATCACTATACCACCGCGTGGGATCTGCACCTCATCACCATGGAAGCAATGAAGCACGAGGTATTTCTTCGTATCTGCAACACCAAATTCTGTGAGGTTCCGCCCACCAATATGCGCAAGGACAGCCGCAGATACAGCACCACCAACCATCTCATTTCCACCGCACGCCAGCGCCACTACCTCTATGAGGGCGCCAGCGGTGTAAAAACCGGCTATACCAGCGCAGCAGGCAGCTGCCTGATCGCCACCGCCAAGCGCAGTGGAAGAAGCCTTCTGTGTGTTGTCCTCGGCGGCGACCGTATTTCCCGGGGCGACGGTGTTGTAGATGACTGGGCTTTTTCCGAAACCGTCAAACTGTTTGACTATGGTTTTGACGGGTTCCACCGCGCTGTGATCCTGGAGACTTCCGAACTGATCGACGAAGTGAGCGTAACACTCTCTCAGGAGCAGAACACCGTAAAGGTGCATCCCGCCGAGAGCATCGAGCGGCTGATCCCCTCTGACATCGGACCCGAAGATATCGAGCGCACGATCACCCTGTATGCCGACAGTGTGGAGGCCCCCGTAGCCAAGGGCGATGTGCTGGGCGAGATCACACTCAGCTACAACGGCACAGTGTACGCCACTGTGCAGCTGCTGGCAGACGAAAGCGTTACCCGCTCCAACCTGCTGGAATTCCAGAAAAATGTACTTGATTTCGTCAAGAGCACCACCTTCAAACTGATCCTTGTCGGCGCTGCCGCGTTGATCCTGATCATCATCGTGATCTGCATTGCCGCAAAGAACCGCCGCTATCGCCGCCGTCGTGACAGTATTCACAGAGGCAGTTACCGCGGCCGAAGAAGATAATAAAAAACATCAGGGAGTGTGGCTCTGTCACACTCCCTGATTATCATTTCTTCAACTCATAAAACTCCACCGCATAGGGTTTACTGCTGCGCGGATCGATACGGTCCTCCGTGTGTGAAAACCGAAACCCGCAGGAAAGCTGCAGACGGCGGCTCGCCTCATTTTCCGCGCGACAGGAACAAACGAACCGCTCAGCGCCAAGTTCTTCAAACACCAGCTTTACCAGCGCGCCAAGCACCTGCTTGCCGTAGCCTTTTCCCACATACTCAGGGCCAAAGGCAACGCCGCAATCCTCATACACACCCTCTTCAATCTCCTTGATACCCGCAAAGCCGATGGCCCGTCCGTCAGTGCGCTCACAGACAAGAAACGCCGTAGGATTTGCCTGTTGGAACTTGACTGTGCGTTCCATTCTGCTCTTTGCATCCTCCTCTGAACGTGTCACCTCCCACAGCATATACCGGGCAGTTTCCTCCCGGCTCCAGACACGTTCATACATGTCCCGCCAGTCATCAAACACCGCTTTTCGCAGGATCAGATCCTTGGTTTCAATCATACTGTTCTCACCCCTTCTTCTTATCATAACACACAGAGCAGAAAAAGGAAACCGTCTCAGCGCAAATCACCTTGTGAGACAGGCGCATCTGTGATACACTAAAGAAAAGTTCTTTCGACCCATCGTCGGGAAAGGAGCGGCGCTTATGCTGCAGATCGAACGCATCAAACTGACTTTGGACGAGGACGAGGCTTTGCTGCGGCAAAAGGCCGCCGCGGTGCTCCGCGTCTCTCCGGGCGATATTCAGACTCTCTCCATCCTGCGCCGTGCCATCGACGCCCGGGACGGCGTACAGCTGGTCTACACCTTGCGTGTCAGTGTCAAAAACGAAAAAGATGTCCTTCGCCGCTGCCGCAGCAAAGCGGTATCCCGTATTGACGAGCAGCACTACTCGCTTCCCGCCCCCGTTGCTGTACCCCCGACTCTGCCGCCCGTAGTGGTGGGCGCGGGACCGGGCGGATTGTTCTGCGCCCTTGCGCTCGCCCGCTGCGGCGTACGCCCCATTCTGCTGGAGCGGGGCAAAGCCGCCGAGGACCGCAAAGCGGATGTGGAGCACTTCTGGCAAACCGGTGAACTGGATCTCAACTCCAATGTACAGTACGGCGAGGGCGGCGCCGGCGCGTTTTCTGACGGCAAACTGAACACCGGAACCCGTGACCTGCGCCACCATTTCATTTTGGAAACACTGGTGCAGCACGGCGCGCCGGAGAGCATTCTGTATGATGCCAAACCCCATGTGGGCACCGATTACCTCCACCGCACCCTGATCAGCATGCGCAGGGAGCTGATGAAACTGGGCTGTGAGATCCGTTTCTCCCACTGCATGACCGATGTCACTGTGGAAGGCGGACGCATCTCCTCTATCACCGTAGACTCCCCCGATGGGATCTACACACTCCCCACCTCTCAGGTCGTCCTTGCGCTGGGCAACAGCGCCCGCGATACCTTCGAGATGCTGCATAGCCGCGGCGTTACCATGGAGGCAAAACCTCTGGCAGTCGGTGTTCGCATCGAGCACCATCAAAAGGATATTGATGCGACCCAGTATGGCGAAGCCGCCGGTCACCCCCGCCTTGGCGCCGCCACCTATAAACTCAGCTGCCATCTGGACAACGGGCACAGTGTGTTCAGCTTCTGTGTCTGTCCCGGCGGTGAAGTGGTCGCCGCCGCCAGTGAAAAGAGCCGCGCAGTAACTAACGGCATGAGCCACTACGCCCGCAGCGGTGAGAACATCAACGGCGGCTTGCTGGTCAGTGTCACACCCGAAGATTTCCACGGTGACGGTCCCCTTGCCGGTATTTCCTTCCAACGGGAACTGGAGGAGCGCGCCTATACCTTCGGCGGCGGCGGATTCATCGCTCCCGCCCAGCGGGTAGAGGATTTCCTCGCCCACCGCCCCTCTGCTGCCCCCGGCAAGGTGATTCCCACCTACCGTCCCGGTGTGCGCTGGTGCAACCTGTGGGAGGTTCTTCCCGCCTTTGTATGTGAATCCCTGGAAAAAGCACTTCCCGAACTAAACCGCAAACTCCCCGGTTTCTCCGCCCCGGATGCGGTCCTGACCGCTGTGGAGAGCCGCAGTTCCTGTCCGCTCCGCATTCTGCGTGATGACACTTTCCAGAGCAGTGTTCGCGGTCTCTTCCCCTGCGGCGAAGGCGCAGGCTACGCCGGTGGTATTCTTTCCGCCGCGGCTGACGGACTGAAAACCGCTGAGCAAGTACTCTTATCACTCAATTAAGGAGGATCACCTATGCGCAAAATCGCCGTTTGTATCGCTTTCAGTGATGCCGACCAGCGCCGCCGGATCACAGAATCCGCAGCCGCACTGGGCTTCACTGTGGATTATTATGACACTCCCGAGGATATCCTCCCCAACATTGAGGAATATGAAATTCTCTACGGGCATCCCGCACCGGAGATCGTGACAAAGGCCAAAACCCTCAAGTGGCTGTGCAGCGACTTTGCCGGCATTGAGAAATATCTGCCGGACGGCGTGTTTTATAACGATGCCTGTCTCCTTTCCAACAGCTCCGGTGCCTACGGCCCCACCATCAGCGAACATATCATCATGGTGCTTCTTATGCTCCTGCGCCGTATGCCGGAGTACGAAGCAGATCTCAGAGACCGAAAGTGGACCTTTTACTCCCCTATCCGTTCTATTATTGGCAGTCACTTTGTACTGTTGGGAACCGGAGACATCGGTTCCAATACCGCCCGCCGTCTGAAAGCGCTGGGCGCCACCGTCACCGGCGTGTGCCGCAGCGGAAAGAGCGACGAACCCGCCTTTGACCGGGTGGTGTCCATCGATCAGCTGGACAGCGTTCTGCCCACAGCGGATGCCCTCATTATGTCCCTTCCCGCCACAAAAGAGACCGCAGGCATCCTCACCGCCGAGCGCATTGCCCTGCTGCGCAAAACCGCCTATCTCATCAACGTTGGCCGCAGCAGTGCCATCGACCAGAACGCACTTGTCCGCGCACTGAAGAGCGGCGACATTGCAGGCGCCGCGCTGGATGTGATGGTTCCCGAGCCGCTTAGCGCCGACCACCCCCTTTGGGACTGCCCCAACACTATCATTACCCCCCATGTCTCCGGAAATCTCTCGCTGGGACTAACCTGCGAGCTGGATATTGAGATGTTCCTCGCCGACCTCAAAAATTACAGTGAGGGAAAACCCCTCAAAAACCTTGTGGACCGCACCAAAGGCTATTGATAAGGAGAAACCGTTATGCAGAAATTTTCCGAACTTGTCTACACCCGCCCCGACATCGCTTCCGTCGCTGACTCCATCCGTGCCTACAACACCGCACTCGCCGAGGCCAAAAGCTTCGAGGAAACCCGGGATCTTTTTCTGTCGCATTCGGCAAAAATGAGTGAATTTTTCACCATGTATACCATCGCCAGCATCCGCAACAGCGTAGACACACGCGATGCCTTTTACGAAGCGGAGATTGAGTATTTGGATAGCGAAGCCCCCAAGCTGGATCTGATCATGCGCGATTCCAGCGAGGCACTGCTCTCTTCCCCCTTCCGCGCCGAAATGGAACGGGAGTTTGGTGCGCTGTACTTTAAAAATCTGGACATCCAGAAGCAGTTTGCCGACGAACGCATTGTTGACGATCGAGTGCAGGAGAGTAAGCTTTGCCAGCGCTACTCCAAGATCACTGCCAACGCCGTCATCGAATTCCGCGGTGAGGAGCAGAATTTCTACGGTCTTTTGAAGTTCATGGAGTCCACCGACCGCGACACACGCCGAGAGGCTTTTGCCGCATGGGCAGAGCTTTACAGCCGCATCGCGCCCGAACTGGACGAGATTTATGACGAGCTGGTGCAGCTTCGCCACGGCATGGCACAGAAGCTTGGTTTTGCCAGCTACACGGAGATGGCCTATCTGCAGAGCGAACGGTATGACTACACCGCAGAAGATGTTGCCCGTTTCCGCTGCCAGGTGAAGGAAATCATCACTCCCGCGGTGGAGAAGCTGCGCCGCCGTCAGGCAGAGACTCTCGGCATAGACAAGCTGCGCTACTACGATGAGTCCCTCATCTACCCCGCCGGCAATCCCCTTCCCCGGGGCAACAAGGACGAACTGGTCAGCAAGGCCCACCGGATGTACCGGGAGATGAGCAGTGAGACCGCTGAATTTTTCGACTGCATGGTAGAAAATGAGCTGTTTGATCTGGAGACCAAGCCCGGTAAAACGCCCGGCGGCTACTGCACCGATCTCACCGCCTACAAGGTTCCCTTCATCTTCTCCAACTTCAACGGCACCCGTGCCGATGTGGATGTCCTCACTCACGAGGCAGGTCACGCCTTCGAGTCCTACACCGCACTGCGTACCCAGCCCATCTCCTCTATGGCCTTCTCCACCAGCGAAATCAACGAGATCCACTCCATGGCTATGGAGCATTTCGCCTATCCCTGGATGGAACTGTTCTTCGGTGAGGATGCCGACCGCTACCGCTATGCCCATCTGGCAGGCGCCCTGAGTGTGATTCCCTACATGGTATGCGTGGATGAGTTCCAGCACCGTGTCTACGAAAACCCCAACATGACCGCCGCCCAGCGCCGCAGTTTGTGGAGCACTATCGAAAAAGAATACATGCCCTGGCGCGACTATGACGGTAATGAATTTTTGGCACAGGGCGGTTTCTGGATGCAGAAGCAGCACATCTTCATCTATCCCTTCTACTACATTGAGTACGCCCTTGCCCAGATGGGTGCCTTCGAGTTCTACGGCCGTTCCAAGACAAACCGCGAGGAGGCGTGGAACTCCTATCTGAATCTGTGCCGCAAAGGCGGCAGCATCGGCTACTTCGAGCTGCTTTCCTCCGCAGGACTCTCCAACCCCTTTGCGGAAGGCACTGTGCGAAAGATCGTGGAGAGCATCCTCAGTGATCTGAACATCTAAGAATCGAGGCGTATTATGGCACTTAACAAACCGGATATGGGCACAGGCTCCGTGAAAAAACTCATGGTGCAGATGGCTGTCCCGGCACTGGTGGCACAGGTGGTCAATCTGCTCTACAACATTGTGGACAGGATCTACATCGGTCACATTCCTGAGGTGGGCGGCACGGCACTGACCGGTGTCGGTCTCTTCACTCCCATTCTGATGCTGCTTACCGCCTTCGCCATGATGGTAGGTTCCGGCGGCGCACCCCGCGCAGCCATCTCCATGGGCGCAGGCAACAAAGAAAAAGCCGAAAAGATCCTCGGCAACGCCTTCACTGTGCTGCTGCTTTTTGCCGCTGTGCTCACTGTGGGATTCTATTTCGCCTGCCCGCAACTCCTGCGCTGGTTCGGCGCATCCGATGCCACTCTGCCCTACGCACTGGAGTACGGCAGGATCTATATTCTCGGCAGCATCTTTGTGCTGATCACCATGGGCATGAATGTGTTCATCACCACTCAGGGCTTTGCGGGGATCAGTATGCTCACCACTCTGATCGGCGCAGTGATCAATATTATTCTCGACCCCATCCTGATCTTCGGTCTTGATATGGGCGTAAAGGGCGCTGCCATTGCCACTGTCGCCAGTCAGGCAGTCAGTGCCGTATGGATCCTTTCCTTCCTGACCGGCAAAAAAACCGTACTGAAGCTGAAACCCAGCAATATGTCCATTGTCCCCTCCGTGATCCTCCCCTGCCTGGGGCTGGGTGTATCCACCTTCGTGATGCTCTCCACCGAGTCCATCCTGTCTGTGTCCTTCACCAGTTCCCTCGCCCGCTTTGGCGGCGACACAGCCGTAGGTGCTATGACGGTGCTGACCTCCATCAATCAACTCATCACCATGCCCCTGTCCGGCATCTGTCAGGGCGGACAGCCTCTCATCAGCTTCAACTACGGTGCGAAGAAGTTTGAGCGCGTCAAAGAGGCATTTTTCTGTCAGTTCGGTGTCTGCGTTGCATACACCTCCCTGTTCTGGCTGCTGCTGATGCTGTTCCCCGGCACATTCACCGGAATCTTCACCAGTGATATCGCCCTGGCTGAATATGCCGCATGGGCGCTGAGGATCTTCCTCGCCTGCGGCTTCTCGGTGGGCTTCCAGATCTCCTGCCAGCAGGCGTTTATGGCGCTGGGTCAGGCAAAGATCTCCCTGGTAATGGCGCTGCTGCGCAAGGTGATATTGCTGATTCCCCTGATTTTCATCCTGCCGAATTTCTTTGAAAATCAAGTCTTCGCTGTGTTCCTCGCCGAACCGGTGTCCGATGTGATCGCCGCCGCGGTAACCACCTTCATGTTCTTCCGGTTCTTCCTCAAAATGCTGAAGGACGGAAAGAACGAACAATTGAATTAACAAAGAGATCCCTGCGGAGGATTCCGCAGGGATCTCTTTGTATTAATAGTACCCTGTGATCTCTCTGTCCGAACCGTCCTTCAATACAAGAACGATGGCGCGGGAGATCATCTCCATTGTCCCGTTGCACTTCAAAGACACAAAGTGACTGCAATAGATCCTATTGCCGACGCGGAACATATTCATAGGATCATAACCGCAGATCTCGCCGTCGCAAGGCGTATAAGACACAGCGCCCATCTGCTTTGCAATTTTCCGTTCCTTTTCCTCCGTCACAGCAGCGCAAAGCTCTGCAAAAAACAGACTGGGTTCAGGTTCTGCCATTTCCGCTGCCGGTATAGGATTCTGCTCATACACAGTCAGATCTCCGCCGATATCATTTCGGACTGCATACCCCAACCGCTCCAGACACAGATACAAAACTGTGCCTGTATAGTAGGAGATCCGGCGGACATCCAGCTGCAGCTTGCTCTCTGTGCGCAGAGCCGCAAGATAACCGCTGAGCTTTTCACGGAATTTTTCGGGACTGATATACGCAAGCGCCTTAAGCCCTATATATTCCGCCATGCCTTCCAGTGTTTCAGCCTTCAGTTCCTCGCGCACCATATCCGGATAAGATGCAAGCCGCTGATTGCGGATGGCAGCAAACCGGCGCAGCGCCATCTCATCAGCATATTCATACGCATCCGCAAGGCAGCAGTTTTCCGCAAATTTTCTCCCGTAGTTTTCGGGGTCTTCCGGATATCTCAAAAGTGTCAGATCCGAGGGGAACCGCGTTTCACCCAGTGCGTACTGGTGACAGTGGAACATCTCATGCACCAGTGAGGAGGTCAAAAGTTCCGGATCCTCAACAGGATCTGCATCAACATTCCAAATAGCAATGTATGTATCCTCATACTTCAGCGCGGTGTTGCCGAGGAACCGCTCATCATAGGGCAGCAGCTTTCCGTCCAGGCAGATGGCGATATCGGTATAAAGAGCAAAGCGGTAGGGATGAAACCCGGGAAAAAGAGCCCCAAAGTCAATTCTTTTCAGTATCCCAGCTGTACTTTCATACAGTCTGCAAAGCTCCATGCTCACTTCTCCTCCATAATATCCAACACAGCGGAGACGAATATCTCCACACCGATGGACAGGATAGACTCGTCGAAATCAAAGCGCTCATTGTGATTCACCGCGGCACAGGGTGTAAGCAGACTGAAGAATGTTGCCTCGCCGCCCCGGGCAATGACCCGCTGCGCCATGTAGCTGAAGTCCTCGCTGCCGCCATCCATACTCTTGAGGGCGGTTGCCTGATACCCCTGCTCCCGCGCAATGCGCTGCACCCGCTCGGCAAGCGGCCAGCTGTTCTCCATGGCAGGGGCGCCGCCCATATGTACGATCTCCACTTCACAGCCTGTCATCTGTGCCGCACCCTCGGCAATAGCAACGGCTCGCTTCTCCATATATTCGTTGGCCTCCGAGGTAGCGCCGCGCACCTCTACCTCCAGCCGTGCCGTTTCGCAGATGATATTGCGTCCTGCACCCGCTGTGAAGCGCCCCACATTGATGTGGGTGGGGACGCTGCCGTAGCGGGGAATGCCGTAGAGGTTTTGCGCGGCGATAGCAGCGGCCACCAGCGCGTTTTTACCCTCCTGAGGGGCGATGGCGGCATGGACCGCCTTGCCCTTAAAGATCAGATCCAGCTTGGAGGTTGCCAGTGCACCTCTGCCACCCTCGGCAAATACAGCCACATCGAACCCCGGTGCCTTATCGGTGGGGAAAATGTGTCCGCCCAGGGCGAAGTCAGCATCGTCCAGATGCCCCTGCTCCACGATGGAAAGCGCGCCGCGCACCTCCTCCTCGGCAGGCTGAAAAATCAGCTTTACCGTTCCACGGAGGGACTCACGGTACTTCATCAGAAGCTTCGCGGTACCAAGACCGATGGCGGCATGACCGTCGTGGGCACAGGCATGCATGACACCGGGGGTAACAGAAGCAAAACCGCCGTCACAGGGTGCGTGTCCCTCAACGCGGCACTCACCCACTCCCAGCGCGTCAATATCAA
Source organism: Candidatus Pelethomonas sp. (assembly GCA_045615065.1). Taxonomy (GTDB): domain Bacteria; phylum Bacillota; class Clostridia; order Oscillospirales; family Oscillospiraceae; genus Pelethomonas. The sequence continues at coordinate 10,496 of JAZLEB010000127.1, read as the reverse complement.
ACCGCAGGGCAACGGTAGGTCCGTCGCCGCAGTTAAGGGTCGCCACAAGGCCGGTAAAACCACCGGCGGTATAGGGCAGGAAGAATTCGTCCGCCCCATTTTCCTCCGCCCAGCGGTAATGCTCTTCCATCATTTCATTGGAAGGCAGCCCCATGCGCGACTCCGCGCGGCAAACCTCCCTGCCAAGCAGGATGTCCTCATAACCCATATTTTTCAGTTCCCGGGCAATGCGGGATGTGGTGCGCATCTCCAGCCAGCCTGGCTCCGCAAAGCGGTGGAACTCCCGCCGCAGCGCACTCAGTTCTTGTTGCAGCGAAAGGGCATCGGTTTTGATAAAGTCATACATAGCAGGTCACCGTCCTGTAAAATCAGTATCTTAAGCATATCACTTTTACGCCGCTAACGCAAAGGGCAATTTGCACCCTTCCCTTCTCTCCGGCATAGAATGGGCATGGCAGGAGGAGTGTGAGAAATTATGGCATATTCAGACCGGGAGCTGCTGGCTCGCCTGATCCAATGCGAAGCCGGCGGCGAGGGGGACAACGGAATGAAGGCAGTGGCAGGCGTCGTCATGAACCGGGTGCACGCACAGGGCGGAGAGTACGCCCGTCTTGGGCAGGGCAGCATCCGCAAGATCATCTTTCAGCCGGGGCAGTTTGTCTGCGCCAGCGAGACAGAGGGCGGCGCATATAATCCGCAGAACATCTACAACATGCATCCCGAAGCGATCCACTACGAGATCGCTGATTGGGCCATTGCGGGCAACCGGCTGGGCGACACCGCCCAGTCCCTGTGGTTCTACAATCCCTTCGGTTCCACCTGCCGGCGAAGCTTTCCCGCCGGGGTCAGCTATCTGCAGACACGGATCGGAGACCACTGCTTTTACAACCCCACAGATGCGTACTACGATACATAACCGTTTCGTTGAGAAAGGAGCACATCGGTATGAATCATCAGATGTCTGCACCAATGAACAGCGCACAGCTGCGCGCCACCGAACCCGAGTACGACGAGACCCGCTACGCCACTCCCCAGAACATGGGGCAGAATATGGGGCCGGAGGTGCAGTGGAATCTGCAGCAGCCGCAGCAATGGAATGGCATGAGCGGCGCAGTAATGCCCGGCGGGCAGTCCTCCGCCTTTGATCAGAGTCAGCGGATGAAAAATCCTGTGGATATGGAGACCACCCATAACCCCGGAAACAACCGGGATGCCTATCAGTCCTCACTCCGCAGTTTGCTTGCGCGAAATGTGGGCTATTTTATTGTGGCAACATTTCTCACAGGAACTCAGCGCATGGTCACCTGGCAAGGGATCCTGCACACGGTAGGCAGCGATTACATTGTGATCTACCAGCCGGATTATGAGCGGTACATCTCCTGTGATTTCTATGCGCTGAAATTCGTGCAGTTCCATAATACGAAGAACACCCCCTTCTGTGCCTCCTCCAATACATGGATGGCGCAGGATACCTGAAAAAGCGGGTGCTGCCATGTGCAGCACCCGCTTTTTTATTTCATGATTTTGCTCAGTCCCGCGTTTTTCAAAAGCTTCTCCATAAGCTTTCGCAGTGGTTCAAACAGCACCAGCGCCATAATAAAATTACCGGCGCAGTGCATCAGGTCAAAGGGCATACCGCTGACCCACCAGGTCAGTGCGTAGGACACGCCGCCGATGGGAATGTAGATAACGGCGCACATCGCGCCGAACAGCAGGCCGAACACGCCGCACAGCACTGCCCATCCCAGCTTCAGCTTCATTTTTCTCAGAAGCCATGCCACCAGCCACAGGATTGCCCACACATAGAGATAGCAGATTGACCAGGTATTTAAGCCCCAGATCGCCCACTCCAAAAACACATAAATGTAGATCGGTGCCAGCGCCCAGGGTCCCAAAGTCACAGCATATACCATGACCAAAAGGGATACCGGTTCAATGTTCGGAAGGGCGGCCATTGCCATTTTCAGTACGAACATCAGAGTGCCCAGCTGTGAGAGGATCAGCAGGCTGATCGTGCGCCGTCTTCTCTCCTGTTTTACCACTTTGTCAGCACCAGCTCGTAATGCTCACCGTCGTTAATGGGCTGGCTGTCCGCGCCCACCATCAGAGATTCACCGTTAAGGCTCACGCTCCAGAAGGTCTGGTCTGCGTCGGATGCCTGCTCACCGTCCACTTCCTTGATGTACAGGCCGTAGGGGCCCTGCTCACCGATCACGCCCAGTTCCTCGTTTTCCTGCAGTGCTTCGCCCAGATACTCGGCATCGGTGCGAATGGTAAACTCCTTGGTCTCGCCGTTGCCGTGAACGATCTCGATGGTCAGTTCCTTGCTGCCCACTGCGGTTTCACCGCGGGTAGCAAAATACACTCCGGCAAACACAGCCGCCACCAGGACCAGCGCAGCAAGCGCAATGATCACACCCTTGTTATTCTTCATTGTTTTGTTCTCCTTTTCTTTCTTTTGATGCGGTTTCGGCACATCAACTGAAAACAAAAATGCCCGGCGCCGAACAGCACCGGACAGAATACACCCGCAGAAAGGGCGGGATCCTCTCAGTATAGCATGTCCGGTTTCGGCGAAACATTTTTGCAGACTGCCCGTGTATCTGACTTATCCTCACTTTCGGAGGCTTCACAGTGACCGACTCGCAGGGACTCTCACCCTATTCCACGTGCCGCTTTCAGTGGCGGCAGCCCGTTGGTTATTCAATTGTGATACCCCTGATGAGTGTTTTCTCATCAGGGGTATGTTAGCACACAGAATATGGAAAGTCAAGAGTTACTGCTGAGCCTTCAGTGCCTCTTCCAGCGCGTAGGTCAGCTGATCGGGGCAGCTAGTGGGCTTGCTGCCGCAGCAGATGCCGCGCAGGCGCTGGATCGCATCCTCAACCTTCATACCCTCCACGAGCTTGGAAATACCCTGCAGGTTGCCGTGGCAGCCGCCCAGGAAACTGACGGACTTGATAACGCCGCCCTCCAACTCAATATCGATACTTCTGGAGCAGGTGCCCTTGGTCATATAAGTATAAGCCATACTATCTATCTCCTTATAAATTTTTTACAAAACCATGCCGCTGAAACGGTGTTCGGCGTATTATATCAAACTTTTCCGGAGGATGCAAGAGAAAAAGCATCTGCCGCGGATACATTCCGCAGCAGATGCAAAGTGATCAGCCGAGTTATTCTGTGAGGTTGCCCTCCGGAGAGGGCGCCTCAAAAGTTGGATGCGTCTGCATTCTTCAGCTGAAGGTGCAGTTTGTCCGCGATCAGAGCAATAAACTCGCTGTTGGTAGGTTTGCCCTTTATGTTGCTGACTGTGTATCCGAAGAACCGCTGCAGCGTTTCAATGTCGCCCCGGTCCCACGCCACCTCGATGGCATGGCGGATCGCGCGCTCAACACGGCTGGGTGTGGTGTGATACCTCTTGGCCACCTCCGGGTACAGCACCTTGGTAACACTGTTGATCACATCCATATTCTCCACCGTGATCATGATCGCCTCGCGGACATACTGGTAGCCCTTGATGTGCGCGGGAACACCCACCTCGTGGATGATCGCGGTCACCAGTTCCTCCAGACCGGGCGCGTGTGTCTTTTCGCTGCGTTTTTCGGCCAAACGCAGCAGATGCTCGATCATGGCAGATTCATCATAAGGCTTACTGAGGAACATGGCTGCGCCCAGCTTTCCCGCTTCTGCCACCATCTCACGTCTGACAAAATTGGACATGGCAAGGATCACCGGTCGATCCTCACCCTCCAATCTGCGCAGAATGCTCAGTCCATCCAAACCGGGCAGGATCAGATCCAGCACCAGAATATCCGGTTTGAGCGCAGTGACAAGCTCCACGACTTCGGTACCGTCACCCGTGGAGCCTACTACTTCAAATTGCCCGCTTCTTTCCAACGCGTTTTGCAGCAGCGCACGCGCATCGTCGCCGGAATCCGTGAGCAAAATTTTAATTTTCCTATTCATGCAATCTCCCTTTCCACAATCGCTCGTCGACACGAATTGTGAACCATCCTAAACTTTAGACGAAATCTCGAAGCTTCGTTGCGCCTTGGGTAGAAATTACCATAATAAGACATGGAAAACAACCGAATTCTGTCGAGTAATCGCCCGCAAAGCAAGGGAACTCATCGACAAAATTACCAGTTTTAACCAATTTTGTCGACTTGTTTGACGGTTTTCGATTACATATCCCTTGTTTTTTGCATATCAAGCAACGCGCAAACTATATAATTTTCCTGATAATAGTCTAATTTTTTTGCAAACAGTGATCCGCCTTCCGGAAACAGGCTAAAACCTGTCTCCGGGGCGGATCAATCGTCTTTCCAGTTTTTTCCAATTATTCCGTTTTTCCAAACAGCTTTTCGTCGGCAATGTGCATGAGTTCCAGATAGCTGCTGAAGTCCCGGATCACGTCGCCGTCCAGCCAGTTCACAGTACCCTGCCAGGTAGAATTACGCCGGCTCATCACCCGCAGTTCTACCGTAGCCACTTCACCGCGACCGGCTTTTACCTCTTCCTCGGTCATACCGGATTCGGGATCGGCTGCCGCCAGTGTTCCCTTATCCTCAGTGCGGAGGAAGGTACGAATTCTCTGATATGCCTGCGGGAAATTCTGTGCGTCAAACACCGCTTCCATCTGCAGCACAAAGCTGTTCAAATCAGGGAAATGATAGGGCTGGATCAGCCGTCTGCTCAAGACTCTTCCGCTGACAGTACGCCCCTTAACGCAATCAATGCATATGCGCAGTATAGAATTATTGTGGTTAAATCCAGGCATTTTCATCACTCCACTTCTCGGATCTTGTAGGTGATCTTCAGGAAGTTGTGGCGGTGCTGGCGATAGAAGGCCGATACCACGCGTTCCATAACCTTGTTACTGTCCTCATAATTGGCGGCAGGGAGCATAACAACATACTGCATAGCACTGTAACGGCTGATCACGTCACCGCTTCTCAGCTGCGCTTTCAGCGCCACCAGCAGCTGATCCATTGTCATATTCAGCTGCTTCAAGGCAGGCACACTGCCGTCAGGCATGGCAACAGTGAGCAGCGCAATATGAACGCAGGTTCCGCTGCGGTCACTGCGGCGCACTTCCAGACGGTAGACCTCCTGGAAGAAACCGTACTCGCAGACAAAGGCTCCCTCACGGTCCGCCGCGCCAACAAGGTCAGTCTGAATGACCTCCAGATCGGTCTCCAGTCCCTGCTCCACTGCCATGATCTGCGCATAAAGGTTGCGCAGTTCATCGCTGGCGCGGATACCCAGGCTGCGGTAGAGCAATTCGGTAGCATTCTCATAATGCGTCAGCGCCTCAGCGTTACGGCCCTGATACAGCAGAGCGCGAATAGCCAGCACCTGCAGACTCTCATTGGTAGGATCCAGCTCCGCAGCGCGCAGACACAGTTCGGTCAGTTCCTCGTAAAGTCCCTGCTCCACCAGAAGGCAGGACATTTCCTTGACAGCATCCACAAACAGAGAATGGCTGTGAGCCGCAAGAGGCATGAGCCAGATCTGATCAGACAGCTTGGGCAGCAGCGGTCCCTTGTACAGGGCAGTTGCCTCCCGGTAAAGTTCCAACTTCTTCTTGCTGTCCAGTCCCTCCTGCTGCGCCTGCAGGCACAGTGCTTCAAACCGGTCCAGATCCACTTCGCAGGGAATCTCACGGTTCCAGGTATAGGCTCCGCGGCGGGAAATGACGGGCTGAATCTCCTCGCCAAAGAGGGGCTCGATCATAGCGCGGATGCGATACAGCAGTGTTTTCAGCGCGCTGGAAGGGTTTGTGCTGTTATCCTCCTGCCAGAATTGTTCAATAAACTCACTCTGCGGAATATCGCGGTCACGGTGGATCACCAGATACGCAAGAACGCTCCAAAGTTTCTGCGAACGGTTGATCTCGTCCGTCAGCGTTCTGCCGCTGTGCTCCATGCTGAATCCGCCCAGCAGATTGATGGACAGGGCAGAACCGCTCACAGATGCTTTTTCATTTTTCATAGAAAAGTCACCATCCTCTCGCAGGAAATGTAACAACTCGGATATTTTTACTCCTATATTATACTGACAAAAAACAATTTTGGGTAGTCCTTCTTGAACGATTACTAAATTTTCGTCATTTTGCCAGTTTTATGGCAATTTGTTTCAGCACCATGCACCCATTTTTCCATATGTTGTGCGCACAAAATGCTTTTTTCCTGCCGCCGCGACGAAACCAACGCAAAAAAAGAAGCAGTTTGTGTCTTCTCTTGACACAAACTGCTTCTTTTATCGATCAATAGTTTTCCTTGTGGACTTCGAAATAGGCCTGGGGATGCTTGCACACAGGACACAGATCAGGGGCGTCCTTGCCGCTTACCTGGTGACCGCAGTTACGGCACTCCCACACAACTTCCTCGCTCTTTGCGAAAACTTCCTTGTTTTCAATATTGCTGAGCAGCGCACGATAGCGCTCCTCATGAGACTTCTCAATAGCTGCAACACCGCGGAACTGTTCGGCAAGTGCATGGAAGCCTTCCTCGTCAGCCTCGCGGGCCATGCGCTCGTACATATCGGTCCACTCGGAGTTCTCACCCTCGGCGGCGTGCAGCAGGTTGCTTTCGGTATTGCCCAGCTCACCCAGCGCCTTGAACCACAGCTTTGCGTGTTCCTTCTCATTCTCTGCGGTCTGGAGGAACAGGGCTGCGATCTGCTCGTAGCCTGCCTTCTTTGCGACGCTGGCGAAGTAGGTGTACTTGTTGCGGGCCTGGGACTCGCCGGCAAAGGCTTCCCACAGGTTCTTTTCGGTTTTGGTACCGGCGTAGGGATTCTTCTTTTCCATAGTAATGACCTCCGTTATTTTAATATAAAATTAATGGCAATGATGCTCACCGCCGCAGCCGTGGCTGCCGCAGGAGTGATCTTCCTCGTGGTGATGCTCACCGTGGTGGCTGCACTGCACGCAGGGGTTGAAGACAAGAGTACCGGCAAGGAGTGCATTCACTGCCTCGTCCGCGCTGCCGGACACACCGCCGTAGAGCTTGATGCCCGCGGAAGCAAGAGCGGCCTGAGCGCCGCCACCGATACCGCCGCAGATCAGCACCTCTGCCTGTAAAGTGCTGAGAACACCTGCCAGTGCGCCGTGGCCGCTGCCGTTGGTACTCACCACCTCAGAAGAAACGATCTTACCTTCCTGCACTTCATAGACCTTAAAGAACTCGGTATGCCCAAAATGCTGGAAAACAGCTCCGTTATCATATGTGACCGCGATTTTCATAAAAGCTTCTCTCCTTAGTTGTTTACTGCGTAAAATCATTATAAACCAATTACAAAAAATGTCAATGCCTCCCACAAAGACAAGTCGCAGACCGGCCCTTCTGTAACTGTTGCTTTTTTCAGGAAAAGTGATAGAATGTGTTCAGTGCAATTATATTAAATTGTAAAGGAGATACAAGCATGATTGCAAGAGATGTTTGCCAGCGGGTACTGCACGCCGCAGTGTCCACCGGCGCCGACTATGCCGAGCTTTTCGCCGAGCATACCGACGAAAGCTCCATCAGCATGCTGGACAGCAAGGTCCAGACTATCCACTCCGGTGTAATCGCCGGCGCGGCTGTGCGTGTCTACAAGGGCATGCGCTCCGTCATGGCCACCACCATCGACACCAGTGAGGCAGGTCTTATTCGCTGCGCACAGCAGGCTGCCGATGCACTGGGTCAGGGCAAGGCCGAGATCGACATCGTTCTGCACGAGCGTCTGTACGGCGATATCCATCCCATCAAGGTCGTCCCCGCTTCCGTGGCCACCGCCGAGAAGATCCGCGTTCTGAAGGACGGCTATTTTGCAGCCAAGGAGTATAACGACTGCGTGAAGCAGGTATCCGGCGGTCTGGTGGACTATGACCACAAGATCCTCATTGCCAACACCGAGGGCACCTATGCTCAGGACCGTCAGATCCGTACCCGTATCGCTATCAGCGCCGTAGCCGAGATGAACGGTGAGAGCCAGACCGGCTCCTGCTCCCCCGGCCGCCGCATGGGCATGGAGATGTTTGATATCATCGATGCCAAGAATGTGGGTATCCACGCAGCCCGTCAGGCTGTCACCATGGCAGGCGCAGGCTACTGCCCCGCCGGCGTGATGCCTGTTGCCATCGGCAACGGTTTCGGCGGCGTTATCTTCCACGAGGCCTGCGGTCACTCTCTGGAGGCTTCCTCCGTGGCATACGGTCAGTCTCAGTTTGCCGGCAAGCTGGGTCAGCAGATCGCCCACAGCAAGGTCACCGCTATCGATGACGGTACCATTCCCAACGCATGGGGCTCCATCAACTTCGACGATGAGGGTACTCCCGCCCAGAGAAATGTTCTCATTGAGAACGGTATCCTCAAGAGCTACATGATCGACAAGTTCAACGGCCGCCGCATGGGCATGGAGTCCACCGGCAACTCCCGCCGTCAGAGCTACGCCTACACTCCCACCTCCCGCATGACCAACACCTACATCGCCAACGGCGATGACAAGAACGAGGACATTATCAAGTCCATCGAGTACGGTCTTTATGCCAAGGAAATGGGCGGCGGCAGCGTCAACCCCGTCACCGGTGAGTTTAACTTCTCCGTCAGCGAGGGTTACATCGTTCGTAACGGCGAGATCTGCGAGCCTGTCCGCGGCGCAAGCCTTGTTGGCAAGGGCAGCGAAGTCCTGATGAACATCGACATGGTCGGTAACGACATGGATATGGGTCAGGGTATGTGCGGATCCTCCAGCGGCAGTGTGCCCACCAACGTGGGCCAGCCCCTGATCCGTGTGTCCAGCATCACCGTCGGCGGTCGTTAAGGAGGGAAAACAATGGATTATCAGTCTTTTAAAAATGCTGTGATCGCTCAGGCAAAGGAACTGGGCATCACCGAATATGAGCTCTACTACGAGAGCGGCTCCGAGACCAGCGTTGGCGTGTTCCAGCACGAGGTCAACCAGTTCTCCTCCTCCGCTCAGGGCGGCGGTGTGTGCTTCCGCTGCATCGTGAACGGCAAGATGGGCTACGCCTCCACTCAGGCTCTCAGCGAGATCGAGGCCAAGAATATTGTTGCCAAGGCAGCCGACAATGCCACTTTGCTGGAAGCAGAGGAGCAGGTGTTCCTGTGCGAGGGCGGCAAGAAGTACGAGGAACTGAATGTTACCTCCTACGATCTCCCCGCTGTGGACGAGCTCATCGCCAAGGTGCTGGAAACTCAGGAGAAACTCTACGCATCCGACAGTGCTGTGATCGACGGCTGCCAGACCGAGGGTTTCAGCGAGCACAGTGAGCTGGCTATCTACAACTCCAAGGGACTGGACCTCCACTGGGAGAACAACGCAGCAGGTCTTGTGGTCGTTTCCGTGGTGTCTGACGGCAAGGAGATGTCCAACTCCTACGAGATCAAGCTAGGTGAACTGGGCAAGATCGATACCGACAAGATGGTCAAGAAGGCCACCGAGGATGCCAAGCGCAAGCTGGGCGGCGAGCCTCCCGCAACCGGCGTGTATCCCGTCGTGTTCGATCCCGAGGCAATGAGCAGCCTTCTGGGCGTGTTCTCCTCCGTGTTCTCCTCCGAGAATGCACAGAAGGGTCTTTCCCGTCTGGGCAGCATGGAGGGCGAAGTGATCGCCGCTCCCTGCGTCACCCTGGTGGATGATCCCTTCCATCCCGACAGCCGCGTGCAGATGAACTTCGACAGCGAAGGCTGCCCCACCCGCCGCAAGAACGTGATCGAGAACGGCAAGCTCTGCACTCTGCTCTACAACATGAAGACCGCCGCTGTGGCCGGCAAGGAGACCACCGGCAACGCCGGTAAGGCAGGCTACGCAGGCGCTGTGAATGTCCGCCCCTTCACCATGTATCTGGGCGCAGGCGATCTGACCGAGGAACAGATCCTGGCCAAGGCCGGCAACGGTGTTCTCATCACCGATTTGGGCGGCCTGCACGCCGGTGCCAACGCCATCTCCGGCGACTTCTCCCTGCAGAGTTCCGGCTTCATCATCAAGGACGGCAAGAAGGGTGAGTACATCAAGTCCTTCACCGTGGCAGGCAACTTCTACGATATGCTGAAGAATATCACCGCTCTCTCCGACAAGGTGACCCTGCCCAGCCCCTTCGGTGTCACCACCTTCGGTTCCCCCTTCGTTCTGGTGGAGAACCTGTCCGTGGCAGGCAAGTAACCATATACTCCAATATAAGGCGCAGCAGTTCCGATGAACTGCTGCGCCTGTTCGCACAGGTGACATCTTGTGACCGTTGGATTTTTTGAAATCAGAAAAAGATAATTTTCCGCTTGTGTTCAAATTGGAGTTTATCGGGGATATTTAAATTATCTTTTGTCTCCGACGGGCATCTTTTGTCATGTCACAAAAGATGCGAAAAAGACACTTAAGGGGAGAGGAGGTTTCGATTCCCCCTCTCCCCTTAAGAAACCCCTCACTCCTAAAACGACACAAAGAGGGGCGCAAGCCCCTCTTTGGATTCTCCCCGCCAGTCCTTTGGT
>JAZLEB010000126.1:0-2201 GCA_045615065.1 Candidatus Pelethomonas sp. | reverse complement strand
GGTGCTGATCAAAGGTGGGCGCTACATCGCGGCAGGCATAAACACAATGCCGCACGGCAGTCAGACGATAAAGGACAACGACTTCGATGGCCAGTTCTGCCTCCATCTGTCAGGATCGCTGACCCACGGCAGCGGTGTGGTCAATACGGAGCACCAAGCCTCGATAGAGAAGGTGATGAAGTGGGCGATAGATTGACCCGGCCTCATATGAAGCCGGGCTTCTTTCATTCAATCACATTGGGCAGCCAGCATTGATCAGCTTCAAGCTTCACAGAGAAGAAACGCGAGTCATCCTTACGGTATTTCGCCTGGTGGTATTTGAACAGCATCTCTTCGCCGCTTGGTCTGCCCAATATCTCTATCTTGCCAGTGACATGGGACATGACGTATCTGAACTGTTTTGCCTGTCCGTTCATGTCAGCTTTTGCTTCGTCGATTATTCGTTGCCCATCCAGCAGGGGGACCTGGAATTGGTTTATAACGCCCATCGCAGGCCGACATTGGAAAACATAGTAGGGGAGCACACCGGCTGAGGTCAGCCCGTTCATCAAGTCCGCCAGTATACGGCTATCATCATTGATGCCTTTCAGCAGAACAGTTTGATTTCGGACAGGGCAGCCAATTTTCAGTAGTGTGCGAATTGCACAGCGCGATTCTTCGGTAAGTTCCTTCGGATGATTGAAATGCGTGACGATAATGATCTGCTTGTACTGGTTATACTTCCGCAGCAACTCCAGGAGCTTTTCGTCCCAGATGATCCTGTGCGGAAGGACTACAGGTACACGGGTGCCGATTCGGATGTAATCGAGATGCTCGATAGCGGAGAATGCTTCCAGATACTGTTCAAGTCGATCGTTCTCGTTGATAAGCGCGTCCCCGCCGGAGAGAAGTACATTGTCGATTTCGGGGTGGTTGGAAACGTATTCCACCATTTCTCCTATGTGATGCGCGATCTCATCCGCATTGCTTCCGACCATCCGCTTTCGGAAACAGTGGCGGCAGTACATAGAGCATTGGTTGGTGGTCAGGACAAGGGCCGTCTGCATGTACTTGTGCTGCATGCCTATGACGACGGTATTGTCGCCTTCGCCGCTGGTATCCTTGTGCCCATCTGTGGAAGATTCCATTGGGTCGGGAATGCACAATCGTCTTATTGGATCATGCTTCCAGTCTGAGCTGATCAGGTTCAGATAGTACGGTGGAATGCAAATAGGGTACTGAACAGCGATTTCAGCAAGCTGCTTGACTTCCTGATCGGTCAGGTGAAGTGATTCTCGCAGCTGTTCTGGTGAACGAATGCATTCAGATAGCAATTGATGTAATAGGCTCATCTCTCGTCTCCTTTCTATTGTGGCGATGGAGAATCTTTGCTCACTTATACCATAACATTAAGATGTTAACTCAATATTAATAGCCGACATCAACGAATGGCCCCGCTGCAGGACAACCAGGCAGCTGGGGAAAAGGGGGGGACAATATGACCAACGAGCAAAAAACGAAAATCGTTTCACTCCGCACGCAGGGAAACAGCCTTGCGGAGATCGCCAGTAAGCTCGGCCTACCAATCGGAACAGTGAAATCATTCTGCTCAAGGAATCACCTCGTCGCCGAAGCAGCGCTGGATGTGGAGAGCCTTCCTTCCCAGCCATCCGCAGAGGGTGCGAAGTGCAAGAAGTGCGGCGCTCCGCTGGGACAGAGGCCGCACCATCGTCAAAAGCTCTTCTGTTCCGATAAGTGTCGCCTTTCCTGGTGGCATGATAATCGGCACTTGGCGAGGGGGGCGGCGGAAAAAGTCTGTCCAGTGTGTGGTTCGCCCTTCACAGCTGGCGCGGAGAGAAAATACTGCAGCCACAGCTGCTATGTCAAAGCGAGGTACGCAGCGCCAAACAACCTGTTGGAGGTGCAGAAACAATATGACAAAAGACCAGTTTGACAGGGAGAGCAATTTCCGCCTTTCCTTTTCCATCTTCCAGCGGCTTTTCAGCCTCGGTCTTCTCACGAAGGAGCAGCTTGCCGCGGCGCGGGAAAAGCTGGTGGAGCGCTTCCAGCCGCCGATCGGCAGACTGCCTGATATATTGGCCGCATCTCCTGTTTGATAATTCGACTGCCGTTTCCCTTTTCAATGTATCGTGAATGTATCGCCACAAGGCTTGATACAATTTCCCCCTGACGGTAAGATCACAGCGATCGTAAAGACCGAT
>JAZLEB010000125.1:0-17064 GCA_045615065.1 Candidatus Pelethomonas sp. | reverse complement strand
TAAGGGAAAGGAACAGAAGAATGGACAAGAGAGGCAAGCGGCAGGCTGTCTCCATCTTCGGCGGCATGGGCTTTTACATAGCCCTGCTCGTCTGCGTGATCGCAGCCGGAGTGGTTGGCTATTATGCCCTGCTGAATGATGACGAACCCGATTTAGACGGCGATACTCTGCCGGTATCGGATCAGACCGATGAGAGCACACCCACAGGTGCGCAGGGCAGTGAAGGCACTGCACCTGTGATCTCCACCGACCCGGTTCGTATCCCGGACAGCGTCAAACCGGAGCTTCCCAATGACGAAACAGTGGAAACCGGCAGCGACGAACCGGTGGAGGATATGCCCGTGTCCGGTGAGATCGATGTGCCGGTGCAGGAGCCTCCCCAGGAGGAGCAACCTAAGGAAAGCCGGATCGTATATCCTCTGACAGGCACCACCGTATCAGTTTTTTCTGCTGACAGGCTGATGTACGATGCCACGCTGGACGACTGGCGCACCCACGACGGTATCGATATCAGCGCCGAGGCCGGCACTGAGGTGGTTGCGGCAGCCGCGGGCAAGGTCATTGCCGTGGGCGAAAATGACCGATTGGGCGTGAACATCGTCATTGAACATTCCGGCGGCTATGTGACCACCTACGCAAGCCTGCACCCCGAAACACTGGTGGAGGTAGGCGACAGTGTGGAGGCAGGCGATGTGATCGGCACCGTAGGCAACACATCCCTGAGCGAATCCGCGCTGGGAGCACATCTGCACTTCTCTGTAACGAGAAACGGCGAGCTCATTGATCCTGCGGCCTACCTGCCAAAGGAAGAGTAAACGAAAAACACCTCCACGGCGCAGTATGCGCCATGGAGGTGTTTTTTGAATTACTCGGCCCAGTTTGTAAATCCAAAATCCGCGATACTGATATCATGAATATATTGACCAAAAATCCAGTTGGTAAAATCCAGTCCATCACACATCATGTAGTTCAGGCGGCTGGATGCGCTGGATCGATACCAGTCATTCCCCTCAAAAAACTGGAAGTCAAGCAATGTGGTTTGAGCAAAAGTCGCATAGTAGTACTCAGCTACTCCCCCGTATATCATTTCATCGGAGATCGTATTCGTACAGGTACACACAGCGGCATCGCTGTCTCCTGACGGTTTTAAAGCTATTGAGGATATGTACTTTTCATTATTCACTGCATCAACGACAATTATCGAAACTTGATTATCAGCTGCTTCCCATAATAAATACAACCCGACCCTACCGCTATCATGATCATAAAACGTATAGTAAGCCGGCTGATTATCCACCATTGTATTCGCATTTGCGATGACCCAATCCCGCAGCTTGTTAAACGCCATCTCCCGTCGGGTCATCTCGGTGACGGTAACGGTAAGCGTATTGCGCACAAGTACCACATCATCCTCTGTTACCAGCGATATGGTAACCGTGGCAGAGCCGGTGGTGTTGCCGGTAACGAACAGATTGATCTCCCAGCCGTTCCATTCATCCCATTTAGGGGTGATAACGGTTTCATCACTGCATTCCCACAGAACACTGACTCCTTCCGTCCAGTTGCCGGGGTTGGCGGAGATCGTAACCGTGCCCGTTTCGCCAACTGCCACATTCAGCGCAGTATTGAAGTTGAGAGAGGCGCCGGAATGGGCAGAAGATTGGGTGACATACACAGTAAGTACTCTGCTTGTCAGGACTTCTTCAGTGTCCGCAATCACAAGATAGATCGTAATGGTGGTTGTGCCCGCCGCTTTACCGGTGGCATAGAGATTGATATTCCAGCCATTCCAGTTGTCCCATTCCACGGCGACAGCGCTGTCGTCGCTGCAATCCCACAGAAGAGTGACCGTCTCCTTGCAGTTGCCCGGGTCAGCGGAAACCGTAACCGTGCCTGTCTCGCCGGTAACAAGGTTCAGAGTGGAGTTGAAACTCAGGGAGAATCCGGAATAGCCCTCTGGTTCGGACACCGTAACCGTAAGTGTTTTACTCGCCAGAACCACATCGCTGTCTGTCAGCAATGTGATGGTGATGGTGGCGGTACCTGCCCTTTTACCGTACACATGCAGGTCGATATCCCACTCGTCCCACTCATCCCATTCGGGGACAGCAATACTCTCGTCCGAGCACTCCCACTCAATGATAATATCCTCCGGGCAATCGCCGGGATCGGCAGAAATGGTAACTGTCCCGGTTTCGCCGGTGGTAAGGTTCAGTGAGGATCTGAAGCCGAGGGAAGCGCCAGTGTACTCGTTTGCGCCCTCAACGGGGAACTCATGCAGCACGCCTGCAGAAAGCTGCCGAGACAGGTGGATAGGCACCGCCAGGTTCAGATTTTGCGCGTCCAGATAGCTGGCGGTATTCAAACCGATGAGCTGACCCCGGCTGTCGATCAGCGCACCGCCGCTGCTTCCGGCGGAAATGGGAGCCGTCATCTGAATGTAGGAAAGTCCATCAAGTACCCGGTTCACATTGGAAATAATGCCCTGAGAGATGGTGTCATCCAACCCTTTGGGGCTGCCGATAGCAAACACGGTCTGCCCTGCAGTGAGTGCTGTGGAATCGCCCATGGGCAAAAACGAAAAACCGCTTCCGTCCACCTGGATCAGCGCCATATCAAGGGACTCCTGAGCATCATAGTAGCCGGAGACCGCATAGGTCTTGCCGTCATTGGTGGTCACCTTTGCGGAATAGGCGTTTTTCACGACATGGTGATTGGTGAGCGCTTTACCGTCCGCCGAAATAAACACACCGCTGCCACTGGCAATGGCATCGCCGTTTTTATTATATATCTCAATGTAGAAAACCGCGGACGCGCACTTATTGTAGATTTCTTCCGCATTCAGTGCATCCGAATTTTCCGGCGCTGCATCGCCGCCGGACTCCAGAACCAGCTCAACGGTCATAATATCCCTTGACTTGTTATAGGTAAGTGTCAGAGCATAACCGTCCTGATGGCGGGCGCTGAACGCGGTACTGCCGTTTCGGTTGGCATCGATGGTAAACCCAGCATCCTCGCAGAGCCGGATATATTCCATGAACTGATTCATGGAAATCCTATAGATATCCGCATGGAGAGAATTGCTGTCATTTTGGGAGAGCTTCATAATGTCCGATTGCGGCTCAGGCAGTACGGTGCTCAAAACAATGTTCTCCCAATCGATCCTGTCTGCGCCGATGTCGCTGAGAGGCAGCTGAATGCCTGCACATGCGGTCAGACACGAGAGTACGAGAACTATGCCCAGCAGCGAAAGCGATCTTTTCTTCATCCCGGTTCACTCTCCCTTTATCTGTCGTATGTAAATACTGTATCACGAATCGCGGACTTTTGCAAACCGAATTAGCACGGATGTCTGTTCCCACCGCCGCGCGGTAAATTGGGGTTTGGCGGGGAGTTTGCACCACAGTACGCAAGGCTCCCTCTGACGAGGGAGCTGTCAGCCAAAGGCTGACTGAGGGAGAGAAAACAAGAACTGCGGTGTATCTCTCCCTCCGAGTCGCCTGCGGCGACCCACCTCCCTCGTCAGAGGGAGGCTTAGGATTCTGCAAACCTGAGAGCTCGATAAACTCCAATTTGAAGATATCGCGCATCTATGCTATACTGTCAGCAGAAAGGACAGGTGAGCATATGTCCCACATCAGGAAAGCACAAATCACCGATGCATCCCGCATTGCGGAAATTGAGATTTTCAACTACCGGCTGAGTTTTTATCCCATTTTCCGGAATGACGAATTCTATTTTCGTGAGCTGCAGGTTACCACAGCAGCAGAACGGTACATAGCCGATCCCTTGCTCCTCGGAAACACCTATGTTTATGATGACGGCGTTGTAAAAGGCTTCATCCGTCTGAATGGCAGTCACATTGAAAAGCTGTTTGTGGAGCCTGTTCTGCAGGGACAGCGCATCGGGGCGCAGCTTTTCAGCTTCGCCATCACCGAATGCGGCGCCGACTCTCTGTGGGCCCTGGAGAAAAACACACGGGCGATCACTTTTTATGAGCGCCACGGTTTCCGCCTAACAGGCGAAAAGCAGCTTGAAGACGATACCGAGGAATATCTGCTTCTCATGAAACGATAAAAAACAGGAGTGCGGCGGCACTCCTGTTTTTCTTACAGCTGGCTCTTCTGCTTTTTATTTTCCTCGTACAGCACCTGGCTGACCGCCATCTTGCGAAGAATGTTCTTCACGGTGATCTCCAGCGGAGTGCCCTCACGGTAGTCTGCCGGGAAGATGAAGTCCACGCGGTCCTTGCGCAGCAGTTCCTCCACAGCAGGAAGGTTGGCACTCTGATACACGGCAATGGCCTGTCCACCGTAGGAGCGCATCATTTTCATGCAGGGCACGTCACTGAGTCCGTCGCCCAGGTAGATCATATTCACAAAGGGAATACGCTTGTGCTCATCAGGCATGGATGCATTCAGCGCCTTATCGTCGGTCACATTCAGCACACCCTTGTTAATGCGGTACACAAACTGAGTTTTTGCGGTGAAGTTCACCGCCAGCTTAGGCCACACGGGTACGCCATTTTCATCGTAGAAGAACTCGCAGGCGTAGACCTCCTTGAAGCAGTCGGCGATCTCGCTTCCCTCAATGATCTCCTTAAGACCGGAGGAGATCACATAGTGCTCCACCTGTACGCCAAGTGTCTCACCGAACTTTGTGATGCGGTCAAACCAATCCTTTACACCGGGGAACAGCGCAATGCTTTTGCCGCAGTTGCGCAGTGTCTCACGGGTCAGGGGCACACCCTTCTCCTTGCTCTTGCGCACCATGGTATACAGATAGGCAAGGATGCCATCCATCTGATGTTCGCTGCCGAAGCCGTTGGCCTCCCGCCAGAAATCCTCCGGTGCCATACCAAGACTGGGGATAAATGAATAGTTCTGCATATCCTGCGTGCACAGAGTCTTATCAAAATCGTACAGCAGGGCAATGACGGTTTTCTCTTCCATAGTTACACTCCTTTTCTGTTTGGGGTGAAAATGACAAACGGCGGCCGGTGGCCGCCGTTTTTTCGCTTAATCCTTGTTATAATTGCGGCCAAACTGCAGCTTGTCCAAATTGATCACACGGGCGGATGCTTCGTCCTCATCGGTGTAATTATCGAAGTCCGCATCGTCGTTCTCACTCTCGTCGCTCTTCTTTTCCTCTTCATCACGGAAGAGACTGTCTGCATCATCAAAATCATCAGCGAAGGGATCGTCTTCATCCTTCTTCTCGGCAATCGGCTCATTGTTGACAACAGAGTCGATCATGCTGAGCATATTCTCCACCAGTTTCCCGGCATTCGCGCCGTTATCCTCCGCAGGCTCTTCCTCGCCCGCCTTATCCTCGAAAGGCTTTTCTTCCGTCTCCACAGGAGCAAAAGCTTCCACCTCTGCAGCGGTCTCGGGAACTGCTTCAACAACAGGTGTTTCCAAAGTAAAGCCCTCGGGAAGAACATTCAGCTCGGGCAGGCGGTCGATCAGTTCAAACTGGCGGCTGCACAGAGCCTTGGCGGCATTGATAAATGCATTCAGCTCACGCTGCGCCACCTGAAGACGTTCCTGCTCCTGAGCGATCTTCTGATCGATCTCCGCATGCACCGCCTCCAGACGGCGCTCCTCGGCAGCCACATCAGCCGCCAATTCACGCATACGAACACGGGCATCCGCCTCGGCATCCGCGATCAGGGCATCGCGCTTCTGCTCCGCTTCGGTGATCATGGAGCTGGCCATTTTCTGAGCAGTCAGCAGCGTGGAGCGCATGGTATCCTCCATCGCGTGGTACTCTTCCATCTTGTCCACCAGCACCTTGATTTTTGCCTTCAGCGCGGCATTTTCCTTGTAGATGGTGGTGTAATCCTCGGTCAGCTTATCCAAAAAGACATCCACTGCCGCCATGTTGTAGCCGCCAATCGCAGCTTTGGGGAAAGTGGAGCTGGAAACTTCCTGCGGGGTCATCATAGTGCGCGTTCCTCCCTTATGTATCTAAATGGGTTAGAAATACAGGCCGTTGCTGGACAGCTCATCGATCAGGTCGCCCTGAATGTCCACAGAATACGGCGTGATGAGATAGGTGTTGGCTGCGACCTTCTTGATCTTGCCCTCACTGGCATAAGCAACACCGGAGAGGAAGTCAATAAGGCGGCGGGCAACATCCTTGTGGGTAGACTCCAGATTCATCACCACAGTGCGCTTCTCTTTGAGATGGTCAGCGATGTCGCTGGCGGTCTCGAAACGCTCAGGCTTCACAAGCACCACCTTCAGCTGAGTGGTAGCGTGAATATTCACGACCTTGCCACGGCGATTATCCACCGTCAGTCGGTCAGAACGGGTGGATTCGTCGGCAAAGGGAGATTCCTTCTCCACAAAATTATCGTAGAGATCATCATCCTCGTCATTGGTGGGGCGGATGAACTTTTTGATATCGTCAAACAAGCTCATAGTGGGCTCCTCCTTATTATCATTGGTAGTGCCGCGCACCGAAAATCGCCGAACCCACACGGATCATCGTGGCTCCGGCTGCGATGGCGTCCTCGTAATCGTCACTCATGCCCATAGATAGATATACAAATTTATTATGATACAATTTCTCACTTATGTCAACATAAAGACGATAAACTTCCCTGAAATAAGGAAGATTTCCATGCGGCTGCGTCTGCACGGGCGGAATGGTCATAAGCCCTTTCACCGCAATATTGGGAAGAGTCAGGGCATATTCAGCGGCAGCATACAGTTCCTCTTTGGAAAAACCGCTTTTGCTCTCCTCTCCGCCGATATTCACTTCCAGCAGGACCTCCTGCGTGATACCCAGCTTTTCTGCCTGTCTGTTGATCTCCTCAAGCAAAGCGACGGAACCTGCGGAGTGGATCAACGCGACTTTGCCCACCACCTGGCGCACCTTGTTGCGCTGCAGATGCCCGATAAAGTGCAGCGGCGCGCCCTCATAGGCGTTTTGGGCGAGTTTTTCCGTCATCTCCTGCACACGGTTCTCACCCAGCGCGTCGATACCTGCGGCAATAGCGGCGCGGCAGGCATCGGCGCCGTTCATCTTACTGGCACCCACCAGCATAATATCCTTTACATCACGGCCCGCAGCTTTTGCGGCCGCCTCCATATTGCCGCGGATAGCGGCAATATTTTCTCTGATGGTTTCTGTCATTCGATCACCTTTCCATCGTATAGATCCTCTGCCGCGGTGATCACCTGATCACCGGGACGCAGACAGCGCATGGTATCACCCTGCTGCGCAGACTCCACGATCATAAACTCGTCCTCCTGCCAGAGGATATTGACCCGCTTAAACCGCGCCGTGCTGCCCCACAGGCAGTACACGCCGTAGACCTGACGCCGCTTCTCGCTGCCGTCGGCATTGCGCACAGGCTGTCCGGTCTCATCCAGCACAGTCTCCCACACGATGCGAACCGCACTGCGGGGCACGCGAAGACCGCTGTAGCTTTCAAACACGATCTGCGCGGTCTGATGACGCAAAAGAGTGGTAAGTCCCAGGTTTTCATCCGATGACAGTACCACCAGGCACTGCCCGTCCTCCTCGCCGCTGACACGCTCCACATACAGTGTCAGATTCCGGTCCAATCCCGACTGGAAACGAAGTCCCACCCTGTCACCGGATGTAAGTTCCTCCGCATTCTCAGCCGGCATCAGCGCAACGAAGTACCATTTAAGACCGTATACCATCTTACCCACGCTGTTCACCGCGTAAGGCTTCAGCGACAGGAAGTCTCCGGGGGTCATGCTCTCCAGACTCTCAGGAGTCAGAACTGCTTCATACCCATCCACCAGAGAACTGAACAGGCCGCTGCGGGGCGCACGGACATTGGTGACCGCGCCGCCCACGCTGCCGGCAAGATCATCGATTTCCCGCTGCAGCGATGTAATGGCACGGTCCAGTTCATCGGTCCCTGTGTAGGCATAGTTATAGCGAAGCACCGCGGCGCGCACCGCGCGGGAGGCATCCGTAACCGTTCGGATGCTCCCCGACGAGCGCGCTGCATGGAATCCGGTAAGGGCATCGCCCACCTCATCGTCCAGCGATACGGTGGATTGGATGCTGCCCGCAAGGGATCGGGCATAGAGCAGTTGTTCCATTCTCTGCTCCAGGTCGCGCAGATCATTGGCAGTGCGAAGCGCTTCCGCGCTGTTGTACAGCAGCGCCACACTCCCGCCCTTGCTGACCCGTTCTCCCTCCCGTCTGGAGTAGTAGACGAGATCGCCGCTCTCATCCAGCACCTTTTCCTCGCGCACCACATAGCCTGTTACCGTAACAGAGTGATCCTCTGTATAGGTGTAGGCAACGGTAGTGGAGAAGGGATCGGTGAAAAACGAGGCAAGGCTTGCCCCGAAATACACCAGCGCCGTAAGAACGATGGCGACCATCATGAGTTTTGTGGAAAGGTTTGATGTTTTCATAGGCTGCGTTTCTCTCTCTGCAGGCCCGGGGAAAAAGGATCTTCGTTACAGGGTGTTCTCCCATTCGGACAGATCCACGCTCCGCACCGGGCTGATCGTGGAAATAGCATGTTTGTAGATCAGGTTCTGCTTCCCCTCCGCTGTCAGCGCAACGGTAAAGGAGTCAAAGCCTGTGATGGTGCCGCGCATCTGAAATCCGTTCACCAGAAACGCGGTAACGGGGATCTCACTGCGCCGCGCGGCGGCAAGGAATGCATCCTGCAGGTTGATCGCTTTCTTCTGGGTCTGAGTTTGTGTCATGTCGTCTGCCTCTCTTTACAAAATATGTTCAGGCGGACGATATTGCTTGCCCGCCTCGCGGACTATTGTATGCCCACAGAAGCGAGAAAGTCTGTCGAAAGACGGACGGCAGCGGAAAAATCCCGCTCCTTTTCCCAAATGATCCAAAAAATATCTTTGTTGCGGCGAAGCCAGGTGAGCTGCCTCTTGGCATACTGACGCGAGCGCAGCTTCACTTCCTCAATGGCTTCCTCCATTGTTGACTCTCCGTCCATATGCGCCAAAAACTCCTTATACCCGATGGCCTGCAGTGCAGTGCAGGAACGGTCAAGTCCCCGGGACAGCAAGGTGCGGATCTCATCAATGAGTCCCAATTCCACCATTTTGTCCACTCTCAGGTCAATCAGCGCGCGCATATCCTCCCGCTCGGCAAACGCAAGACCAATGTATACCGCGTTGTACCTGGGAGGGATCAGCTGGCTCTCCCGGTTATGCTCTGTAATGGTCTTTCCTGTCTCGCGGTATACCTCCAGCGCGCGGAGAATGCGCTTTTCATCCGCAGGCGAAATCCGCTCCGCACTCTCCGGATCCACAGAGCGCAGCTCTTCAATGAGTGCTCCAATGCCCTCACCGGTCAGGCGCTGCTGAAGCTGCGCACGGATTTCTCCACCGCTCATTCCCGGCGCAAAGTTTCTGCCGGCAATGATGGCATCCAGATAAAGTCCCGTGCCGCCCACCAGAATGGGCAGTTTACCCCGGGAGAGAATATCCTGTATGCACTTGTCTGCCTCTTCGGTAAATTTTGCCACCGACCAGTTTTCCTCCGGATCGGCAATGGCGACCATGTGGTGGGGAATACCGCGCATCTCGCGCTCTGTAGGCGCCGCGGTGCCCACAGTCATGCCCCTATAGATCTGCATGGAGTCCACACTGACAACTTCGCCGCCCAGCTTTTCAGCCAGCAGTACACCCAGTGTAGTCTTTCCGCAGGCGGTGGGGCCTACGATGCAGAGGATCGTCGGCTGTGCCATAGGTCAATCCTCCGGGATCTGGGACTTTGGCGTAACGACAGGTCTGCCGTCCGCATTCAGAAGAACGGTCATGCCGCCGGCATAGCCGCTGGCGTGCCACAGGTAATTGACACCGGTTTCCTTGTCTACCAAGATCATCGTTTCTCCGGAAAAACGGCTCTCCTTATGAATTGCCGCAAAACGTTTTTTGTTCTTCGCCATACGGTCCTCCTGCTTTTATGCTCTTCTGAACATCTTCTCGATCTCGTATTTAGTCAATTTCACCTTCACCGGTCTTCCGTGCGGGCAGAACTGCACCTCACCGCTCTGCACCTTCTGCAGCAGTGCGCGCAGTTCCTTCTCATCAGACTGCCAACCGCCCTTGATAGACGCCTTGCAGGCCATGGTATGCAGCATAGCATCCCGGGCAGAGGCAGGATCGGCGCTGCCGCAGGTGAGAAGTTTTTCCGCCAGCTCCTCCAGTGTTTCCCGCACCAGGCCTGTTTCCAGATCGGCAGGAATAGCGCGGACGATCAGTGTACCGTCGCCAAAATCTTCGGCCTCAAAGCCAAATTCCTCCAGAAGCGGAAGCTGCTCCAGCAGTGCGGCATACTGCTCCCGGGGAAGATCCACCGCGAGACTTTGGAGCAGCTGCTGGCGCATGATGGGCTCCAGCCCCGCCTTCATGCGGTCAAAGTTGATGCGCTCATGGGCAGCGTGTTTATCGATAAGCCACACATCGTTGCCATCCTCGGCAATGATGTAGGTCTTCAGCACCTCACCGGCAAATCGCCAGGGAGTCACCTCTTCTGGTGCGATCACGGTCTGCTCCGGTTCGGAGCATTTCTCCTCCGCCGGCAGTGCGACAGGCAGCTGGATCTCACTGATGTTTTCCTCCTGCACAGCGGGAGTCGGGATGATCTCTTCTTTGACAGGCTGAACCGCAGGTTCCTTCACCGCAAAAATGCGTTCTCTCACCGGCGCGGCGGGTTCAGCCGGACGCTGCGCGGAGGGCTGAACAGGCTTTGTGATCAGGCTGTCGGCAAAGCGGTTTCGTCCGCTGTCGTGGAGAACGGGTCTGCCGCCCATCTCAGAACTTGTGACTACAGGAGGCCGGACAGGTGTTTTTTCCGGCTGTGCAGGCTTTGCCTGCTGCTCCCGGAAGGTCTTCGCGTCCATAGTCTGATAAAAATCGCTTTTCGGCGCACTCTGTACCTGCGGCTTGGGCGCAGGTACAGCGGAAGGCTTTCCTCTGCCGTCCAGCGCATCCTGCACCGCATGATGCACCGCGGAGAATACCGCGCGCTCATTGACAAATTTCACCACCGTCTTGGCGGGGTGAACGTTTACATCCACCGCGTGGAGCGGCAAATCGATATGCAGCACACAACCGGGGAATTTACCCTTCATCTGCCGGTTCTGATAGGCCTCCTCCAGCGCGGCGGTCAAAAGCGCAGAGCGGATCATACGTCCGCAGCAGAAGAAGGTCTGCATAGCGCGGCTCCCCCGCCCAGCCAGCGGTTCGGTAACAAAACCGCGCACACGGATCTCTTCGCCGCCGCCGTCCACCGCGGTGAGATTCATGGCGAAATCGCGGCCGCGGGCGGCATAAATAGCGGAAATGAGTTTATTGTCACCGGGTGTATGCAGTTCCTCTTTCCCATCGCGGATATATTTCAGCGACACCTCGGGATGACTGAGGGCGATCTGCTGCAGAAGCGCCGCCACAGCAGAGGCCTCGGCACTGTCGCTCTTCATGAATTTCAGGCGGGCGGGAGTATTGAAAAACAGGTCGCGGACCACGATGGTGGTACCACCGGGGCAGCCGGCATCCTCTACAGTACCGGGAACGCCGCCCTCCAACGAAAGGGACGCACCCATGGCGGCATCCTTATGGCGGGAGAAAACATCCACCCGGCTCACCGCCGCAATCGCTGCCAGTGCCTCACCGCGAAAACCCAGTGTACCGATGGCAGCAAGATCCTCAGCGCATCTCAGCTTACTGGTGGCATGGCGCAGAAAGGCGGTAGGCAGTTCATCGCGAAGGATGCCGCAGCCGTTATCCGTCACCCGGATAGATGCCATGCCGCCGCGCTGGATCTCAACCACCACAGCGCTGCTGCCGGCATCAATGGCATTCTCCACCAGCTCTTTTACCACGCTGGCAGGGCGTTCCACCACCTCACCGGCGGCGATCAGATCGGCCACATGGGACGACAACTGTTGAATAACCATACTGTCTCCTTCTCAGGGTATCAATCAAAAATATCAGATAACGCTCCACAATGCCAGCGCGTTCACAAAGGCGTGCAGCAGAAAGCTGCCCCACAGTGTGCCGGAGCGTTCATAGGTCCACGCCAGCACAAAGCCGGGAACCAGATACTGCAGCATCAGCAGAAAATAAGAAAGGTTTTGATGGATCACGGCAAACTGCCATACATGGAGGAAAGCAAACAGCAGACAGGACACGATATACGCTGCCGTGCGGTTCACTCCTCTCAGGTTTCCGAATACATAGCCGCGAAACAGTACCTCCTCCACAAAAGGCGCCAGCAGGATGATGATCAGCGCGGTGGATCGGGGGGCATCGTTGATCTGCGCGGAGATGGTCAGATCATTCAGATTGGAGACGCCGAAGGGCAGCAGCTCCAACAGGCGGTATATCAGCTCATTGAGTCCGTAAAATCCCACCATGCCTGCGCACACTGTTCCGAATGTCCGCCAAATGCTCGACAGGAACACGCCGGTGGTATGTCCCAAATAGTGCCAGAAGATAACCAGTGTGAGCGCAAACAAGGTGTAGTAAAAGATCATATTCCGCACATCGCCGGATATCTCGCGCCCGATCAGGCGGGAAAGGCCCTCGAACAGGGGATCTGCCACAAAGGGCAGTATGATGAGGTAAAAAGCGAAAAACACACCGCCCAGGACCCGTTCCAGTGTGGTCATCGGGGAGGATACAGCCTGCTTAGCCATAGGCATCGCCTCAACTTTCTTTTCTCAGTTCAGTTTCTGCTTGAGCTCATAGAGCAGAGTCATTGCTTCAATGGGAGTCATGGTATCCACCTGCGTGCGGCGCAGACGGTCGATAACCTCCGCCTCGCTCATTGCGCCCATGGAAACCTGATCGGTATCCCGCTGGCTGAGCAGCGGCACCTCATGTCCCGACCGGCTCTCCAGATCCTTCAGAATAGCGCGGGCATTTTTTACTACCGTGTCGGGAAGTCCCGCCAGCTTTGCCACTTCCACGCCGTAGCTTCTGTCCGCTCCGCCGGGAATGATCTTTCTCAGAAAGATCAGTTCTTCACCGCGGCTCTTGATGGCAATGTTGTAGTTTGTCACGCCGGGGATCTCATGTTCCAGCTCGGTAAGCTCGTGGTAATGGGTCGCGAACAGGGTCTTTGCACCCAGCTTCTTTCTGTCTGCGCAGTGTTCCACCACAGCACGGGCAATGCTCATACCGTCAAAGGTGCTGGTGCCGCGGCCGATCTCATCGAGAATGATAAGACTGTTTTTTGTAGCGTACTTGAGAATATCCGCCACCTCGGTCATCTCCACCATAAAGGTGGACTGACCTGCCGAGAGATCGTCGCTGGCGCCGATGCGGGTGAAGATGCGGTCCACCACACCGATGCGCGCCGCGCGGGCGGGAACAAAAGAGCCCACCTGCGCCATGAGAGTGATCAGCGCCACCTGACGCATATAGGTGGATTTACCGGCCATGTTAGGGCCGGTGATGATCGCAATGCGGTTCTCCTGCTCGCCCATATAGGTGTCATTGGGCACGAACAGAGTGTCCTTCAGCACCCGTTCCACCACAGGGTGGCGGCCGTCGTGGATCTCCAGAACACCGCTGTCATCCACGGTGGGACGGCAGTAGTTATTTTTAGCTGCCACCGCGGCAAAGCTTGCGAGAGTATCCAGCTGGGCGATAGCAGCGGCGGTGCGCTGGATGCGCTCCATCTCTGCGCCAATGGTCTCCCGCAGGCGGGTAAACAGTTCATACTCCAGTGCTACCACCTGGTCGCTGGCGGTGAGGATCGTATGCTCCAGATCCTTCAGTTCCTGGGTGATAAACCGCTCACAGTTGGCAAGGGTCTGCTTTCTGATATAGGTCTCCGGCACCATATCGTAATAGGACTTGCTGACCTCGATATAATAGCCGAACACCTTGTTGTAGCCTACCTTGAGGCTCTTGATGCCGGTCTTTTCCTTCTCCCGGGCTTCTACCTCGGCAATAATGCCTCTGCCGCCGGTGAGGATGTGGCGCAGGCGATCCACCTCGCTGTTATATCCGTCGCGAATAAAGCCGCCTTCCCGCACGGAGAAGGGAGGCTCGTCCACAATAGCGGCGCACAGGAGTTCATAAATGTCCTCCAGCGCGTCCAATCCGCTGCCAAGTTCTCCGAGGAGACCTGCGGAAAAAGGTGCCGCTGTCTCCTTGAGATGGGGCAGCTTCTGCAGAGAGGAACGAAGCGAGCTGAGATCCCGTCCGCCCGCGTTGCCGTAGACGATACGGCCGATCAGTCGTTCCATGTCGTGGATCCCGGAGAGGGCAAGGATCAGTTCCTCCCTGCCCATGCTGTCGCGCACCAGCGCATCCACCGCCGCAAGGCGGCGCTCAATGGCAGCAACATTCAGAAGCGGGCGCTCCAGCCATGCCCGCAGGCATCTGGCACCCATGGCGGTCTTGGTCTTGTCCAGCACCCAAAGGAGACTGCCGCGCTTTTCCTTGGCGCGCAGGGTTTCCGTCAGTTCCAGATTGCGCCGTGCGGTAAGATCCAGCTCCATAAAGCGCCCCTGCTCGTAGTACTCCAGGTCGCTGATGTGGCTGAGATCGGTCTTTTGTGTTTCATAGAGGAAGCTGAGAAGTCCGCCCAGCGCCATAGTGGCGGCAGGGTTGGCAGCGGGCAGTTTCTGCGCCTGCGCGCCAAACTGCTTTTCGGCACTGCGCTGCGCCTCCTCAAGGCGGAAGCGGCGCTCACCGTAGTTCTCCACACGGCAGGAAAGCTTTAAGCGCAGCAGATCCATCAGCTGCGTATCGCAGTATGCTCCATCATTGAGCACAGCCTCCACCGGGGAGAAGCGGCCCAGTTCGTTGATCACATGGGTCACCCGCTGCGCGCCGGAAAAGGCGGTCACATGGGTCTTGCCGGTAGTAATATCCGCGAAGCACAAACCGGCATAATTCTCATCCAGATAAATACCGCAGATATAGTTTGCCCGGCTGCCCTCCAGCATGGAGCTGTCCACTGTTCCGGGCGTGATCACGCGGATGATATCGCGCTTCACGAGGCCCTTGGCAAGGGCAGGATCCTCTGTCTGCTCGCAGATAGCCACCTTGTAGCCCTTGGCGATCAGGCGGGCAATATACCCATCGGACGAGTGGTAGGGCACGCCGCACATAGGGGTGCGCTCATCCTCCGGCTTGCCGCGGTCGCGGGTAGTGAGGGTAAGATCAAGTTCCTCGCTGACAAGCTTCGCGTCCTCATTGAACATCTCGTAGAAGTCACCCAGGCGGAAGAACAGGATCGCATCCTTGTTCTGCTCCTTGATCTCCAGATATTGACGCATCATGGGGGTCATTTCTGCCATGATCGGTTCCTCTTTCTCTAAATTGAAAAATGCTGTTACTCCACTTCACCGAACAGCGCCCATGTGTTGCTGTCGGTCACGTTCGCGGTGACATATCTGCCCACAAGAGATTTGTCGCCCGCTAGATGCACCAGTCGTCCGCCTGCGGTGCGGCTGGTCAAAGGATAGCGGTCATCACCGCTCTCACCGTCCACCAGTACGCGGACACTTTTGCCCACATACTCACGGTGCAGCTCGGCAGAGATCTCATTCTGCGCGTCGCACAGCTTGTCAAACCACACCTGCTTCTCCGCTCTGGTGGCGGGATCGGGCATCTTTGCCGCAGGGGTACCGGGACGGGGGGAGTAGATGAAGGTGAACAGTGCGTCATAACGCACCTCACGGATGAGGGACACGGTGTCCATAGCCTCCGCTTCGGTCTCACCGGGGAATCCGATGATGATATCACTGGTGAGCACCAGATCGCTCATAACGCTCTTGGCGTAGTTCACCTTTTCGAGATACTGCTCGCGGGTATAGCCGCGGTTCATCTCTTTCAGTACACGGCTGTTGCCGGACTGCACAGGCAGGTGCAGCTGGCGGGCAATATGCTTGCCCTGCGCCATAGTATCAAAGAGCTTCCTGCCGGCATCCTTGGGGTGGCTGGTCATGAAGCGAATGAGATAATCGCCTTCGATCTTATCGATCTCACTGAGAAGGTCAGCAAAATCCATAGGGCTTTCCAGATCCTTGCCGTAGGCATTCACATTCTGACCTAAGAGAGTGATCTCCTTCACGCCGCTTTCAATGAGCTCGCGGCACTCGGCAATAATATCGTGAGCCTCGCGGCTTCTTTCTCTGCCGCGGACATAGGGTACGATGCAGTAGGAACAGAAATTATTGCAGCCGTACATGATGGATACCCACGCCTTCACACCGCTCTCCCGGACAACAGGGAGACCCTCGGCAATAGAACCGTGGACATTCTCAATGGAGAACACACGGCGGCGGGAGCTGTATACATTGTGCAAAAGTTCCGGGAACTTCCACAGCGCCTGAGGACCGAATACCAGATCCACATGGCGGTAGGACTTCTTTACACGCTCGGCAACAATCTCCTGCTGCGCCATACAGCCGCACAGCGCAATGATGAGGTCGGGGTTACTCTCCTTGAGATGCACCAGCTGACCGATGACACCGAACACCTTCTTCTCCGCGTTCTCCCGGATGGCGCAGGTGTTGATGACAATGATGTCGGCTTCCTTCTCATTGTCCGTCAACTCACAGCCCATATCACGCAGCATACCCATAATGCGCTGGCTGTCCGCCACATTCTGCTGGCAGCCATAGGTGTCCACAAAAGCGCGGGGTGTGCGCGGGGCGTGCAGGACAGCGATTTTTTTTATAAATTCCTTCTGCCGCTCAATTTCCGCGGTGGGAATGACAACTTCCTTGCGTTCCAATTTCGTTTCTCTCCAAATCATAAAAGAATATCACTTTATTATACTTGAAATCCGTCGGAAATACAAGTGTTGCATGGCACAAGGGAAGAAAAAGCAAGGTTTATATTGAATTTGCAGGGCACGCAGAGGTACTGCGTGCCCTAGTTTTATTACCGGGCTAATCCGGAGAAAGGACGGCAAGTCCACGGAAGAGAAAGTTTTTGTAGGTTATGGGTACGGCAGTTTTCAGAATGACCGGAACGAGATGCAGCCTTACTGCAATGTTTTCGTGCTGGAGGATTTCAACGGTACGGAGAATGCTGATTATCGCTTTGGCGGTATGAAGGC
>JAZLEB010000124.1:0-24886 GCA_045615065.1 Candidatus Pelethomonas sp. | reverse complement strand
GCATCAGCCAGCGCAAGGCTGCCGGTGAGTTGGGGATCAGTCAGGCGCTGCTGAGTCATTATGAAAACGGTGCCCGTGAGCCCGGTCTTGAATTTGTGGTAAAGGCCTGCGATTACTACAATGTTTCCGCAGACTATCTTCTGGGCCGCAGTCTTAACCGCGACGGTGCTGTGATCGCAGCCGACGAGTTGGTGGATGCCGCCGAAGGCAAAGAAAATCTGCGCGGCAGCATTATGGCAAAACTGCAGAAAAAACTGATTGTGAACGCGGTAAGTGTGCTGTTCGACCAACTGGGCAAACTGGGCAGCCGCGACGCGGTGACTCACGCAGGCGCCTACCTGTCCGGTGCGCTGTATCAGCTCTACCGCCTGTTCTACCGTCAGGCAGGTGGAAATGACAGCTATTTTTCCACCGACTCCCAAACCTTTGATATGGATGCTGTGTCTGCCGGTATGACCACGAGCCGCATCCGCTACGCCCGTGCCATGCAGAGCAAGGATCTGGCGGACAAATATCCCGCTATGGATCCCCAGACCCTCGATGCGGAATATCCCGGTCTGAGCCAGTCTGTGGCGCAGGTACTCCACGCAGTGGACGAGCAGGTCAAAGATATTTAAGA
The DNA here is from genome assembly GCA_045615065.1 of Candidatus Pelethomonas sp. GTDB lineage: Bacteria > Bacillota > Clostridia > Oscillospirales > Oscillospiraceae > Pelethomonas. Next base: position 24,267 of record JAZLEB010000124.1, on the reverse strand, counting down.
AACGCAGCAAAGGAAATCATATATGAAGCAGGAAAATATCAGAAATTTCAGCATTATCGCTCATATTGACCACGGCAAATCCACCCTGGCTGACCGCCTGCTGGAAGCATGCGATGCGGTAAGCGAGCGCGAAATGGAGAGCCAGCTGCTGGACAATATGGATCTGGAAAAGGAGCGCGGCATCACAATCAAGGCACGCGCCGTAACATTCGACTATCAGGCTGAGGACGGTGAGACATACACTCTCAACCTCATCGACACCCCCGGTCACGTTGACTTTAACTATGAGGTCAGCCGCTCTCTTGCCGCCTGCGAAGGCGCTGTTCTCGTAGTGGATGCCAGCCAGGGTATTGAAGCGCAGACTCTTGCCAACACCTATCTTGCTATGGACAACGATCTGGAGATCCGCCCTGTGGTAAACAAGATCGACCTGCCCGCCGCCGATCCTCAGCGTGTTAAGCATGAGATCGAGGACATTCTGGCATTGCCCGCCATGGATGCTCCCGAGATTTCCGCCAAGGTGGGCATTAATATCCCTGCTGTGCTGGAAGACGTGGTGAAGAACGTCCCCGCCCCCGAAGGCGATCCCAACGCCCCCCTCAAGGCGCTGATCTTCGACAGCTATTATGACGCCTACAAGGGTGTTATCGTGTATTTCCGTATCATGGACGGCACTGTGAAAAAGGGCATGAACATTCGCATGATGGCCAGCGGCGCCCAGTATCAGGTACTGGAGTGCGGTCTGCTGCGCCCCCTCGGTTATGAGGTCTGCGACTCCCTGTCCGCCGGTCAGGTCGGCTATCTCACCGCCTCCATCAAAAATGTCCGCGACACTCAGGTGGGCGATACCATCACCGGCGCAGAATCTCCTGCCGCCGAGGCACTGCCCGGCTACCGCAAGGCACAATCCATGGTCTACTGCGGTGTTTACACCGAGGACGGAAGCAAGTATCCCGACCTGCGCGAGGCACTGGAAAAGCTGCAGCTCAACGACGCCTCCCTCACCTTCGAGCCGGAAAGTTCTGTGGCACTGGGCTTCGGTTTCCGTGTTGGATTCCTTGGCATGCTCCACAGCGAGGTCATTCAGGAGCGACTGGAGCGCGAATTTGACCTTGACCTGATCACCACTCTCCCATCCGTTATCTACGATGTTACCAAGACCGACGGCACTGTTGTCCACGTGGACAATCCTCACAATTATCCCGACCCCGCCTCCATTGCCGAGGCACGGGAGCCCTACGTCAAGGTCACGATCATTACCCCCAACGAATTTGTCGGTAACATCATGCCCCTGTGCCAGGATCGCCGCGGCGAATTCAAGGATATGCAATATCTGGATACCCGTCTGGTGGAAATGCACTATCAGATGCCCCTCAACGAGATCATCTACGATTTCTTCGATACCCTCAAAGCACACACCAAGGGTTACGCCTCTTTGGACTATGAGCTGAGCGAGTACCGTTCCAGTGACCTGGTAAAGGTCGATCTGCTGCTCAACGGCGACCAGGTGGATGCCCTGAGCTTCATTGCCCACCGCGACAAGGCTTATCCCCGCGCCCGCCGTCTGTGCGAAAAACTGAAGGAGAATATTCCCAGACAGCTGTTTGAGGTTCCTATTCAGGCAGCCATCGGCGGTCGTGTCATTGCCCGCGAGACCGTGAAGGCTATGCGTAAGGATGTGCTTGCCAAGTGCTACGGCGGCGATATCACCCGCAAGAAGAAGCTTCTTGAAAAGCAGAAAGAAGGCAAGAAGAAAATGCGTAACTTGGGTACTGTGCAGCTGCCCAGCGAAGCATTTATGGCTGTTCTTAAGCTGGACGAATAAACGCAAACACGCATTTTTTCTTGACTTCTGCGAACAAATGTGAGCCGCCGCATAAGCGGCGTACAAGCATTTCGCGCAGCGAAATCTTGGCGCAAGGGCGGATTCACTTCGCCCGCGCATGTTAAATATGTCAGGGTTCCCGCAAAGCCCGCTTTGCGGGACAGGCAAGAAGAAAATGCGCAATCTGGGTACTGTGCAGCTGCCCAGTGAGGCATTTATGGCTGTCCTTAAGCTGGACGAATAAAGGAAATGAAAATTGCGTTGTGACCAACGGTCACAACGCAATTTTATTATAACTGTTCGATCAGCACACCCAGCTTGTCACACAGGATCTGCGCCTGCGCGGTATCGCCTGCCTCCAAACAGCGCTCGATCTTCGTTTCAAGATCTTTTCTTTGCTGTTCCATCTCCAAATATTCCAAGGAGAAATGATGCTTATATATCATCTTGCGGAATGCGCGGGCACTCATAGGACGCACTGTTCCTTCATCCACATACAGGATCGTATCCGCGCACCTCACCACGGTGTAAAAATCGTGGGAGATCATCAGCACCGCACCCTTGTAGTCTGCAATGGCATCCTCCAGGGCGATCTGCGCAAAGGTATCCAAATGGCTGGAGGGCTCGTCCAGCAGCAGAAGGTTCGCATCGCCCAGTGACAGCTTGGCAAGCTGCAGAAGGTTTTTTTCACCGCCGGAGAGCTGCCCCACCTTGCGGTGCAGACCATCATCGGCAAAACAGTAGCGGCCCAGCAGTTCCTCCACACTTTGCTTTGTCTCAAAGCCCAGATCAAAGAACTCCTGATAGATGGTGTTTTCCTCGTTCAGCGCTTCCGCGTGAAGCTGGGAGAAGAAGGCGGGGACAGCGCTCTCCGCAAAGCGGATGGTCTCGCTGCCGCCGGTGCGTACATCCCGCATCAGGGATGTCTTACCGGTACCGTTGGGACCCACCAGCACTACTTTTTCACCGGGACGGACAGAGAAGGAGATATCCTGCAACAAAACATCGTCAAATGATAGTGTATATCCCTCCACTTCCAAAAGAGGCGCATCCCCTTCGCAAGCCGCCGGCTCTCCGAAGCGGATCTCCGGCAGACGCAGCTCCACAAAAGGCGGCTTGATCCTTCGAGCCAGCAAACGGTTGAGATAGCTGACTTTGCCTTTCAGTGTGCGTCCCTTCTGGGCCTCTGCTACCTCGGTAGCTTCGTCACGCAGGCGCCCCACCATCTCAGTGGTCAGGCGGATCGCCTCATCGTCGGCCTCGGAAGCCAGTTTCAGATCGATCTTTTTCTGCAGGCGGGAGTGATTGTAGCGGGCAAAGCTGCCTTCAAATTCCTGCAGATCGCCGTTTTCCAAATGCCATATCTTGTTGAAGCAGTGACCCAGCAGATAGCGGCTGTGGGTGACCACCAGCAGAGTCCCCTTATAGGCGTTGATCAGATCACGAAGACCTGTAAGATTTTCAAAATCAAGGAACACATCCGGCTCGTCCATAATAAGCAGATCACTGCGCCGGAGCATTTGGCGGATGATCTGCACCAGCTTCAGCTCACCGCCGCTGAGTTTGCTCAGCGCCAGCGCTTCTTTGTCCTCCAGTTCCGCCAGCTTCAGCTGACGGCGGATGTTCAGCTCATAGTTATCCGCATCCAGAGAATCGCTCTCCTCCAGCAGTTGCTGATAACGCTCCATCAATGCATCCAGATCGTCGCTCTCTCCCATTTGGGCGCAAATCTCCTCGATCTCCTGCTGCAGGCGAAGAAAGTCCTCGCTGAGGTATTCAAACACCGTGCTGTCCTGATTGCTCTCCCGTGTCACGAACTGACTCACATAGCCAATGCGCCCCACATCCTCATAGGTCAGCTTTCCCTCATAGAGGTACGCCTCGTGGCGGCAGATCAGGTCGGCAAGGGTGGTTTTTCCTGTGCCGTTGCTGCCGATGAGCACACAGTGGCTATCACGCTCAAGCGTGAAGGAGATATCGTGAAACAGTTCCTTTTGGGGAAATCCAAAGGAGAGTTTTTCAGCATAGATCATAGTAATTCCTCTGCTTTTCACAGTAGTTTCAGTATGTATATCATAGAGGTATTTTGCCCGCAATGCAAGAATATTTTTCTTTACGCATTAGATGCTGCTTCAAATTGGAGTTTATCGGTGAGTTCAAATTTTCTTTTTGTCTCCGACGGGCATCTTTTGTCATGTCACAAAAGATGTGAAAAAGACACTTAAGGGGAGAGGAGGTTTCGATTCCCCCTCTCCCCTTAAGAAACCCCTCACTCCTAAAACGACACAAAGAGGGGCGCAGGCCCCTCTTTGGATTCTCCCCGCCAGTCCTTTGGTTGTCCTGTCTATTGCCGACTAACTCCCGAGGTGCAGCAGAGAACTGCTGCGCCACTTAAAAGCCGTGGCACTCCAAGAAAAACGCAGTGTTTCGAGTGCTGATCCGCAGAAGCGGCAGCGGGGCAAGAGCAGCGCCTTCTCGACGAGAAAGTGCCGCAAGAACAATTGTGTTCTTTTAAGGGAGATACCCAAGGGGGAACGCCTTGGGAGAATTTTTGGGTACTTTTGTTTCTATACAAAAGTACCCCGTCGGAGACTGGACACGGCGGCAAGCCAAATGGCGACTCCTCTGCTGCGACAGCAGCACGGTTTGCATTTGCAAAAACAAACTCCCCGATAAACTCCAATTTGCCTATAAGAGAACCGATACAGTTACCGCAGCAGACACATGCATGCAGGAGTGTATCTCTCATTCAAATTTGAACCAATCGAAATCGCCCGAAGCCTTATCGCAGCTTTTATTCCGGACGGAATCTCTCTGTTATGATTGCGTGAGCCTTTTCCCGTCCGCCTTCCTCATTGGAACCGAAGTAGAGGTCGCAAGAGAAGAAACCGTGCTCCACCGCGTCATCGGAGATACACACGACAAAGTATGTCTCCCGCTCATAGTCCCGGACTCGCATCTTGCTGTCCAGCCACATACCGCCCGCCCAGCAGACCTTCGCAGGATCTTCATGCAGGAACGCAGCATCCCACTGGTAGACCTCATACACCAAGCCATCCTTCTCAAAGGATTCGATCATTTTGAGATAAACGATCTCGTAGCCAAAATACGGAAGCGGGTAATATTTGTCTACCATTTCCCTGCTGTAGTCCACCGTCTTCTGCGCGCGCTCACAGAGAATATCACCGAACCGGACAAAGGCTTCTGTATCCACATATTCTTCTGTCTGATAAGCACCGCGGATCATCCAATAGAGCGCGGTATCGTTCACGTATAGACGAATCGGTATACTGTATGGATCGTGATATCTGATCTCAACAATGTTTTCTTCCAGCGAAGCCCGCATCCCTACCCATTCATACCGCGAGCCGCCGGATCCTCTATTTTCACCACCGGTAAGGTAAAAATGAACACTCCAAAAGAATGCATCCTGATCGACCTCATCGGGTTCTACCTCATTCTTCATGGCGGCGCGCATCGCCCGCACCAGTTCCCCAATACCCGGCTGCGCAGTATAATTGGATATGCAGCGGCTATCTGACACATTGAGCGCAGAAATCCGGGATCGCACATCCGGAGGTGTCACCGGAACTATTTTTGTTCTTGCGATCTCTGCAAGATGATTTCGAATCGTCCGGGCACGACCCTCATGAGGCTCCGCCACAAAAGCCGCGATCTCCTCCGGAAAGCACGCGAAGATATCCTCTTCATAGGCAGCGCCGTCTCCCGGCCACCAAATACTGCTTACCTCCGTAACAGAAGAATCTGTGGTAATGATAGCGGGTGCGTACCAGTAGTCCAGACAGTTTTTATCTCCATCGAAGCGGAAGTAACCGGCGTAGCCGTAAAATCGCTCCAAATCCCCAGCCACTTCCCGATACACACACTTAAACGCGCCTGCCTCATAGGGACAGGCGACAAAGGACACACCACCCTTCCACCAACCCGTTTTCAGGTTGTTCATAACCGCGGTGCAAAGGATCACGCTCTCCTCATCGGTCAAGGGCAGCGCTGGCAGGGTAGGAACCTGCTCATCCATAGAGAGTAAGCCGTTTTCTATCAGATACCGCTGATACAGCCCAACCGATGCGGCAGTATAGGGATTACCATAGCGCTTTACCATATTCTCCGTTGCGTAATATGTCTCTATGGTTTCCGTATTGGTCACACAGATCAGCTTCCACATATCCTCATCACCGCTCTTGTCATAGTACAGGAGCAGGTACGGCTGACCGGTGCTGCCCCGCTCGGTGATCCACCCATCCTCCATGGTCATACCGCCCGCCATGATGACATTCTCGGGGCGATCTGCCTTCAGACGGTATTCCAAGCGGTACAGATTTCTGCCATCAGTCAGTCCCACCGTGCCGGCTTCTGTTATTTCAATGCCTGTGATCCGTGCCTCAGTAATGGTGAAACTTCCCGCCCCGTCCGGAGGATTCGCGCCGCATTCATTGCAGTAGTCTACGATGCCCTGCACATAGTCCGTGATGATCTCCACCGCACCGGCATCCAGATAACGGCTCTGCTCCTCAGGAATGCTCAGAATCGGATAGGCAGCATCCTCTTCTCCGGTATGTGCCTGCCAGCCGTTTCGCTCGATCATATTGGGCAGGATCGTACGCAGATACCGCTCCAGGGCTTCTTCGCTCGCCACGGCGCCTTCACCTGTGGGGATAAACACACAGTAGTAATAGTTATCATCCCTTGCGAACACACGCTGGCGGCTGTAGCTCGCCAGGTACATAGGTCCGTACTCCTCCTCCGTATAGCGGCGGATAGAGAAAATCAGACCGCCGCCATTCTCCCAATACTCGCAGGTGTGATACAGGGCAAATAGCGTCTGCTCGGATAATGGAGCATAGTAGGTGGGATTCATAACGATTCCATAGCACCAGTTCTCCGGATCGATAGCAACTTGAACCCAGTTGTCCAACTGATCGGGTATCTCAATGGAAACACCCTTGTTGGTATAGAGGGATGAGATTGAAGTGATCGGAACGGTATTCTGATAGACCGGTTCCCCCTCCAGATAGACCGCCTCACCGGTGAAATCCTTGATGATCTGCGCGCGCATGTATAAAGAACTCGGCACACAGATCCCCCAATTGGTGAATTCATACTCGTATGCATCGTGCCTCCACGCGGCAACGAAAACGCTGCACCACTCATAATTGATCACGCGGTTTTGTTCGTCCACCCATCCGTCCTGCGGCCAGCCGTAGTGGCCGGGATCGGGATCGTCAGTGAGAAAACCGGCATCCCACCCGTAGACCTTATAGGTGTACCCGCCGTAGTCAAAGCTGTCCGCCAGACGAAGATAGCGGATCTCAAACCCGGTAAAGGCGGGGAAACCGTGCTGTACACCGGTGGTGTTATGGTATTCCATGGTCTGCCGGGCGCGCTCGGCAAGAATCTCCCCGTATTCTGCCAGCGCATTCTGATCGATGCCGCCGGGATTGTACAGCGAGAAGATATAGTCCCAAAGCTCCTCGGAATAAAGCCGAATGCAGACATGGTCGGAAGGAATTTTGTCGGAATCCAGTCGGCAGGACACATCCACAATTCCCTCTTTAGTGTCAATAAGAAAAGAAACTACCTTCGGGTTGTGAAGGGAATCGCCGCCGCGCTCAGTGAGATGCAGACTGACGACCCACTCCGCCCGGTTCTCCATCTCGATCTCACCTGCATAGGTTTTTGCCGCGGCGTTGATAAGCGGAACGATCGTTTCCGTGTCCGCCCGCATATTGTCACTATAGCCCGCAACATCTTCTATTTTCAGTGTTTCCAGCAGGTGAAGCATATAGGCGATATCCTGCGGGACCTCAGTTTCGTTCCCATCATCCGCCTCCCCGGAACCTTCCGCACCATCAAGGATCGACGAATCTTCCACAGGAGGTTGATTTTCGGTGTCATTTCCTGTGCTATGGTCATCGCTTGCTCCGTCACCGCATCCTGTTGTCCATATGAAAAACAGCAGCAGCAGTAACACAAGGCATTTTCTGTTCATCTCTCTGCTTCCTTTCTATTGAGTCTCTGTCAGTTGACTTACGCTTCTATTCTAAGCACAATCCGGCTGAAATTCTATCTCAATTTGATTACAATCCCATCTGTTTTCTGCGGTATTTGGTTTCAAAAATAACGATTTTGTAACGAAGCAGTAACAATGGAAACAATGATCCGCACGATCACCTGGTTTCCTTCTACCAAAAAGATTAAGCGCCGCATCCGGCTTATCGGTGCGGCGCTCAATCGTCCTATTCGGTTTATCCTGGGTCTATTATGGATATCGCCCGTACATACGGCAGGTCTTTTTACTCCACAAACACCGCGCTGTACCAGTTCTGATCCTCGTAGTCGGGAGAGGGCAGGGTATTCAGGGGCAAGCCCATCTGATTGACGGTCTTGAATACATCAATACCGACACTGTGGAACGCGGGACGTGCCATCTTCTTGAAGCGGCAATCCTGGCACTGCACAGCGGCACACTCCTTGCACAGGCCGCAGTCGGACAGGGACATGGCAAAATAGTAATTGTCGTGGAATGCGGCACTCTCAACAGCAAAGGAGATCTTCTGAGAAAGATTCTTCTCCTTGGTGTGGATGATGATGCCCCACTTGTAGCGGGAGAACATCTCACGGAGCTCCGCCATAGAGGGATTACCCGGACGGGAGGGACAGGTGTGATTCTTGCCCCAATCATCGCAGCCGTACATACACTTCAGGAGAGTGCGGCTGTCCCAGCAGATCTGGGGCGCTTCAAAGAGAACCGCGTCAGTAGCGCCCATCTCCTGTGCCAGCTCAATATATTTTTTTGCCTTTTCCAAAATAACAGGATCAAATTCGTAGGTCATAAGTAAATTCCTCCGGTAAATATGTTTGTGGCAACAGCATAACAAAGACATCACCAATAATCAAGATAAACATTTGATTTGGCGATGTTTTCAGTTTATACCACCACATTTTGTCATAACTCACAATATCATATATTTGGCAAATTTGGTAAAATAAACTGAATATGTATGCCTGTCCTTACAGCATGCACCAATTCCATTTCATATGCCGCAAGGCTGAGAGGAGTTTCTATGAAAAAAGAAACCGCTAAAGTCCCCGCCGGTCTGATCGCAGCATTCAAATTCGTTCCGTTGCTTGTGTTCGCACTGCTGGTCATCGTGTTCAAGATGGACCTGCTGCTGGCGGCTCCCATCGCCACTTTCTGCGCTATCCTCGTGTACATGCTCGTGCAGAAGACCAACTTCGAAGCCGCGTTTGAGCAGGGTCTCACCGCCGCTAAAAAGATCGCTGTGGTTCTTTTCATTCTGATGTTTGCCTATGCCACCGCCGAGTGCTTTATGGCCACCGGTGTAGGCGCAGCCCTCATCAACCTTGCGCTGGAACTGGGTGTAACCGCCCGCACCGTGGCACTGGTTTCCATGCTGGTCACCTGCCTTCTGTCCACCGCCACCGGCACCTCCTGGGGTACCTTCGCCGCCTGCGCACCTATCTTCCTGTGGCTAAACCATCTTGTGGGCGGCAATGTGATGCTCACGGTGTGCTGCATTGCCGGCGGTTCCTGCTTTGGTGATAACGTCGGCATGATCTCCGATGTCACCGTCCTCAGCTGCGGTATGCAGGATGTCAAGATCATTGACCGTCTGAAGCATCAGCTCGTCTGGGCTGTTGGCTGTCTGGTGGTCGCCTCCGGCATTATTCTGGCAGTGAGCTGGTCTCTTCCCAACACCCCCGCCGATATTTCCGCAGCCTTTGAGCAGATCACTCCCGAGATCCGCGAGGGCCTTGCCGCAGAGCGTCCCTCCGCGCTGGCTCTTCTTGAGCAGGTGGAGGCAGGTCAACCCTACTACCTGATTATTCCTCTCATCGTTGTCATCGTACTCTCCTTCCTCGGTCTCCACACCATGATCTGTCTGGGTGCCGGTATGGTGTCCTCTCTCATTTTCGGTCTGATCGCCGGCACCACCACCTTCAGCGGCTGGCTGGAAGGTCTGCTGTACACCGGCTTCAGCGATGCCGGCAGCTGGGTCATCGTTATGATGCTGTGGGTGTCCGCCTTCGGCGGCATCATGAACAGCATGAACGCCTTTGATCCCCTTGCCAAGCTGATCGTCCGCATCTCCAAGAACGTCCACCAGCTGATGGGTTGGTGCGGTGTTATGTGTTTGGCCGGTAACATGGCACTGGCAGATGAAGCCGCTCAGGTGGCCACCATCTCCCCCATCATCCGCGACACCGTGGAGAAGAATGTGGAGTGCGCCGATGAGGATGCTGCCTACACCCTGCGCCTGCGTCTTGCCACCTTTACCTCCGCTATGGGTATCTACGGCTCCGAATTGGTTCCCTGGCACTGCTTCCCTGTATTCTTTGCAGGCATCGCCAGCACCGTGTATCCTCTGGTTGAGTTCACCACCATCGATATTATCAGTCAGAACTACATGAGCTTCATCATTGTCGGTTCCGCATTGCTTCTGACCTTCACCGGTCTGGATCGCTTTATTCCCGGTTTCCGTCTGCCGGACTCCAGCCGCATCAAGCTGCGCAAGGAGCAGAGCGCAAAAACCAGATAATCTGATTTTCAACAAAAAAGAACGCTGCGAATTTCTTCGCAGCGTTCTTTTTTATGTAGTTTTCTTTCTTCTTTTCAAGCTGAACACACTGTAGGGAAGTTCAAAGACGATCACGATACCCAAAACGATACCCAAGATCGCCTGCAGAGCAGACAGTGCATGGGCGCCCGCCTGATCAAACTGTGTCGTCACCGCATAGTAGCAGGCCCAGTAGATACCGGCTCCCGGCACAAGAGGGAAAATACCGGCAGTAACAAACACAGTAGCGGGACAGTGATCGGCCACAGCCACAAATCGGGACAGCACTACCACAAGCGCCGTGGCAAGCAGTGAGGACTCAAATGTTCCCATGGCAGCCAGCACTGTCAACACACGATATAATAGCCAGCCTGCCGCGCCAATGATCGCGCAGAAGGGATAGTACTTCTTTGGGATGTTGTAGAGGATCGCAAATGCTACGGTTCCCAGTGCTGCAGGCAGCATTTCAAAAATCATATTCATAGGATTGTACCTCCTGTGAAATGCTGATACAACCCAAATACCGCACCTACGCCAATGGCAATGCAGATGAAGGTCCACAGCGCATCCAGCAATCGCACAGTGCCCGAGTGATAGTCACCGCTGCCGATATCGCGGATACCGTTGGTAAAAGCGACTCCCGGCACCAGCGGCAGGATACCGCCGCTCATCATGGGACTCAGATCATTGCCGAAGCCCAGTCGGTATGACAGGATGCATACAATACTGATAAGAGCGCCGCCCAGAATATTGGACAGGATGCTGCTCATTTTTTTACCGGGATGAAGCAGAAACACATGGAGCAGCCAACCTGCCGTAAAAGCAGTTACTGTATCGGCAACACTGCCTCCAAACAGCACACAGAAGCTGCCTGCCGCCAGCGCAGATGCAAAGTAGCCAAGCAAATTGGGGATCACAGACATTTTTTCGATCTCTGCTACTTTGCGCTCCACCTCTTCAATGTCCGGGTACTTGCCCTCAGTTATCTCTCGAGACAACTGATTAATGGCAACGATGCGGTTAAATCGCGCTCCGCGGAACGGTGTGTAGCGGATTCGGGTCAGCGGTATCTTTTTGAGGTCCCGCGTGCTGGAGAGAATACCGTTACCCAGCACCAGAAGATCACAATCCTCCAGTTTATAGTAGCGGCAGACACGGCGCATGGTATCCTCCACGCGGAAAATCTCCGCGCCGCTTTGCAGCAGGATCTGCCCCATTTCCATAGCCAGTTCCAGCACCCGCTGCTCTTCGCTGCGGCTGCCGGTCAATTCCTTTTCTAACATAATTCAAACTCCGTCGTTTGCTTTGTTTTTTTGCTGCCTAGACTATACCACAAAGAAATCAGGAAGTCTACGGGAAATTATTGAGCGGTGTTCAAATAGATTGAACACCGCTCATGATCGTTCAGTTGTATCGGCGCACCACAGCTGTTACCTTGCCTAGAACCGATGCAAAGGTGCCGTCAATCGGCTGGTAAGCATCATTTTCCGGCAGCAGCCAGACCTGCCCGTTTCTGCGCTGGAGGCGCTTCACAGTGGCCTCATCGCCCAGCAGCGCCACCACGATCTCACCGCTTTGGGCGGTTTGCTGGCGGTGCACCACCACCAGATCACCGGGCAGGATACCGGCATTGAGCATAGACTCGCCGCGCACACGCAGGGCAAAATGATCCGCCTCCTGCCCGCCGCAATCGAAGGTAAGATAATCTTCAATGCACTCATCAGCGAAAATAGGGGAACCGGCCGCAACTGTACCCAGCACAGGAATGCGGTTTTGCTCTTCTTTTCCGGTGAGCACAATGGCACGGCCTTTGCAATCGCCTTTTTCAATCAATCCCCGCTCCTGCAAACGCTTGAGATGGAAATGGACAGTGGAGGGGGATTTCAGGCCCACCGCATCGCAGATCTCACGCACAGACGGAGCATACCCCTGCTCAGGAATCACATTGCAGAGATATTCATAGATCTGATCGGTCATGGTTGTCCTTTTCGGCATGATCTGACCCTCCCAAATTAAGATACTTTATTTTAGCACATAAGTTTCATAATTGCAACACCTGTTCGAACTTTTCTCATTTTAATGCACACCGCTGAGATCCGCACAATCAGATGATTCCTGTTTTTTACAAATATCGACAAATTTGTTTGCATTTTTTAGGCAAAAATGGTATACTGTCTTTGAATAAGTGTTTATTATACCCGTTTCGAAGGAGGATTTGCTATGAGTGCAGGCGTTCATATCGAATTGGACATTCTGTTCAGCATGTTCTGTGTTCTGCTTTATTATCAGCAGAAAAAGCACAAAGTGTTCGACTTTTTGGGTACCACCACTTTTAATTCCCTGTTGTGGGCATCCATCTGCATTATGATAGTGGATGGCATCTCCTGGTTCTTTATGGGCAATCTTCTGCCTCACTCCGACCTGGATCTGATGCTGATACAAACCGTATACTATTTCATTCAGGTTCTGCTGCCCTACTACTTTGTGATCTATTGTATCAACACAACCGGTAAAAAGCTCTCGCGCCTTGCCACTCTGCTGCTCGGCACCCCTGTGCTGATCACCGGTGTTATTCTGGCGGTCAACGCAAGGACCTCCTTCGCGTTCTACGTTGAGGATAATATGGTCTTGCGTGGCTCGGGCTTTGCGCTCGCCATTATATCCCCCATGCTCTATGTTACCGCTGCCATGGTACTGTGTACCGTGTTCTATCTTATCAGCAGAAAGTCCGGCGATCCGGAGAAAAAAAGGATCGCGTTCCACATGTTCGTATGTCTGCTGATCTGCTTTACCGGTGCAGTTTCCTGTGCGTTCATCAACTACATCAGCCCCTGGTACTCTTTTGTGGCAGCTCTGATCTATCTGTATATCCAGCTGCACAGCCACCGGGAGCGTAATTTGGACGCCCTGGCTTATACCGATTCACTTACCGGCTTGAAAAATTATGCCTCCTATGCTCATATAAAAGAAAAAATTGAGCGTAAATTGGCAGAAAATCCGGATACAGAGTTTGCCATCGCCATGATGGATGTCAATAACCTGAAGAAAACCAACGATCTCCACGGGCACCATGCAGGTGACGCGCTGATCGTCTCCGCAGCGAAACTCATGTGCAAAACCTTCAGTCACAGTCCTGTGTGCAGAATTGGCGGCGACGAATTTGTTGCCATTTTGGAAAACGGCGACTACGAAAAACGGGAAGAGCTGTACCGGCAATTCATGGACGAAATGAAAGTCACCACCTTTACCGCAGAGGATATCACTCTCCCGCTTACTGTGGCGCTGGGTATCTGCAAATTTGACCGCACAAAACATGCCTCTTTCGACGATACTTTCCAGGAAGCTGACAGCATTATGTACGAAAACAAAGCCGCGCAGAAGTGTCAGCGGAAATAAAAGAGAAGACCACCGGCTTAGCCGGTGGTCTTCTCTTTTATTATTCTTCGTCCTGATGGGTGTTGTCGCCATTTTCTTCTTCCACGGTTTCCTCCGCCTCAACCTCGGGCAGAGAGTCCATATAGCGCAGCGCGGTCGCTGCTGCTTCACCCCAGGTCATCTGATCGGCGGGGCGGAAAGCAATATCCTCCGCATGGGAGAAAATGCCGTTGGAAACGCACATCTGGATGCTCTGGAATGCACTTACACTGATAGACTCCAGATCTGTATAGACCAGATAAGTGAGTGTTCTGTCGCTCAGCGTGCTTTCCAGCAGTTTTGCAGCCTCCTGACGGATCAGAGGCGCCGCAGGATCCTCGGGACGCTCAAGGCCGCACAGCGCGGCAAACTCACCGCGGGTGATCACCTTAGCGGGGTCAACGCGGTGATTGAATACGATCCCCCTCTCCTGCAGAGCCAGGAAAGAACTCTCCGACCAGTGGCCTGCCACCTGCGCGAGAGGATTGGCAATGATCGCGGTGGTGATGATCCAGCCGCCGTCATTGTCGAAGGAAATATCGAGAATATTCTCAAACTCGGCAGCAGTATCCTGTGTCCAGTAGATCACATAGCTGTCCTCACCCACAGGGAGGGTATAGCTGCCGTTTTCATGCAGATAAGCGATGTACTCCTCAAAACACCAACCGTTTTCAAACATGATCTGCGCGTGGGGAACGCCCACATAGCGGTAGTGCCAGGGCTCGGAAACAATACCGGTAAAGCCGGTCTTGACCTCCTGATAGCGCAGAATAAAGCCATACTCCCAGGAATGTTCCTTCAGCCACTTACCTGCCGCTGTATTACCAAAAGAAACGGAGGAAGAACTGCTCACCGAGAAGTCGATGGCCAGGCCGAGCTGATGCTCACTGCTTCCGGCAGGTGCAGTACTCATTGTCACATCGCGATAGGCGCTCTCTTTGCTTTGGCCATTTGCCACACGCTTTGCCACTTTGTCATTGACCAGCTGTGCCTGATAGGCATAGGAACGGTAGGTGGAGATCACATTGCAGGGCTTAATACCGTCAGCCTGCATAGCTGCAAGCATATCAGCAAGAGCGTGAGCCGCCTCGCTTCTTACGCGGTATCCGTCGCCTCCGGCGGGCATACCGGAAAGGGTCACCAATTCGGGAACGTAGTCCTCAGCAAGAGAATGGGTCTTGTTGACCAACTGCAGAAGACCGGAATTCGCCTCCACATCAAAGGCAGCGGCGCTGCCGCAAAGAAGCAGCAGACTGAGGAGCAATGCAGACAATTGTTTCGCACGTTTCATAGGTGAGATGTCCTTTCCGATTTAATAATAAAAAAAACAGGAAGCATCCGTACAGATGCTTCCTGACCCTGTATCTTTTATCTCGGTTTTTGAAAGCACCGCAAGGATCAAAACAAAACAAAAAGCACCGCTTACGCGGTGCTTTTTGTTCTTTCTGGAGCGGGCGACGGGGCTCGAACCCGCTACCTCCACCTTGGCAAGGTGGCGCTCTACCAGATGAGCTACGCCCGCAGAACAGTATTGAGTATAACAGGCATATTCTGTTTTGTCAACCCCTTTTTAAAAATTTTTTCATTTTTTTGAATTTTATGCTAATACTGCACCGCAACAAAAACGGTCTGATGACCGCAGCCAAAAGCCGCGTCCACCAGACCGTCTATTAGGGCCGTTTCTGCTCCTCGTTAGGCAGGATCTGTTCTGTTCCACTGATCGTGGCAGAGATCGCATTTTCCCCGCTGCGGGCGATCAGCGCGTGGGTGAGAAGTTCCCGCTTCTGCTCCCGGGTCCAGCCCGTATAAGCGGCGGTAATGTCCTCACTCTGCAGCAGCGCCTGCGCGTAACTGTTCGGCATCTTATCCTTCATGATAGTTTCCTCCGTTTGTTCGTGTATCTCACATACAGGATACCCGCCTCTGCGCGGAAACTATTCATACAGGACAGCACTATTTTGTCTTACAGGTCGATTTTTTCAAACCGTCTCTGCGAAATTTTACAAGAAACCGCCGTTCCCAGTCCATACAAAAGCGCCGCGGCAAGCAGGACCGGGATCTGTTTGTCCATATGTCGAAAATCCAGCGTATTCATCCACTCCAATCCCGGAATATGGTGCAGTACTTCCGCAGCCGTAATGACCGTGAACGCGACAATAATGAAACACACAAACGGTTTTCCAAACCGGTATGCTGTCTTGAAAAAACCGCCGATGAACACAACATTGAAAGCGAAAAAAATCAGCAGCACAAAGGCCAGATATACCGGATTCGCTCCCATCAGCACATTGTTCACATAGGCCGGAGCATCGGACAGAAACACCATTCTGATACCGGTGAAAACAGCAAGGAGCGCAAATGCCACCATTTCCAGCACCACCGCCGCGGCATACTTGGACTTGACCGCGTCCGCCTTTTTTACAGGAAGCAGAACCGTATACAGAATATCGTTATCTTCTCTTGCGAACTGATAACTTTGGAAAATGCCGAAGCATACGAAGAACGCTCCGCAAAGGATCGGATAACCCGGAATAAAGGCCATGACCGTAAACCCAAGAAAGAGGAATGTTAATAGCGGCAGCGCCAGCTTGAACTCTTTATAAATCAAGTTTTTCACGCAGTGCCTCCTTCTCCTCGCGGATCATCACTTCCTCCAGCGTCTCCCCGCGGGTAAAACCTGTCATACTACCGGTGTAAACGATCCGTCCGTCCCTGATATAGGTGATATCATCCGCGCATTGATCAAGATCCGAGGTGATATGCGTAGAAAACAGAATGGATACTCCCTGCTTTTTCAAATGCTTGAATATCTCCAGCAACTCCGCTCTTGAGACAGGGTCAAGACCGCTGGTAGGCTCGTCCAGGATCAGCAGCTCCGCCCCGTGGGACAGGGCAATGACGAGATTCAGCTTCACCTTCATGCCCTCGGACAGCTCAGCGGGTGTCTTGGACTCATCCAGTGAAAAGAGCTTCATGTATTTGCTGCAAACAGCATCATCCCAGTCATCATAAAACTTCCTTGTAATATTGAGAAGCGTTCTGAGCTTTTTCCGCTTGTAGTAATCCACAGCACCGCCTGCGTAACCGATGCGCTGCTTGATATCCCGCTCGTGCTCCTTCATATCCAGGCCAAAAAATTCCACACGCCCGCCGGTCATGTGCACCATGTTCATAATAGATTTCAGGGTCGTGGTTTTTCCGGCTCCGTTTCTTCCGATGAAACCCATGATGCTTCCCGCTTCCACGCAGAATGACACATCGCGCAGTTGAAAGCTTGGGTACTCCTTTGAAATTCGGTCGACTTTCAGTACGTTCATGATCTGCTCCTTAAAAATGACTGCACTTGACCAGCGCGATCCCCTGCTGTTTATCCGCCAGCAGCAGCACCTTATCCCCTCGGTGCATTGCAAACATTTCCATCACACTGTCGGGAATCGGTATCATTTGCTCCTGCGATATTTCCAGCACTCCACAGATGCGTCCTTCCTTCTTGTCGAATTCATTATCGATCATATTTTTCAGCGGTCTGTTTACCAGTTCATCCAGCGAGATTTTATATAATGACGCCAGCTTCACGCAGTTTACAATATCCGGAACAGAATCACCGGATTCCCACTTGGCAACACTCTGGCGGGAAACGGAAATGATCTCCGCAATGGCCTCCAGCGTATATCCATTCTTATACCTCAACAGCTTTAGATTGTCGGCGATCCATATTTCCATAGCTACGCCCCCTTTACCGCTTTATTATAGCACTGTCTTATTATAATAACAAGAAACCGCCCTTAACCGGATTTGTTAAGAACGGTTACATCTGACTTACCGGACGGAAAACGACAGGGGCAAACTGCCCCTGTCACATAGTTTCACTGCTTTCCCGCAATGCTCATCACGATCTCGCGCATTTCCTTCTCGCTTCCCGCACTGTGCGCCCGCTTCAAAAGCGCGCGTTTCTCCTCCTGCGTCAGGATCGAGTAGCGCTGCATCGCCGCCTCATCCTGCGCCAGCTCCATGCCAAATCCGATCGGAACTTTTGTGAAATCCATATTTTCCTCCGTTATCCCGCCGCGGTCAGCATGTTCTCAATGAAGATCCCGTATCCCTTTGTAGGGTCGTTGATCATCACATGTGTCACCGCTCCCACCAGCTTACCATCCTGAATGATCGGGCTGCCACTCATCCCCTGCACGATACCGCCGGTGCGGGAAATGAGATCCTCATCCGTTACCCGCAGCAGAAGATTCTGCGTACCGGTGGCGGAAACGACTTTTACGATCTCGATCTCAAATTCCTCTATTCTGTCTCCGCTGACATTGGCATAGATCAACGCCTTTCCCTCATGCACCTCATGGAACTCAGCGGTAGGAATCGCCTGCGCGCCGGTGGCTCCCTCCCATTTCATGGTGCCGAATACACCGAACTCAGTATTGGCATACAGGGTGCCAATATCCTGCTTAAGGTCAAAATTACCCCGCAGCTGACCGGGTGTCCCCGCCGAAGCAAGCTTTACCGCCTTGACAGTGGAAGACATCACCGCGCCGTCCAGAAGCGGCATCAAAAGGCCGGTATCACTGTCTGTAACACCGTGTCCCAGCGCCCCGAACTGACCGGTCGCAGGATCATAAAAGGTGACTGTACCAATACCCGCCATGCTGTCACGGATCCACGCGCCCAGCCGGTAAGTGCCATCCTCATCCGCAACCGGACGGGCGGAAAGAGTCAGATCCTCACCGTTTCGACAAACAGAAAGGTTCACCGTTCCGCCGCACTGCAGAAGCCGGGAAAACTGACTTGTGCTCTCCACCTGTGTGCCGTTTGCCTCCTCGATCACATCGCCTACCTGCAGACCGCACTCCGCGCCCGGCGCGCTGAGGCCTTTCCCTGTCTCAACCTGGGCAAGTCCTACGACTACCACTCCGTCAGAGAATACCTTGATTCCAATGGTGTGACCCACCGGAACCAGCATTCTCGCCGCCTCAGCCTGATGAACGAACACACCGCTCACAGCCAGCAACGCGCCGAAAAAAAGTGCCGCTGCGCGATTGATAAGATTTTTTCGTTTCATCCATTCCATCACTCCCTTCCAAAAAATCATCGCCGAACAAGATCCGGCGCTCTTACTTTGCTCGATTTAAAGTCTATTTAATCGTCTGATTTTTACTAAATATCGGCGATTTTTCTTTGGAAAAATCCGTTTTGGAAATAAAAAAGCACACTGCAAGCAGTGTGCTTTTTGTCAGGATTCAAATCAGCGGATGATGATGGAATCTCTCTCGGGACCCACGGAAACATAGGTGATATGGCAGCCGATTTCGCGCTCGATATACTCCACATACTTGCGGGCAGCCTCGGGCAGATCCTCCCACTTGCGGACACCGGAGATGTCGCACTTCCAGCCGTCCATATACTCGATGACAGGCTTGGCATCGGGCAGAACTGCGGGGAAGGGGAACTCGTCGATGACCTTGCCATCCAGCTCGTAGTGAGCGCAGACGGGGATCTTGTCCATATAGCTCATAACATCCATTTTGGTCAGCGCAATGTCGGTAGCACCCTGGCACTGCACGCCGTAGCGGGTGGCAACGATATCAATGGGACCTACGCGGCGGGGACGACCGGTCTTGGCGCCGTACTCACCGCCTGCCTCACGCAGCTTCTCAGCCTCTTCGCCGAACCACTCGCAGGTAAAGGGGCCCTCACCCACGCAGGAGGAGTAAGCCTTCACAACACCGACGACCTTCTCCACTCTCGCGCCGGGCAGACCGCTGCCCACAGGGGCATAGGATGCAATGGCATTGGAAGAGGTGGTGTAGGGATAGATACCGTAGTCCAGATCACGCAGAGCGCCCAGCTGAGCCTCAAACAGAATGCTCTTGCCCTCAGCCTGTGCCTTGCGCATCACCGCGCCGGTATCGCACACATAGGGCTTGATCTTCTCACCGTACTCGTTGAACCATGCCTTGAGATCGTCCATGGTGTAGGGCTTTGCGCCGTACACATGCTCAAGAGTCAGATTCTTCCACTCCAGAATGCCCTCCAGGTGAGCCCACAGCTTCTCGGGATAGAGCAATTCGCCGGCCATGACAGTTTTCTTCTGATATTTATCGGAGTAGAAAGGCGCGATACCCTGGCGGGTGGAGCCATATTTCTTATCGGCCAGTCTTGCCTCCTCCAGATTGTCCAGATCACGGTGCCAGGGCAGCAGCAGAGAGGCACGGTCGCTGATCTTCAGGTTTTCGGGAGTAAGGGCAACACCCTGACTCATCACATCCTGCATCTCGTTCCACAGGCTCTCGCAATCCAGCGCAACACCGTTGCCCAGGATATTGATCACGTCCTTGCGGAAAATACCGGAGGGCAGCAGGTGAAGAGCAAATTTGCCCATCTCGTTGATAACGGTATGACCGGCATTACCGCCGCCCTGATAGCGCACAACGACATCGTATTCACTGGTGAGCAGGTCGACCATGCGGCCCTTGCCCTCATCACCCCAGTTGATGCCTACAATAGCAGTTAACATAATTCATATCCCCCGATGTGTAATAAATTCGGTTATTTTAATTCTATCGTTCTTCTTGGAAAAAAGCAACACAAATTTTGTTCCTTCGCTTCCCTTTCCGTCTATACTTGAAAAAAGAGCATAGATATGGTATGATAAATTGATTAATAATATGACTTATGGCGATCAACGCGCAATTGAGAGGAGGAACCGGAATGAAACGCACAGGTCAACGGGCAGCAACATTTTTGATGGCACTGCTGATGACAGTATCACTGACAGTACAGCACGGCGCAGCGGTGCTGGAGAATGTATATTTTTCCGCGGTAAACGATCAGCTGATGCCGCTCAATGCTGAGACCATGCCTTTCTATTCCGGCAATACCCTCTATGTTTGTCAGACCATGTTTGACGGAACCGATATCGGTGTGCGCTATATTCGCAATTACAGCATGAATCTTGCGGCATTGTATACCTCCTCCACTATGCTTCAATTCTATCTGGCCACACAAAGTGTCAGCGACAAGGACGGAAATCCATACCCCGGAAAAGCCATTGAAAAGGGCGGATATATCTTTTTCCCGTTGGAACTGGCATGTAAGTTCTTTGGACTGAACTGGAGCATCAGCGAAACCCCTACCGTTCCATTGGTACGCATCACCAACGAGAATGTCTGTCTGGATGACAGAAGCTTCATCAGCGCCGCCGCTTCTATGATGGCTGCCAGATATGCCGCTTATGAAAAACTGCTCAACGACAGCGAGAACAATTCCGGAAACGGTGACAGCGGCGCCGGCAACGACGGCGGCGACACCCCCGATACACCTCCGCCGATCCATGCCGCAGCAGGTCAGAAGCTTTATCTGCTGCTGCGCAGTACATCCCGCGAATCCACCTTCGCCGCTCTTCATGAACTGGACGGCAGCGCCATCACCTTTCTCATGACCGCGGAGCAAATGCAGGACGGAGATCTGATTCGCGCGATCCTGGGCAATGGTCACGCCATAGCGCTGTACGTGCAGAGCACTACAGAGGACGAGGTCCTGTCCGAGATCCAGTATGCCCGGGAACAGGTTCGCAGTGCATCCTGCGCTCTCCTTCAGTTGGTGTGGTACAACGGCGCTAAAGATATATCTTCCCTTCTGCAGGAACAAGGTCTGGTGTCTGTTACCGCCACGCTGGATCACAGTAAAATATCGCTGAAAACCGATAACGATGCCAAGAGTCTTCTGCGTCTGATCGGCAAATATCAGGAAGACCTGAGTCTGTATCTGGGCAGTGACACCTCCTGCAGCAGCGGACTCGGTTTTCTGCTCAACCGCTTGAGTGAGGCGCAGTATCGGCTTTGCTCCTGGCGTCTGACACACTAATTTACAGAATGTTCAAGCAAATTTTTCAGGAATGGCTATACTGTAAATGAGGCGAACTGCCATCGCATCCTGCGGCGCAGTGCCGCAGACCCAGAGAGGAGAAAATGTATGGCACGAAAGATTCTGGTCGTGGAAGACGACCACAATATCAACGACCTGATCCGGATGTATCTGGAGAAGGAGGGATTCGAAGTCCACTCCGCGTTTGACGGCGGAAAAGCGGTGGAACTGTTTCGTACAGTGACCCCCGACATGGTCCTTTTGGATATCATGCTGCCCGTGATGGACGGTTGGAGCGTCTGTGCAAAGATCCGCGAGAGCAGCCGCACCCCTATTATCATGATCACCGCTAAGAGCGAAGTGTTCGACCGCATTCAGGGCCTTGAAATGGGTGCGGATGATTATATCGTCAAGCCCTTCGAAATGAAAGAGCTGATCGCCCGGATCAATGCGGTCCTTCGCCGCAGCGAGATTCCTGACGACACAAAGAAGCGTCTGGTATTTGATAATATCGAGATCAATCTCGATTCCTACGAACTAACGGTGTCGGGCAATAAGATCGACACACCGCCCAAAGAGTTGGAACTGCTCTACCACCTTGCCTCCACTCCCAACCGCGTTTATACCCGCAATCAGTTGCTGGACGAAGTGTGGGGTTTTGACTACTTTGGCGACAGCCGCACAGTAGATGTCCACATCAAACGCCTGCGCGAAAAGGTAGAGGGCGTAAGCGACCAGTGGGCTCTCAAGACTGTGTGGGGTGTGGGTTATAAATTTGAGCTGTTGGGCAAACCTAAGTAATTCTATGAAGAAATTTGCTAAACGCCTGCACGGCATATATTGGCAGCAGTTTGGTGTCAATGTAGCACTGGTAGCGCTGACACTGATCCTGCTGGGCACCTCCTTCTTTACTCTCACCTACACTTACATTATGAATGAAAAGTGCCGTGAGTTGGAAGAGAAAGCCCGTATCATGGCACTCAAGACAGAAGAAATGGTGCGCGAGCAGCTCCGGCAGGAAGAGCAGCTCCGCGCAGATTCCAACAGCGACCAGGCCGACTATCTCAAAGCCTGGGAAGCACAGCGTGAAAAACTGGAGGAATTGGTGGACATGGCTCAGGAGATGTCCGACATCAAATTCCTTATCTGGGTTCCCACCCAAAACCGCTTCATCAGTACCGACGATACACTGGAAGACGGCATGCTTTTCTCCCTCCCGGAGGATGTTATCAACTGTCTTTCCGCAGGAGAAACCTATACGGGTCTCACAACACTGGGGATCTATGAGAGCAAGCGCTTCGTGGTGGCTGTTCCAGCCCGTACAGCGCCGGACGGATCACCTGTTGCAGGTCCTGTGCTCGCCATCACCGAACCTAACCGCATCACAGAGATCTGGCGCGCGTTTCTCGGCATCTTCGCCATGACCGCCATCACTGTTCTGCTGGTGGCATTTATGGCGACCGCCACTGCCGTCACGCGGCAGATCAAGCCCATCAACGCCCTTGTCCGCGCTGCCCGCCAGTTTGCTGATGGCAATCTGGATGCCCGCGTGTACGACAGCGGACGTGACGATGAATTCGGCGAGCTGACAGATGCCTTCAATGCCATGGCAGATTCCCTGCAGCGGACTGAGCAACAGCGACGCGATTTTATCGCCAATGTTTCCCACGAATTAAAAACCCCCATGACCACCATCGCCGGCTATGCAGAAGGTATTTTGGACGGTGTCATTTCCCCGCAGGAGGAACGTCAGTATCTCACCATTATTTCTGAGGAAAGCCGGCGGCTGAGCCGTCTTGTGCGACGGATGCTGGATGTTTCGCAGCTACAGAACATCGATATGATCAAAGAAAAGCATCCCTTCGATCTCTCCGAATCCATGCGGCGGGTGCTGATTTCTATGGAGCGGCGGATCACTTCCCGCGGTCTTGATGTCGAGGTAGAAATCCCCGACGATGCTGTCATCGTTTTGGGCGACAACGATCTCCTCACGCAGGTGATCTACAACCTGCTGGAAAACGCAGTAAAATTTGCAGAAGCTGACAGCACACTATTTTTGGGACTTACCAAGCAAGGAAACAAAGCAGTGGTCACCGTGAGCAACCGCGGTCTGACCATCGATGCCGAAGAACTTCCCAAGTTGTTTGAACGGTTCCATAAGAGCGATCGTTCCCGCAGCGTGGATAAAGACGGTGTCGGACTGGGACTGTATATCGTACAAACCATTCTCGATCAGCACCGCGAAAACATAACCGTTACCAGTAAGGACGGTGTGACTACATTCTCGTTCACCGTGCAACTCGCCGAAGACCCTCACAGTGCCAAAAGCCTCTAATTCGAGACAAAGGAAGCAAAACTATGGAATTTCAGAAATTTAGTTACGATGAAGAAATCGTGCTGACCTATCGCCCCCAGGAGGAAGCGGAAGAGGTCAAACTTCGCTATGAGCGGGAACTTCCTGTTCGTATGCAGCGTGCGCACTCTCCCGCCATGCCTGCCCCCCCCCCCCCCCCCCCCCCCCCCCCCCCCCCTCTCTCTCCCCTCCCCCCCCCCCCCCAC
>JAZLEB010000123.1:0-6793 GCA_045615065.1 Candidatus Pelethomonas sp. | reverse complement strand
GTGGGCATGTTGGATATGCTATCCGTAGCACTGAACGTGGAAAAGGGTATGGAAATCAAATATTATTCTTACTATTGAATGAATGTAAAAAACTGAACATTGAAAAAGTCCAGATCGGTGCAAATTCAGACAATATAGCTTCCAATAAAGTCATTTTAAAGAATGGTGGAGTATTATTTCGTATTTCTGAAAACAAAAACTTCTATCATATAGATTTGGTATGAATAATACCTGAGTGTAGTGGAACAACAAATTCCAATTTGTCGAACTGATAAGGGCGCACTTCTATACACCTATCGGTGTGTTGTATGATCTGCGGTTTTGCACCGCACCAAAGCCTCCCTCTGATGAGGGAGCCTTGGATGCTTCCGCATCGAAAGAGTAAACAAAAATCCTTCCTATGAAAATCTCATAGGAAGGATTTAACTGTTTTACAGACACCCACCTAAACCGGAGGTGTTTTTTTATCAGTTGTTGGTGATGAACTCCACGGTGCGGTTCCAGCAGACCTTTGCCATTTCGCAGACACTGAAATAGGTCTGGAAGTTGTGAAACATACCCTCATACATTTCCAGCGCGCAGGGACAGGATTTACAGAAGACCTCATAGAGCCGCTCGGCGTCCTCGCGGAGAATTTCCTCAGCACCGGCCTGGATCATGATCTTGGTATCCTTCAGGTTACTGTAGTTGCCGTAAACGGGATAGACATCCTCCACCTTCTTGCCCTTGCACATATCGTTGTGATAGGTGGAAACGCCAACCTTGAACAGGTTGTTGGAGCGGAAGGAGATATCTCTGTACTTACCCTCGGCAAAACGCTCCTCATCGGACTTTTCATCCGCCATGGGAGACCACAAAACGATCTTGCCGGGTGCGCTCAGGTTGAACTTGGGGAATTCACGGATAGACTGCATAGTGGTCACACAGCCGGAGGAGTCAGCAAGGAAGGTGATCTTCTTGGGATCGTAACCGCCGGTGGTGGTGAGGAAACGGTAGGTGGCAACCACATCAGCGATCATCTGATCGTAGGTATAATCCTTACCGATGCGATAATCGGGGATGCACACACTGTGACCGGTCATGGTGCACATGCGGTCAGCGGTCTTCAGATTGATATCGTTGGATCTTCTGATATACGCAGCGCCGTGGATGTAAAGAATCAGCGCGTCATCAGCACCGTCCACAGGCTTGATGAACTCCAGATTGACGGGAGCGCCGTCACCGGTGATCACAGAGATGACAGAATACTCATTGTTGCCGGAGGACTCAAAGCTGGTGATTCGTCTGCCGGTGGCAGAATCGTAGCTTTTCATATGGTTCAGCATTTCATTGTAGACGAAGTCATCGATTCCGGTGCTCATCTGGATGACCCGCTGCTGCATTGCTTCAAATTCTTCCGCGGCAATGCTGTTTACAATGGTAGTCTGCATAATAGACATCCTCCTGCCTTTTAATTTTAATCATTTATCGTGTATAGAGTAACATACAGTTACATTATTATCAATTATTAAACAAAACAAAATAATAATGTAACCGAGTGCGAATTTTCCAATTTTTTGACAAAAATGAACAATAATTATTAAATATATGTTAAATACATATGAAAAGCTGGATTTTACACATATGAACTCTGATTTTTTCTGTGTTTTATAAACAAATGCACATGCAGAAAAATTGGAGTTTATCGGGGTTTTTGAAGTGCAGTGTGCAAGGCTCCCTCTGACGAGGGAGCTGTCGAGCGTTAGCGAGACTGAGGGAGAGATACACCGGAAGTTCTTGCTTTTTGGTCTCTCCCTCCGTCTTTTGCTTCGCAAAATCCACCTCCCTCGTCAGAGGGAGGCTTGAGATTATGCTAACCTTAACCTCACCGATAAACTCCAATTTACACAAAAACAGAAAACCGCACTGCAAAGTGTTTCTGCAGTGCGGTTTTTCTTATTTCAGCTTTTGCCACTCCCCTACCGCCAGCTCATCGCAGCGGTTATTGTAGGGATTGGTACTATGTCCCTTGACCCAGTGGGTGCGGACATCGTGCGTTTCACACAGATCCAGCAATATCTCCCACAGGTCAGGATTCAGTGCAGGCTTTTTATCGGCTTTGATCCAGCCCTTCGCCCGCCAGCCTTTTGCCCAGCCTTTTTCAAGGGCATCGATCACATACTTACTGTCGGAATACAGCTCCACGATGCACGGCTCTTTGAGTAGCTGCAGCGCGCGGATCACACCGGTGAGCTCCATGCGGTTATTGGTGGTATTGACCTCGCCGCCGGACAGTTCCTTTTCGTGCTCGCCGTACTTCAGGATCGCCCCCCACCCCCCGGGACCGGGGTTACCGCTGCAGGCGCCGTCCGAATAAATAATAACGGTTTTCATACTTTACAGTTCCTCAAGTATTTCCTTGCGCTTGGCGTCATACTCCTCAGTGGAGATCAATCTGCGGTCATAGAGATTCTGAAGCGCAGTCAACCGTTCTTCCGCGCTTTTGCTATTTTGCCCATCGGGAACACTTTCATCCTCTATGACATAGCTGCCCATATCCGCTTTTCCGGCAGCCATAACAAAACAGCGCACAGTAATAAAAGCGGCAATGGCTGTCCAGAAAATGCCGAAGAGCCCAAAATTAGGAATCACAAGGAATAATCCGATAAAGCAGAACACAAGACCAACGATCCCAATAAAAATACTCTGACTTTTACTGGGCTGATAACGCATTCTTTTCTTCATGTCTTATTCCTCAGCGGGAGCAATACCTTCCTCATTCTCCCCCGGCTCTTTTTCTGTGAGCGCGATGGAGATGATGCGGTCGCCCTCCTCCTTGAAGCGCATGACAATAACGCCGGAGGTGGCACGGCTGGCGGTCTCCTTAATATCGGAAACAGCAGTGCGGATCATGATACCCTTCTCGGTCACAGCCAGCAGATCCTCGCTGCCGTCGATGACCTTCACGGCGACCACCTTACCGGTCTTCTCCGTGATCTTATAGTTCTTATTGCCGAAGCCGCCGCGGCCCTGCACAGTGTACTCCTCCACAGGAGTCTGCTTACCGTAGCCACGCTCGGTGATCGTCAGCACATTCTTACCCTTGTGGGCGCGGGCAGCGCCGACCACATAGTCACCCTCGCGCAGCTTGATGCCGCGCACACCGACAGCGGTTCTGCCCATGGGGCGAACCTCAGTCTCGTGGAAGCAGATGGCCATACCGTCATGGGTTGCGATAAGGATATTGCAGTCGCCGTCCGTCTCGCGGACAGAGATCAGCTCGTCGCCCTCGTCCAGATTCAATGCGCGGATACCGCTCGCGCGGATATTGCGCAGTGTTCCCACAGGCAGACGCTTCACGGTACCGTCACGGGTGATCATAAAGAGGAATCGATCCTCATTCACAATATCGCGGGTATGGATCATGGCGCTGACACTCTCACCCGGCTCAACGGGGAGAATGTTGACGATGTTCGTACCTCTTGCGGTCTTGCCGGACTCGGGGATCTGATAGCCCTTCTTGCGGTAGACACGGCCGGTATTGGTGAAGAAGAGGATATAGTCATGGGTGGAGGCGGTGAACACGGTGTTCACATTGTCCTCCTCCTTGGTGGACATGGACTTATTGCCCTTGCCGCCCTTACCCTGCGCCCGGTACTCGCTGGCGGGGGTACGCTTGATATAGCCGCCGCTGGTCAGGGTATAGACACACTGCTCCTCTTCGATAAGATCCTCGATATCGATATCATCCTCAACAATGCCGATCTCGGTGCGGCGCTCGTCGCCGTACTTGTCGCGGATGGCGGTCAGTTCATCCTTGAGTACACCGCGCAGCAGCTCTCTGTCTGCCAGCAGGCTCATGAGATACCCGATCTTCTTCTGCAGCTCGTCAAATTCCGCCTGCAGCTTTTCACGGTCCAGGCCCTGCAGTGCCTTCAGGCGCATATCAAGGATGGCCTGTGCCTGCACTTCACTGAGACCGAAGCGCTCCATCAGCTTTTCTCTTGCGTCATCGTAAGCGGAGCGGATAATGCGGATCACTTCATCAATATTATCCTGCGCGATGAGCAGACCTTCCAGCAGATGAGCGCGCTCCTTCGCCTTGCGCAGATCATACTCGGTGCGGCGCACCAGCAGATTTTCCTGATAGGTCAGATACTCGTCCAGGATCTCACGCAGCGTCAGCACCTTAGGCTGCTTCTGATCGTCCACCAGCGCCAGCATGATAATAGAGAAATTGCTCTGCAGCGCGGTCTGCTTAAAGAGGGTATTGAGTACCACCTGAGGATTGGCATCGCGCTTGAGCTCGATGACGATACGCATACCGTGTCTGTCGGTCTCGTCACGAAGGTCGGAAATACCCTCAATGCGCTTATCCTTTACCTGCTCAGCGATGTTCTTAATGAGCTGGCGCTTATTCACCTGATAGGGAAGCTCAGTGACAATGATGCGCATGCGGTTCTGACCGAATTCCTCAAACTCGGTGCGGGCGCGCACCACCACCTTGCCGCGGCCGGTGGCGTAGGCGGCGCGGATACCGCTGCGGCCCATGATGATACCCTTGGTGGGGAAATCGGGGCCGGAAATATGCTCCATCAGGTCGTTCAGATCCGCATCGGGATTTTCCAGCACACAGATGCAGGCATTGATGACCTCGGTGAGGTTATGAGGGGGAATGTTGGTGGCCATACCGACAGCGATACCGCTGGAGCCGTTCACCAAAAGATTGGGGAAACGGCTGGGCAGCACACGGGGCTCCTTGCGGCTCTCGTCGAAGTTGGGATCCCAGTCCACGGTGTCCTTTTCAATATCCCGCAGCATCTCCTCGGAGATTTTGGACATGCGGGCCTCGGTGTAACGGTAAGCTGCAGGGGGATCGCCGTCCACACTACCGAAGTTACCGTGGCCGTCCACCAGCATATAGCGCATGGAGAAATCCTGTGCAAGACGCACCATGGCATCGTATACGGAAGCATCACCGTGGGGGTGGTACTTACCCAGAACATCACCGACACAGGTGGCGGACTTTTTAAAGGGTTTATCACTGGTAAGACCGCTTTCATACATCGTATACAAAATGCGGCGGTGGACAGGCTTCAGACCGTCGCGTACATCAGGCAGCGCGCGGCCGATGATGACGCTCATGGCGTATTCCAAATAGCTGTCCTGCATTTCGGTGACGAGGTTGGACTCGGTGATCACCTGATTGGGGAACAATATGTCCTCCGGTTTATAATCTCTGTTGTGAGCCATCTTTCGTCACCTCCTTAGAAATCAAGATTATCCGCGTACTTGGCGTTGCGCTGGATCCAATCCTTGCGGGGCTCCACTTCCTCACCCATCAGGATGGAGAATACGCGGTCAGCCTCCACAGCATCATCCAATGTCACACGGCGCAGAGAACGCTGCTCGGGATCCATAGTGGTCTCCCACAGCTCATGGGGATCCATTTCACCAAGACCCTTGAAGCGGCTGATCTCCACCTTGGCATTCTCGTTGTCGCCGCGCATCTCGGCAGACACAGCATCGCGCTGTGCATCGGAATAGGCCACGCGCACTGTCTTGCCGCGGGTCAGCTTATAGAGAGGCGGCACTGCGGAGTAGATGTAGCCGTTTTCGATCAGGGGGCGCATATAGCGGAAGAAGAAGGTCAAAAGCAGCGTACGGATGTGGGCGCCGTCCACGTCCGCATCGGACATAATGATGATCTTGTGATAGCGCAGCTTGTTGATATCAAACTCCTCACCGATACCGTCGCCCAGCGCAACAATCAGAGGATAAAGCTTGTCGTTTCCATAGACCTTGTCGGCTCTCGCCTTTTCCACATTCAGCATCTTACCCCACATGGCAAGGATCGCCTGGAAACGGGAGTCACGGCCCTGAATGGCAGAGCCCGCTGCGCTATCACCCTCGACGATGTAAAGTTCGCACAGGGCGGGGTCGCGCTCGTTGCAGTCCTGCAGCTTGTCGGGCATCTGACCGGACTCAAGACCGGTCTTGCGGCGCACGGATTCCTTCGCCTTGCGGGCAGCCTCGCGGGCGCGGTTTGCCATCATGGCCTTTTCCAGCAGCATGCGTGCAACCTTGGGATTTTCCTCCAGATAGATGTCCATCTGCTCGGTCACAACGGCGTTGACCAGTGTGCGGATGTAGGCGTTGCCCAGCTTCGCCTTGGTCTGACCCTCGAACTGAGCCTCAGTAAGCTTTACAGAGATGACCGCGGTGATACCCTCGCGGCAGTCCTCGCCGCTGACCTTATCGTCGCCCTTGATGATGCCGGTCTTTTTACCGTAGTTGTTCAGCACGGTGGTGAGGGCACGCTTAAAGCCCTCCTCGTGCATACCGCCCTCGGGGGTGCGGACATCGTTGGCGAAGGAGACAATGTTCTCGCTGTAACCGTCGTTGTACTGCACGGCGATCTCAACAGCGGAATCATCCTTGCTGCCGCTGACGTAAATAACATCCTGCTGGATGGGGGTCTTGCTCTTGTTGAGCCACACGGCGTACTCACGGATACCGCCCTCATAGCACATCTCATCCCGCTCGCCGTGACCCTCACGGTTGTCGGACGTAGAGATTCTGAGGCCTGCGTTCAGGAAGGCCTGCTGCTGCATACGGGTGTGGATGGTCTCGTAATTGTAGACCGTGGTGTCGAACATCTCGGGATCGGGCTTGAAGGTGACGGTGGTACCGGTGTGGTCCGTGTCGCCCACAATGTGCATCTTCTCCACGATGTTGCCACGCTCGAACTTCATGCGGTGGATCTTACCGTTCTTGTGGACTTCAACCACCAGCCACTCGGAGAGGGCGTTAA
>JAZLEB010000122.1:0-5212 GCA_045615065.1 Candidatus Pelethomonas sp. | reverse complement strand
CCATCAGTTCGGTGCCAATGGGCAAACCAGTCACTTCGCGGGCAACCTTCAGATATTCCAGACCGGTAGAGCCTAGACCCTGGAACGCATAGGGAGAGGTGCGGGGCTTGAAGGCTCCGCCTCTAAGGACCGCTGCACCGGCAGCCTTTACCGCCTGTGCGGCGGTAATGATCTGCATCTCACTCTCTACTGAGCAGGGACCTGCCATCACCAGAAAGTTTCCGCCGCCAATGGAGGCGCCGTTTTCCAGAGTGATCACAGTGGCGGTGTCGCGGGGGGCACTCTTATATTGTTCCATAACCGAATGATCCATAACGAACCTTCTTTTACATATAATTTATCACACTAAGTATACCTGTTTCTTGCGTCTGAGTCAACCTTTGCGGGGGATAAGCGCGAGAAAAAGCAGAGGCTGCCTTTAGGCAGCGGCTGCTTTGATCAGCTTAATATGTAGTCTACAAAGTCCTGCAGCATTTTCTGGCACTGAGGCTGATCAATGAGATAGCTCATGCCGTGTCCCGCGCCGGGAACGATCAGCTTGCGCTTATAGCCTGTGGCTGCGTTGTAGTTTTCCTCGCTCATGTATGTGGGAACAAAATCATCCTCGCCGCCGTGGAGCAGCAGGAGGGGATGGTTGCTGTTTGCCAATGAGGTGAGCGTGGAGCAGGAGCGGTAGCCCTCACCAAAGCACAGACGCGCCATGCCGGAGAGAATATATACCAGAGGAAACGGCGGAATGTGAAACCACTGCTTTCCGCAATGGGCGATAATGTCCCACGGGGAGGTGAAACCGCAGTCAGCGATAATGCCTTTAACGGATGCGGGCAGTTTTTCGTTCGCTGCCAGCATTACCGAGGAAGCGCCCATGGAGATACCGTCCAGAATGAGCGGCATGCCGCCAAGGCGGGCGTTCATCTCGTTTGCCCATGTAACAACATCCCGACGCTCCAGAATGCCAAAGGTGGTGTATTTGCCCTCGCTTTTGCCCGAGGCGCGCTGATCTGCGATCAGTACATGAAGTCCCAGAGAATTGTAGTATTCCGGCATGGGAGCGAAATCCTGCAGACCCTCCGAGCGGTATCCGTGGAAGCAGAGAATGCAGCCCCGGGGCCTTTCGGCGGGGATAAAGAGACCGCGCAGCTTCAATCCGTCGAAGGACGTTACGGTGATCTCCTCGCTCTCATGGGCGGCGATGTATGCCATGCCGCTTTCTACCATGTCGTGGTAGGCAACGCGCACCTCGCTGGAGAGCAGCTCGTTGGTCATATTGTCTTTGCGGCGGTGCGCGAAATTGAAAAAGTAGATGCATACCCCAAGAAGTGTGATTAGCAACAGCGCTGCAATGCCAAGCGCAATGAGAACAGGAGTGGGCATCAGGCGTGTCCTCCGCTGTTCTTCTCAAGTTCCGCCAAATAGTCGCGTACAGTTTGCAACATCTCCTCGGTAGGAGCGGTGAAGGTGATATCGGCGCAGCACAGGGCGAGAAATTCGCGGCCGGCTTCCGTTTCGGTGAATGCGCGGTAGAGAACAGAGCAGAAGTCTTCAGAGAAGATTTCATCTGCCATGGATACAGCAATGGCGGTCTCAGGGATCTCCTCACTGCTGAGTGCAATAATGCGGGCGTGGTCGCAGGTGATGACATCCAGTGCAGGCAGAACGGCCACAGCGACGCCGCCTTCCCGCAGAGAGTCGGTTGTATAGGCACCGGCGGTGCTGAAGGTGATGGTCACGGTGTCCGGCTGATAACCGATAGACTCCACAGCATCGCGGAGTTTTTGATTCATATCGTCGAGATAAGAGAGCAGAATATTGGCGGTGCTTGAGTCCATCACCAGTTCCACGGTGAGATCGGAGGGGAGGGAGACGGAATCGGTATTGTCGTCGTCATCATCCGGTTGGGTTGTGCCGCCCTGATCGTTGGTCTGCGTACCGCCACTGCTGACCGGATCGTTTCCGGTGTCATTACCGCCCGGTTCGGTGCAGGCGCACAGCAGCATACAGAGCGCAAGAAAAAGTGCAGCCCATTTGATATGTTTCATGGTCGGCATCCTCCTTACTTGGTGTTGTTTGGAAAGATTCCCTGATTTTCCAGATGACGGAGCATAGCGGCAAAGGATTGCTCGCTGATCACATGCTCAATGCGGCAGGCATCCTCTGCAGCGGTTTCTTCGTCCACACCAAGACCTGTGAGAAGCTTGGTCAGAACGGTATGCCGCCTGTACATGGACTCGGCTACACGCATTCCCTCGTCGGTAAGGTGCAGACAGCCTGTTTCGTCTGTGGTCACATAGCCGTCCCGTTTGAGAATACTCATGGCGCGGCTTACACTGGGTTTGGAATATCCCAAATGCTCGCCTACGTCGATGGCGCGCACATGGGGAGTAGTGCGGGAAAGAATATAAATGGCCTCCAGATACATCTGGCCGGACTCGTGTAAACTCATACTGATTCCTCCATAGTGGATTCGCTATTACCTTATCATAGATCCCGGGAAAATTCAAGTCGCACGGCAGGAGAAGAAAAAGTGAAAAAAGGTCTTGACAAAATTTGGAGTTGATTGTATGATATCAAAGGTTAGCAAATGCTAACTATTGATTAGGAAGTCGGTTAGCTTCGGCTAACTGCGCCGGCAAACGTTAAAGATCGGGTGATAAATATGACATTAATGAATGCACAGGAAGGTAAAGAATACATCATTCAGCAGATCGAAACTGATGATGAGGATATGAATAGCTTTCTGTTCTCGCTTGGCTGTTACAGCGGCGAGCCGATCACAGTGGTTTCCCGCAGAAGGGGAAGCTGTGTAGTGTCCATTAAGGATGGACGATACAATATTGACAATCAGCTGGCTGAGGCAATTGTAGTTGCGTAAATTGCCGTGGCAGTCCGCTGATTGCCTTTTTGACCAGCGGTTAGCTATAGGTAACTATAAGATTAATTTTGAGAGATCCGTGGGATACGGATCAAATTTCAGGAGGTAAATAAATGAGAATCGCGTTGACAGGTAACCCCAATAGCGGAAAAACAACGATGTATAACGCTCTGACGGGCCGCAATGAAAAGGTTGGCAACTGGGCAGGCGTTACGGTTGAAAAGAAGGAACATCCCATCAAGAAGAACTACTGCGGCAGTTTTGAAAATCTGATCGCTGTAGACCTTCCCGGTGCGTACTCTATGTCTCCCTTCACTTCGGAGGAAAGCGTTACCAGAGACTATGTCAAAAACGAGAATCCCGATGTGATCGTGAATATTGTGGATGCCACCAATCTCAGCCGCAGCCTTTTCTTCACCACTCAGCTGATGGAGTTGGGAATTCCTGTTGTGGTGGCGCTGAACAAGAGTGATATCAATGAAAAGAAACAGACCGAGATCGATGAGAAGCTGCTGTCTGAAAAGCTTGGCTGCCCTGTGATCGAGACGGTATCCACCAGTGCAGACGGCCTTTCTGAGGTTATCAAGGCAGCTGTGGAACTCTCCGGCAGAGGACAGAAAGCACCCTACTTGCAGGGCGAGGTGGATCTTTCCAGCAAAAGCGCTGTTGAGGAGGCAGACAGAAAGCGTTTTGCTTTCGTGAACGGTATCGTCTCCGCGGTGGAGAAGCGCACTGTGTTTACCAAGGACAGAAACTACCAGGATAAGATCGATGCTGTTCTCACCAATCCTGTGGGTGGTCTCTTGATTTTTGCTGCAGTTATGTTCCTGGTGTTCCAGATCTCCCAGGCATGGGTGGGCCCCTGGATCGCGGAGGGATATGAATTCGCAAATGGCTTCACGATTCCCGGTCTGGTCACGCTGATCGATATGTTCAAGGAGTGGGTGGCAGGTCTTTTGGAGAATGCGAATCCCTTCCTTGCTGCGCTTCTGACCGAGGGTATTATCGGCGGTGTCAGTGCTGTGGTGGGTTTCCTGCCTTTGGTCATGGTCATGTACTTCCTTATCTCCCTGCTGGAGGACTGCGGCTACATGGCCCGCGCCACTGTTGTGCTGGATCCTATTTTCAAGAAGGTCGGTCTTTCCGGTAAGAGCGTGATCCCCTTCATCATCGGTACTGGCTGCGCTATTCCCGGTGTTATGGCCGCCCGTACCATCCGCAACGAGCGTGAACGCAATGCCACCGCTATGCTGGCGCCCTTCATGCCCTGCGGCGCAAAGCTCCCTGTGATCGCTCTGTTTGCCGGCGCGTTCTTTGGTGAGGCGAGCTGGGTGGGTACACTGATGTACTTTGTGGGTATCCTTTTGATCCTGCTGGGTGCGCTGCTGGTCAATAAGATCGCCGGTCATAAGAACCGTAAATCCTTCTTTATTATCGAACTGCCTGAGTACAAGGCACCCTCTCTGAAGCGCGCGGTGATGGATATGTGCAGCCGTGGCTGGTCCTACATCGTTAAAGCCGGTACGATCATTTTGCTGTGCAACGCAGTTGTCTTTGTGATGCAATCTTTTGACTGGAATCTCGCTCTGGTAGAGGAGGGGATGGAGCACACCTCCATTCTTGCAAGCATTGCAGGCCCCATTGCGGTAGTGTTGGTTCCTGTGATCGGTATTAAGGCATGGCAGTTGGCAGCGGCCGCTGTTACCGGCTTTATTGCCAAGGAAAATGTGGTCGGTACACTGGCAGTGTGCTACGGCATCTCCAATCTGATCGATACTGAGGCTCTGGAAATGGCTGAAGGCGCCGGTTCTGAGGTTGCTGCCGCGTTTGCTATTACCAAGGTCGCTGCGCTGGCTTATCTGATGTTCAACCTGTTTACACCCCCTTGCTTTGCAGCATTGGGTGCCATGAACAGTGAGATCAAGCAAAAGAAGTGGCTGTGGGGCGGCATCGCACTGCAGCTTGGCACCGGCTATACGGTGGGATATCTGGTTTATACCATCGGTACACTGATTACCGCGCCCGAGACACTGGGTGTTGGCGCTGCTATCGGCGGAGGCTGCTTTGTGCTGGCATTTGCCGCAGTGCTGATTTTCCTCTGTGTCAGAGCTGACAGACAGGTCAAGGCAGAGTATGGTGTGAAGGGTAAGTAATATGGAAAATTATATTCTGATCGGTATTTTGCTGTTGATCATTGGTGGCGCTGCGCTGTATGTGTACAAAGCAAAGAAGAGGGGGCAAAAATGCATTGGCTGCCCCAGTGGCGGTACCTGCTCCGGAAACTGCAGCGGCTGCAGCGGAAATCGATAAATTACATAAAGGGTCCGCCCGCCGGAGCCC
>JAZLEB010000121.1:0-28297 GCA_045615065.1 Candidatus Pelethomonas sp. | reverse complement strand
TGCAAGCTGGGCCGCACCACCCGTCCCGAGATCAAGCTGGGTATCTGCGGCGAGCACGGCGGCGATCCTTCCTCCGTCGAGTTCTGCCACAACACCGGTCTGGCATACGTTTCCTGCTCTCCCTTCCGTGTGCCCATCGCTCGTCTGGCTGCCGCTCAGGCTGCTATCAAGAATCCTCGCTGATTCTTTTTGAGCGCATAGCATAAGATAAAATTACTCCCCGTCTGCATCCGCAGGCGGGGAGTTTTTTCTTTCGGTGTACGGAATAGTATACGCTGTGTGCGGTGCGAGAACTGCCAATGGTGACAAGACACTGTTACTTTTTGATAAAATTTATAAATTAACACAAAAAAATGTATAAAAACTATTGCCATATGACAAAAAAAGACTACAATAAAAGCGGTACGTTATTATTCTGCTCAGGGAAGACAGTATATGAAGAATATAAAGTGGGAATGGAAGGGCCTCAGGATCAAGTCATTCAACACACTGATCATCACTGTCAGCTGTGTACTGTATGTCTGTCTGCTGACGGCCACGACCTACACAACTAAAAATTACGAAGAGCTGGTTCGGCTGACCGATGACCATATGCGTCTGGAGGAAGCCTCGAGAACCGTTCTCAGAGCATCCGACTATCTGACGGAACAGGTGCGGATGTATGTGGAGACCCAGGACGAGACGTATGCCCTTCAGTACTTCGAGGAGATCGCTGTCACCAACAGCCGCGAGAAGGCGATTGGGGTGATGCGTGAGCACTCCATCCTCTCTTCCGAAGAGGTCAATCTGACACTGGCGGTTCAGGAATCCGACGCGCTGATGATCCGTGAGCTCTATGCCATCAAACTGGTGGCTGAGGCGAAGGGACATGAGGAAACGCTCCGGCATCCTATGTTGGAAGATACTGTGCTGGAGAGCATTGACAGCATGCTGTCACCGCGCTCGAAGATCGAAAGAGCCCGCGAGATCGTTTTCCATACAGACTATCAGGTCACGAAAAACAAGATCTATGCGCATTTGGATGCGTTCACCCGGGGTATTTTGGACACAACCAAAGAGCAGCTGAGCAACGGACAGGACAGTCTGTACGATGCCATCTCCACCCAGCGCACGCTGCTCAGTGTACTGGTATTCCTGAGTGCGGTAACCTTTTTTGTGATCACTGTGCTGGTGATCCGCCCGCTGCAGGGGTGCATCCGCAGTGTGCAGGAGCACACACTGTTCCGGGAGACCGGTGCCTATGAGTTCCGCTATTTGGCCAGAACCTACAACGATATCAACCGCCGCAGCGATGCCCTTGCAGCTCGTGAGGTGGCTTTGCGCGGCAAAGTAGAACGGGATGTGATCACAGGTCTTTATAACCGCCCCTCGTTCTACAAAATCGCAAAGGACCGCATACTGGAATCCAATGAGGATATGTACATTGTCAGTGTAGATATCTCCAACTTTAAGATCGTAAATGAACACTACGGTATGAACATCGGCGACCGACTGCTTAAGGATATCGGAATGCAGCTGCAGCAGCTGGACGAGCACGGGAAAATGGTCTTTGCCCGTTTCGTGATGGATCACTACTACATCTGTATTCCCAAATCTGAATTTGAGCGGATCGATTTCCCAAAATCCTTCAAATCCTTCCTTGGAAACATGGATATCCGTGTGGTCTACGGCGTATTCCCGGTGCAGGACAAGACTCTGCCCGCAAACGTTATGTGTGACCGGGCACTGGAAGCAGCGCACGACAAGACCAATCACTATGTGGATTACATTCGCTTCTACAACGACAGCGTGCATCAGCAGGCGTTGCTGGAGCAGGAGATCGAGGTGGAAATGGAGCAGGCTTTGGCCGACCGGCAGTTCTACACCGTCGTTCAGCCCAAGTACGATCCTGAAACCCAGCAGATCATCGGCGGCGAATCGCTGGTCCGCTGGCAGCACCCCAAAAAAGGAACGGTTTCTCCGGGTGTGTTCATCAATATCTTTGAGCGAAACGGTTTTATCGCCTTTTTGGACTATTTTGTCTGGGAAGAGACCTGCCGCCTGCAGGCACAGCTGAAACAAAGCGGCTTAAAGACCGTTCCTATCTCTGTCAATGTGTCCCGCATCCATTTCTATAACAGCGAACTGCGCGGCAAGCTGCGCGAGCTGATCCACAAATACGGTCTGGAGCCTGAGGATATCGAACTGGAGATCACAGAGTCCATCTGCGGAGAGGCTGCGGAGAATATCTTCCAGACGATCCGCGAACTTCAGGCGGACGGCTTTAAAATCGCCATGGACGATTTCGGAAGCGGTTATTCCTCCCTCAATATGCTGAAGGAAATGCCGCTGGATATCATTAAGATGGATCTGAGATTCCTGGACGGCGAAGAGAATAAGAGTCAGATCATTCTGAAGGCGCTGATCGAGATGGCACAGACCATGGGACTTAAGGTTGTTGTGGAAGGTGTTGAGCATCTTACTCAGGTAGATTTCCTGCGTCAGTTTAAAAATTGCTGTCTGCAGGGCTACTACTATTCCCGCCCGGTGGCTACCGACGTGTTTGAAGAAATGCTGCAGAAGAATTGACCCAAAAAGTCATAAACACCCCGCTTGCAAAAAGGCAAGCGGGGTGCGTTTCTGTTATTTGCCGATCATCCGGAGGAGGAGCCGGACAGCGGGCTGGTTTTCTTCGATCCAGTTCATATCGTGCTGTTCGCTGATGCGGATAGCGCCTGCCATCCACTCGTCGAAATAGTCCTGCCCGGTCATGGCGTAGAGCCGCAGCTGCGCTTCGGGAGCCAGATCATCCAAAAGCGCGCGCATAATGTGTCCGCGCAGACCGATCTGGTCGCCTTCCAGGAATTTGGAGAAAATATACTGCAGGGTATAGTCTCCGTACCAAAGAAGCTCCTGATACTCGACAGGATGGGCATCAATATAATCACCGGGTCGGGAGGAGTGCAGCGGAGAGGATTCGATAACCGCGAGAAGCTGCTCAATGGCTGCGTTTACATCAAGTCCGCTGTATGCCGCCGCCTGCTTATAGCAGCTTTGTTTTTGCTGCAGGAGATACTGGGACTGATCCATTGCCTTGTCCTCAATCTCATCGGGGAATTTATTGCGAATATCCTCTTCGTCCTGCGGCTCCCAGTATTCCAGCAGACGGTACGAGCCGTCCTGCACCTCAAAGGTAAGCGCGACCGCCCCGTGATGCCCCTGTATCTCGCGAATCACGCCCTCATAGAAGGAATATGCCTGATAGAGCGCAATGCCGTAAACGGTTACTTGATTCGGCAAAGGAGGATCACTGTCAAAGCACAGTTCTTCCTGCATGAGCAGTGTGAAGCTGGCACAGTTGTACAGACCGGTAGGGTCGGCGGAGCGGTAGTGGTCGATGATGGCGGAAATAATGGCAGCGGAGAGATCCACCGGCTTTGGCTCCGCCCGGTAGCGAACGCCGAACCGATCCAGATCGGCAATGGTCGCCCTGCCGCTATTCAGCGCGGAGACGATATCCTCACTCGTTCCGTCCGCATAATGAACGATTACATACTGGCTGTAAATGCCGCTGAAGAAGTATTCGTTTACCTCGTCCTCGAAGAATTTCTCCAGTGCATCGTCGTAGGCGAATTCTCCGTCCTTTGTGGGGTCGGTGATGCTGACGATGGTATCCTTCTGCTGTTCGGCATCCGAAACGAAAAACCTCTCTCCATCCTGCACCTTAACATAAAGAAAATTAGTGGATCCCTCAGCGACAAAGATCAGCATTTTTCCATCAATAAGGAACCGATTGACAAATGGATAGCCCCCGGTGTCCGTTAGAGTAAGAAGATTTCCTTCGCGTGTCCAGGTACCAAAGCCCAAATAACTGCTTAAAGGCCCTTCGTAATATGAAAACGTTCCATTCTCATTCAGAGTGATCGTGAAATCACCCATAAATCCGTCCTTCTCATAAACAAATCTCCTGCCGGCTATGTTGAAGGATTCAGCTGCGGGATTCTCCGGAGACTCCTGCGAGGGTTCTTCTGCTTTTGGATCCGTTGTCAAACATGCCGTCAGTGCGATACAGGCGACCACTGACAGGATCACCACCCACACCGCAGGCTTCTTCCATTTGGCAAGATTTTTGATGCGGCCCTTGGTATCCCCCTCGCCAAATGCCAATGGCGTGCCGGCGATGATGCGCCGTCCGGTGGCAAGTGTCAGGAGTGAGGCGGAATAATCCGCCCGCACATCGCCGCCCAGCTTACCCATCACCGCCTCGTCGCAACTCATCTCCATATCCTTGCTTGCAAGAACAAAAGCCAGCCAAACCAAAGGATTGAACCAGTGGATCGTCAAAGCAAGAAACGCCAAAGCCTTAACGACATGATCCAGCCGCTTGATGTGATGCTGCTCGTGGAGAATGATATATTCCTGCTCTTTCTCACCCAGATTGCAGGGCAGATAGATCTTCGGGCGGAACAGGCCCACCACAAAGGGCGACTTGATATCATCTGCAACGAAGATGTTATCCCGCAGCGGCACAACTACAAGAAGTTTCTTTCTGACTTTCAGGTAAGATACCGCACTGTACAGCAGCATACCGAAGATACCGGCCACCCATACATACTGCCCGAACAGGATCCAGACGCTCCACCAGTCTGTGGTGACATACCGGGTCATTCCGGTTTCATCTTTTTCTGTTGTTTGGATATGCTGCACACCCAGACCGCCGTTGAGCGCATCACCCACAGCCCGATACGCCGCCATACCCGCCTCCGCCACAGAGATCGGTTCTTCGGACAGCGTATAATCCTGAGAAACGGACGGCATCTCCGGCACAACACTCACCGGAGTCTCTATACTGAACGGACAAAGCAACCGAAACAGAACCACTGCCCAAAGGGCATAGGAGAATACCTTCGGCGCTTTTTTCAAAATAAGGCGCATCAGCAGTACAGCCAGTATGACGATACTTGCCGTTTTGCTCATGTCCAAAATCTGCATATAGACAGTATCCAGCATCCTGTCACCTCCTCATGCCTTCGATCACTTTCTGAAGCTCCTCAATTTCCTTGTCGGAAAGTTTTTTGCGCGTTCCAAACGCGGCAAGGAACGCAG
Organism: Candidatus Pelethomonas sp.; assembly: GCA_045615065.1. Classification (GTDB taxonomy): domain Bacteria; phylum Bacillota; class Clostridia; order Oscillospirales; family Oscillospiraceae; genus Pelethomonas. The sequence continues at coordinate 23,212 of JAZLEB010000121.1, read as the reverse complement.
GCAGAGAACCGCCAAAGGTCTCCTCCACATACTGCTCGCTGTGGCGGGCGTAGTATTCATCCCGGGAGATCAGCGCTGTCACTGTGCCGCCCTCATTTTTGAACAGACCGCGCTCACACAAACGCTTTAATACTGTATGTGACGTGGTCTTCTTCCAGTTGAAATCCGTGAGACCGATCTTGGCGAGCTGACCGGACGTGATCGGCTCATTTGCCCAAATCACATCGGCAAATCTTGCCTCGGCAGTTCCCATTTTCAAATCAGACATAGAAAAACCTCCTGTACGACAACTTGTAGTACCTACATACTACAACCAGTAGTACGAAATGTCAAGAGAAAAAACCAGCAGCTCTCAAATTTAGGAGCTGCTGGTTCAATTTCTCTTATGCGCCGCAGCGGACACTGTATCCGTCACTATTTTGAACGGTAAACACCCTGATCCCGCCTTCCGCCAGTGCAAACCAGATGGCACCGCCGGCAGCGCCGACCATTCCGTCATGGGCGAACAGATCCGCGCGTTCCTTCGTATACTGGTTAGCCATAATGCTGTACCACCACAGGCTCTCTGTGAAGATGTCATCATAATAGGCCAGAAATTCCTCTGCGTTTCGTACAGTGATTTCTGCCAGACCTGTTCCTTCTCGCACTGTCACGGTGGCGGGATACAGAATCTTCTCTGCCACGGCTTGGCGGTCACCGTTTTCGATATTGCGGATCAATTCACAATAGAACTCCTGCGCCTGCCACATTTCCAGACCGGTGATCGTCCAGAATTTACTGCTGTCCTCCTGTGCTTCCTTCTGTTGCTGCGCCGTCCGCATTGCTTCTGCATCAAAAGGCAGAACAGGGGTCAGAACAGAGAAATCAAAGCTGTCGGCAAACCGCTCCAAAGTTTCCGCTGTCAGTGAGCCGTTGGAGAAAATATCGCTCTCCGGTGTCTCGGTGCCGGCCAGCACATTGATGGTCACGAAGCTGTCCGGCAGGTCAACGATCACCAGCGCCTTATAGCCTGCCAGCGCCAGTGTCACCGGCACTCCGCTCCGGGTAGTGTAGCGCCACTCGGTGTAGTCGTTTGCATCACCAATGTTCAGCAGGGTGTCTGTAAAGCTCCCGCGGACAGCGCGCAGGAACTGGTAGTCCAAAAGTCCGTAGTCCTCCAGTTCGATCGCGCCGTCAAAGCCGAAAGTGCCGTCCTCATACAGATAGGCAACACCAAAGCTGTTTTCTCCGCAGAAATCTCCGCCCGCCTGTCCCAATAGTTCGTCCTTGGACACGATCAGCATGGAAGAATGAAGATTCAGCCTGTATTTGGCGGTGATCTCATCCAGCTTATCTGCCATTTCCTGCGTATAGACAAGGTAAAGACCGTACATTTCCTCAAAGCCGGTGGGGGAGTTTCCGATCTGCTCCAGTGCGCCGCCGTCATCATAACCTGCAAGAAAAGCCTGCCACTCAGCGGCGGCTTTCGCTTCCGGTGTGTCACTGTAGCCCACCAAAAGGATCACATCCACTGATTCTACTTGCTGCGCCTGCCCGTTGGGAGAGTCGGTATCCGCGGGCAGCTTGATCTCGTGCTGCTGCGGCAGCAGAAGATCGCGCAGGCCGAAGAAATCGGTGGCGTATGCTGTCAGGCAAAAGGCGCTGAGCAACACGGTGGCCGCCGCGACGCAAAGGATTCGCTTTGAGATGGTTTTGCTTGGTTTATTCATATACATGTTCTCCCAATCAAAGTTCTTTGTTGAGTGGATCTGGGAAAAAACTTCCTTGTAGCGTTTTTTAGCATTCATCATTCATTGCCTCCGTCCATTCTTTTTTCAGTACCCGCCGGGCACGGGACAGGCGGGATGTGACCGCCGTTTCACTGAGGTGCAACACCTCGGCAATTTCGCGCACAGACAGATCTTCATAGTAAAAGAGGTAGAGGATCGTCCGGTGTTTTTCCGGCAGTTCCATCACAGTCTGAAAAAGCTCCCCATCCTCCGGGCGAGAAAAGGGAATCGCCACTGTCAACTCCTCCAGCGATATCCGCTGCCGCCACGGGCTGCGCCATACGCCGCGGCAGTAGTTCAGTGTCACCCGAATCAGCCAGTTACGCGCGTGCTCCCGGCTGTCGAATGGCTCCTTGCGGAGATATAGCTTCAGCATGACCTCCTGCACGGCATCCTCCGCATCCTGAATATTCCTGAATGAGTTCAGCGCGATGCGGTAGACCATATCCTGATAGGTCTCCGCCAGCGCACGAAATGAAGTTCTGTCCACGATCTCACCTCGTTCTTGAAAGCTTTCACTAAGAATACGCCTTTGGGGTGCGGTTTGTCACCACCAAGCGGAAAATTTTCAATAAAAAATCAAAAGAACGGTTTCCCGGCAGGCAGCCGTTGTATTTCGAGCGGGGAATGTGGTATGATCATGTTGCCTGAGAATCACTGTTTCCAATTATTAACAGTTTGTTCACGCCGAGTTTGCGGCCTTGTCACAAACGGTGGATATAGTTTCCATTGGAAAGGACGGTTGATCCAATATGAAAACAAAACAACTTACCGCTGCCTTGCTGGCAGCCACTTTACTGCTGTCAGGCTGCACCGCACAGCAGACCATCGGCAACGAGATCCCTGATGATGCGGTGGAGATCGTACTGAGCGACACCGCGGTTACTGTGGACGGCATGAGCGCCGGAAATGACAGCGCAAGCGCAGTATATACCGCAAGCGATATTGTCTATTATGAAGAGGGCAAAGATTTCACCTACGGCGAGGGAACCGCGCAGGATGCCCACAGCGCCGCCGATGCCGCCGCCCATACGGTAGTGCATATCACAAAGCCCGGTGCTTACCGCATTACCGGCACCCTGAGTCAGGGGCAGATCGCGGTGGATCTGGGCGAGGATGCGGAGGATGACCCCAACGCGGTGGTCACTCTGATTTTAAACGGTGTGGATATCACCTGTGAAGTAGCACCCGCGGTAATCTTCTATCGGGTCTATGAGTGCGGCAATACAGATGCCGATGAAGCCACCAAGGACGTGGACACCTCTGCAGCCGGCGCCAATGTGTTTATTGCCGACGGCACAGTGAACACAGTGCGCGGCTCCTATGTGGCGCGCATCTATAAGAGTGAAAGTGTTGTGCTCAACGAGGCCGGAACCGAAGTGGAGGACGCCAAAAAGCTCCACAAGTACGACGGCGCTTTTTACTCCAAAATGTCCATGAATATCGGCGGCGGCAAAGATGGGACAGGTGTTCTGAACATCTATGCCGAGAATGAGGGACTAGACACCGAGTGCCACCTGACTGTGAACGGCGGTCATATCAACATCTTCTCCGGAAATGACGGCATCAACACCAACGAGGATGGCGTATCTGTCACCACCATCAACGGCGGCACCCTGACCATTCAGGTGACAGGAGAAACCGGAGAGGGCGACGGCATCGACTCCAACGGCTGGCTGGTGATCAACGGCGGCACGGTGATCGCCTCCGCCTGCGCCACCAGTGCGGACGCGGGCATTGACTCCGATATGGGTATCCACATTAATGGCGGCACCGTGATCGCCGCGGGACATATGCTCGATGCGATTGAGGGCGGCGGCGAGACCTACGCTGTGTTCAACTTCGCTGCCGAGCAGCGGGGCGGCAAACCCGTTCAGCTGAAAAACGAGAAGGGTAACACTGTACTGGAAGCAGCCCCTGCCAACAACTATTCCGTTCTTGTTGTCAGCAGCGCGGAGCTGAACGCCGGCACCTACACCCTGTGGAGCGGCACTCAGCAGATGGCGGGTATGAGCGGCGGCATGACGGGTGGTCCCGGTATGCAGGGCATGCCCGGCGGAACGCCGCCGGATGGACAGCAGCCTCCTGATGGGGAGCGCCCTGACGGTGAGATGCCCCGCCCTGACGGGCAGGAGCCGCCGGACGGTGAGATCCCTCCCGAGGGCGGCGGACGCGGCCCCGGCGGCTTTGCGGGTAACTCCGGTGCGACAGGAGAATTCACGGCTGAATTTGAGATCCGCGCAGGAGCCAATCTGTTCAGCGGCGTGAAAACAGCGGAATAACGTCATTAACTGGTAAATATAGACACACAGGCTTGTCGGTTTTCGGCGGGTCTGTGTGTTTACTTTTTGGCTTCGGTATGATAAAATGAACCCATTCACAATAAGGAGGGTTTCTCTATGGCAAAGTCACCTAAAAACGGACTTCGTGCAAAGCACTGGTTCGGCTATATGTTCGGCGATTGGGGCGGCTGCATGACCTTTGCTCTGATGGCCAACACCTTCAACCTTTATTGCACCTATGTGCTGAAGATCGATCCCGTTCTGCTGGGAACCCTTGTTCTGATCTGGACCATTTGGGACGCCATCAACGATCCCATGATGGGCGCGCTGATGGACAAGGCATTCGCAAAGAAGCAGAACAAGCGCGGCAAGTTCCGCCCCTGGCTGCTGCGTGCCACCCCCATGCTGGCAGTTTCCGCTATCGCGCTGTGGACTGTTCCTACCTTTATGGACGGTATCCCCCTGCTGGTAGCACTGTTCTTCTTCAAGATCCTCTATGAGGGTGCCTACACCATGTTCAACATCCCCATGGGTTCCCTGCTGTCCGCTATGTCCACCAATGATGCTGAGCGTGCGTCCCTGTCCTCCGCCCGCGGTGTCGGTTCCATGATTGGTAACATGATCCCCGGTATGATTGGTCCCGCGATTCTCGGTATTTTCGGCGAGTCCTCCTCCACCGGCTATATGATCGTTGGTTCCGGTTGTGCCGTGATCGGCTTTGTTGTCTGCCTGATGCACTACTTCTGGACAGAAGAACGCGCCGTCGTAAGCAGTGAAACCAAGGCTGATGACATCAAGTTCTCCGATATTCTCGTTGTTGTCAGAAAAAACCGCGCCTTTGTGGCACTGTGCATCCACGGTATCTGCATCTGCACCATGCAGTATCTGGTCTCCAACATCAGCGGCTTTATGTACACCGCGGTGTATGACGACATTACTTACCAGTCCATCGCCTCCGCGCTGTCTGCTCCTTTCATGATCGGCTCTATGGTTGCGGTTCCCTTTATCTGCAAGAAGCTGGGTCTGGAGAAGCTGATCCGCTACTCTCTGCTGGTCGGCGGCGCTATCTGCCTTGCCCTGTTCGGCATGCACCTGGTGATGGAGGTTCCTCCTCTGGTTCACGGTGTGATCCTGGGTATCGGTTCCGGTATGTCCATGGTCTCCATTCAGATGCAGTGGGGTCTGGTCGGCGAGGCGATCGACTACAACGAGTACATCACCGGCAAGCGCACCGAGGGTTCCATCTACGGTACCTTCAACCTCAGCCGCCGTATCGGTAATGCTATCGGCAGCTCCTCCGGTCTGTATATCCTTGGCCTTATTGGCTTTAATGCTGAGGCAACGACCCAGAGCGCAGGCACGGTCTTTGGCCTGAAGGCTCTGTGTGTGCTGGTTCCCGCTGTGTTCATTCTGGGTTCCTGGGCCGCATTCAAGTTTGTTTGGAACATCACCCCCGAGGTTCGTGCCGAAATGGCTGCCAAGAAGGCTGAGCAGGCTGCCAAGAATCTTGAGACTACCAACTAAATGCAACGCTAAAGCGGCATGGCAGAAAAGCCGTGCCGCTTTTCCCTGTTGAAAGGAGTATCTATTTATGGATTACCGCATCACAACCCCCTGCGGCGATGTGCAGGGCTGCACCGGGCGCGTAAGCGGCACTGTCGCCTATAAAGGCATTCGCTATGCCACCGCCGGCCGATGGGAGTATCCCAGCGAGGTGACAGGCTGGGAAGGTGTCTACGATGCCACGCAGTACGGTGCCTGCAGCTATCAGCCCCGCTCTTTTTACAATGAAGAGGAAAACCTGAAAAAGGTCTTCTACTACAATGAGTTCCGCAAGGGTGAGACCTACACCTATAACGAAGATTGCCTGTTCCTGAATATTTTTACCCCTGAGAGCGCCAAAGAGGGTGATAAGCTCCCCGTACTGATCTATATTCACGGCGGCGGCTTCACCGGCGGCTGCGGACACGAAAAGCACTTTGACGGCCCTGTGTGGCCCACGAAGGGCGTGATCGGTGTGACCTTAAACTACCGTCTGGGCCCCATGGGCTTTGTGTGCCTTCCCCAGCTGAAGGAGGAAGCAGGCTTCACCGGAAACTACGGCCTTTTCGACCAGCTGACCGCCATTCACTGGATCAAGCACAATATCGCGGCCTTTGGCGGTGATCCCGACAATATGACCATTATGGGTCAGAGCGCAGGCGGCATGAGTGTTCAGCAGCACTGCCTGAGCCCTCTGTCCGAAGGATTGTTCAAAAATGCTGTTATGTCCAGCGGCGGCGGTGTCAGTAAAATACTTTCCGCTGCTCCTGCTGAGAAAAATTACGCCTTCTGGCAGAAGGCCATGGAGCACGCAGGCTGCAAGACACTGGCTGAATTTCGCGCTCTCGCTCCCGAGAAGCTCTTTGAAGCATGGAACGAAACGAAGAAGGAGCTTCGCAATCCCGGCTGTTTCCCCTGTATCGACGGCCGCTTGGTAGTCGGCACCGGTGTTGAACAGCTCTCTGCCGGAAAGCAGCACGATATCCACTATATGTCCGGTACCACCAGTGAGGATATGATGCCTCCCATCCTGCACAGCATGTCCAAAAAGTGGTGCTCCGTTCAGCGCAAGGACAGCTACACCTGGTACTTTGACCGTCAGCTGCCCGGCGACGAGAACGGCGCATGGCACTCTTCCGACCTGTGGTACTGGTTCGGTACGCTGCCCAACTGCTGGCGTCCCATGGAGGAGAAGGACTATGCACTCAGTGAGCAGATGGTGCAGTATCTGTGCAATTTCGTCACTTCCGGCGATCCCAACGGCGGCGACCTGCCCCGCTGGCAGCCCTCCGGCAGAAAGCAGAAGCAGGTCATGCTGCTGGGTGAGAAATCTACCGGCATGGATAAGCCGAGCATATTGAAAATGGTCGGCACTATGCTTACCAACAAGGCGGTCGGTGAATAACCATTTGACGGCTGCGGAAGATTGTATTATGATACAAGTAAGAAAGGTTTTGTATCTACAAACCGCAACCACGAACAGGAGGTAAATGCTATGTCTGCATTTATGAACAAGGATTTTCTGCTGAAGACAGAAACAGCAAAAAAGCTCTACCATGAGCATGCCGCCAAGATGCCGATCATCGACTACCACTGCCACATCAATCCCATGGAGATCTATGAGGATAAGCGCTACGATACCATCACTCAGGTGTGGCTGGGCGGCGATCACTACAAGTGGCGCGCTATGCGTTCCTGCGGTGTTGCGGAGTATTATATCACCGGTGAGGCAAGCGATGCCGAGAAATTCCAGAAGTGGGCAGAGACTATGCCCAACCTGATCGGTAACCCCCTGTACCATTGGACTCATCTGGAGCTGCAGCGCTACTTTGATATCACCGAGCCTCTCACCGGCGACAACGCCATGGAGATCTACGAGAAGTGCAATGCCATTCTGGCCCGCAGTGATATGTCTGCCCGTGGAATTATCCGCAAGTCCGGCGTAAAGCTGATCTGCACCACAGATGATCCTGTGGACGATCTGAAGGCTCATGAGCTGCTGGCAGCCGATCCCACCTCCCCCGCAGCGGTACTGCCTGCCTTCCGTCCCGACAAGGCTATGCGTGCCGACAAGCCCACCTTCCCCGCCTATGTGGCACAGTTGGAGCAGGTGGTGGGTTATGCCATCAACTCCATGGATGATATGCGCCGCGCCCTGCTGGACCGCATTGAGTACTTTGCCCAGCGCGGCTGCCGCGTGTCCGACCACGGTCTGGACTTCTGCTTCTGTGTGGAAGCGGACGAGGAGACTCTGAACAGCATTTTCGTTCGTGCCAAGGCCGGTGAGTCTATCACCCGCGATGAGCAGCTGGCCTACCACACCGCGCTCCTGATCACAGTGGGCAAGGAGTACAGTAAGCGCGACTGGGTCAACCAGCTGCACTTCGGATGCCTGCGCGACAATTCCCGCAAGATGTTCCGCAAGATCGGCCCCGATACCGGCTACGACTCCATCAACGATGCGCCCAACGCAGCCGGACTCTCCGCACTGCTGGGTACACTGGAGGACGAGGGCGCACTGGGCAAGACCATTCTGTACTCTCTGAATCCCTCCGATAACGGTGTGATCGGCACCATCATCGGTGCTTTTCAGACCGACAGCCCCATTGCCGGCAAGATCCAGCAGGGTTCCGCATGGTGGTTCAACGACAACAAGCCCGGCATGGAGGCACAGATGATCAGCTTGATGAGCCTGGGTAATATGGGCGGTTTCGTTGGTATGCTCACCGATTCCCGCAGCTTCCTGAGCTATACCCGCCACGAGTATTTCCGCCGTATCCTGTGCAACCTCTTCGGTCAGCTGGTGGAGGATGGCGAGTATCCTGCCGATATGAAGACCCTCGGTCGTATGGTAGAAAATATCAGCTACAACAACACCCTGCGTTACTTCCGCTTTGATGAAGTGATTTAATATCTCATCCGGACACAGAACATAAAAAACAGGCACAGCAGAAAGATCTGCTGTGCCTGTTTTTTTACTGTTATTTCAGCTCTGCAATTGTCACTCCATCTTCACCCTCGCCCCAAAGCGCAGAGCGCTTCGGGGACCCCGTACTGTCACTTGATGCGGTCGAAGTGAATCCGCCCGCATCCAAGGTTTTGCTTCGCAAAACGCTTGTACGCCGCAAAAGCGGCGATTTCGGCGAGGGCAACTTACTTCAGTTCGGCAATTGTCACTCCATCTTCGCCCTCGCCGAAGCGGCCGGGGCGGAAGGTCTTGATCAGCGGGTGCAGCTTCAGCTGCTGCTGCACGGCCTTGCGCAGCGCACCGGTTCCCTTTCCGTGGATGATGGTAATAAAGTTCAGTTTGTTCATGGCAGCGTGGTCAATAAACTGATCCACTACCACCTCGGCTTCATCGGTCATCATGCCGCGGATATCCAGTTCGGTACTGGCGGCACGTCCGCCGGAGGAACGCAGGTTTGTCGCCACATGGCGGGTAGGCTTTTTCTCCTGCTTTTCCACTTCCTCGATCAGGCGAACCTCATTTGCCTTCACCGTAAGCTTCATATTGCCTGCAGAAAGCTGCAGCTTATCCCCGTTTACACCGGTAACGGTGGCCTTGGTGCGGGTACCGCCCAATTCCACCAGATCTCCCACCTGAATAGGACGGCTGGGTGCGGGAATAGGCTCTTTTTCCTCCACGAAGTGAAGATCATCCTCCGCCTGATTCAGTTTCGCGCGGATAGCGGCGCGGGCATCATTCACATTCTGCCAGTTGGCAGCGCGTTCCTGTTCGCGGCGCAGCTGGTTAAGCTCCTCAAAAATGGCATCCGCCTGAGCTTTTGCCTCACGGATGATCCGCCGCGCCTCCGCCTCACCACGGGTACGGGCATTCTCCTTGGCGCGCTCCATCTGTTCCCGGAATTCTCTCGCGCGCTTGGCATCGGATTCCCGCTGGGTGCGAAGCCTCTCAGCCTCATCTTTATCCTTCTCCAGACTCTGGCGCTTTTCCTCCAGCTGGGTGAGCACATCCTCAAAGCGGATAGATTCGCTGTCCATCTGCGCCTTGGCGGTGTCGATGACCTCCTGCGCAAGTCCCAGCCGCTGGGAAATGGCAAAGGCATTGGACTTGCCGGGGATGCCGATGAGCAGCTTGTAGGTGGGACGCAAGGTCTCCACATCAAATTCACAGCTGGCGTTTTCAACGCCGGGCGTAGTCATGGCAAAGGTCTTCAGCTCAGCATAGTGAGTAGTAGCGGCGACTTTTGCCCCGGCATCCCGCACATGCTGAATAATAGCGATGGCCAGCGCCGCGCCCTCAATGGGGTCGGTACCTGCGCCAAGCTCGTCAAAGAGGATCAGGCTGCGCTCGTCGGCTTCTTCCAAAATCTTAACGATATTCACCATGTGGGCGGAGAAGGTGGAAAGGCTCTGCTCAATGCTCTGCTCATCGCCGATGTCTGCCAGCACGCGCTCATACACACTCACCGCACTGCCTGCGGCAGCGGGAATGTGCAGGCCGCACTGCGCCATCAGTGTGAGAAGGCCCAGAGTTTTCAGACTCACTGTCTTACCGCCGGTGTTGGGGCCGGTGATCACAAGGGTGTCAAACTCGTCGCCCAGGCGGATGTCAATGGGAACCGCCTTACTGCTGTCCAGCAGCGGGTGGCGGGCTCTGCGCAGGAGAATGGCTCCGTCCCTGCGGATCTCGGGGCGGCTGGCATTCATCTTATAGCTGAGCTGACCGCGGGCGAAGATCAGATCCAGCTGCACCAGCAGCTCATAGTCCTGCTGGATATCATGCTGGCAGGAAGCTGCCTCAGCGGAAAGTTCGCGGAGGATTCGCTCGATCTCCTTCTTCTCCTTTGCCTCCAGTTCCTTCAGTTCGTTGTTGGCCTGCACCACGCCCATCGGTTCCACGAAGATGGTGGCTCCGGAGGAAGAAACATCGTGCACAAGACCGGGCAGGCTGGAGCGGTGCTCCGCCTTGACAGGAACAACAAAACGACCGTCGCGTTGGGTAATGATCGCCTCCTGCAGCACCTTGCTGTAGCTCTGAGAGGAGATGATCTTCTGCAGGATCTGACGACCCTTGGCGGCGGCATTGCGCTTGTGGCGGCGAATATCCGCCAGTGCGGGGCTTGCGTTGTCCGCGATCTCATCCTCGTCCAGAATGGCAGTGGTGATCTTTTCCTCCAGATAGCGGTTACCGTGGAGAGAGCGGAACAGGTGGTCAATCGCGGTCTCCTTGTCGCTCTGATCGTTAAAATAGTCTTTTACTCTGCGGGCACAGCGCAGTACGCCGGCAATGTCCAGCAGTTCGCGGGTGTTCAGCGCGCCGCCGCGGTCGGCGCGGTACAGGCTCTCACTGACACTCTTGATGCCGGAGAAAGCGGGACTGCCCCGAAGTCCGATCATATCGCGGGCAGCATCAGTCTCGTCCTGCAGCCGCTCCACATCCCGCACATCGGTGCGGGGAAAAATGGCGAGAGTGCGCTCACGGGCAGCCTCGCAATTTGCCTGGTCTGCCAGCAGCTTCAAAATACGCGGCAGTTCCAGTGTTCTGATAGATTTATCAAATAATTCGCTCATAAGTGACTCCAAAATGTATTGGTCGCGCAAAATTTTACTCTTTGTTGTCGAAAAAAGGTGTTGTTGCATAGCTTTTGAGGTTCTTATAAAAATCCAGTGTGCGGAAACTGTGTTCCAGCATGGCTGACATATAGTTCTCGGCGGCATAGGCGAAGCACCGGAGATCCTCACTTTGCAGAGAGAAGCTGTACAGGCGCCTGGGATCGCCGTAGAGCACATGGCGGCAGGCCTGCAGCGCGCCGGGAGTAAGAGGAGCGATCCGCCCGCCCCGGGCGCAGCTGCGGCAAAGAAGTGTTCCGCCCTGCAGGTCGAATACAGGCTCGACCGGAGACTCCTCTCCGCAGGCACAGCAGCCATCCAGCAAAGGTTCAAAGCCGATCAGCGCCATGAGCCGCAGCTCAAAGGCGGCTTTCACCAGTTCCTGCGCTCGGTGCAGCACGCCAAGCGCATACAGCGCGTTGAGCAGCAGCGGGAGCAGAGTGCCCGCCTCAGTATCATCGCTGGTTACAAAATCCACCAATTCAGCAAAGTAGCTGCCAAGACTTAAAAGTTCCACATCGCCGCGGACACCGTCAAACAATTCAATGGTGTTAGCCTCGGTAAGATACTGCCAGCCGTGACTCTCCGAGAGAACAAGTTCGGAGTAGGTCAGAAGCTGTGTGGCAGCGCCGACTTTGCTGCGGCGGCTTTTCGCGCCTTTGGCGATCACAGGAATTTTTCCCATATCGTCCGTGAGCACGGTAAGAATGCGGTCGCTCTCCTTACTGTCGCTCACACGCAGCACGATGCCTTTTACTACTGTGCGTTCTCTAGCCATACATTCCTCGACATACTATGTAGGCGGCCGCTCAAATAAGCTCCGCCTGCGGTTCACACCACGCAGTTTTGACTTTTTCCTCCTCAGCAGCCTCAAGGCAATGCAGAAGATAAAAGACAGGAGAACCGGTGGCAAAAAACAGGGTGAAATAGGGGTCATCCATATCTCTCGCCTCCTGAGCATAGCTTTGACAGGCGGTGAGAGACTCATGCGTGGAAAGTTTTACTGTTCGTCGTAACCGAAACTGCGAATATAATTCAAATTATCTCGCCAGTTTGTCCCACAGGGCATTTGCCCTGCGGGAACCCTGTATTCCATTGCTTAACGGGCGAAGTGAATTCGCCCTGCGCAATTCTTGCTTTGCTGCGAATTGACGCCGCGAGCGGCGGCTCGCATTCGCTCGCAAGAAAACTGGCTGACAGGGTATCGGCTTTCTTACTGTTCGTCGTAACCGAAACTGCGAATATAATTCAAATTATCTCTCCAGTTTTCTTTGACCTTGACCCAGGTCTCCATATAGACCTTGGCACCCATGAAGCGCTCAATATCCTCGCGGGCGTGAGTGCTGATGCGTTTGAGCATAGCGCCGCCCTTGCCGATAATGATACCCTTGTGACTGGCCTTCTCGCAGTAGATGGTCACATCCAGGTCGATAATGCCGCTCTCGCGCTCGGAAAAACGGGTAACCTCAATGGCGGTGCCGTGGGGAATCTCCTTATCCAGATTGCGCAGCAGCTTCTCGCGGACGATCTCAGCAACCACCTGCTTCTCAGGCTGGTCGGTAGTCATACCGTCAGGGAACAGCTGGGGACCCTCGGCAGCATACTTCGAAAGCTGCTCCATCAGGATCTCGATACCGTCCTTCCGCTCAGCAGAGATGGGAATGATAGCGTCAAAATCGTGGGCAGTGCTGTATACCGCCATGACCTCCAGCAGGGCTTCCTTCTCGATGGTGTCGATCTTATTGATGACCAACACAGCGGGCATCTTTTCTTCCTTCAGGCGGTCGATAAGGGTCTGCTCGGGGGTGCCGATCTTAGCGATGGGCTCCACCATCAGGCACACGGCGTCCACATCTGCCACAGATTCCTTCACGACCTTTACCATGTAGTCGCCCAGGCGGGTGCGCGCCTTGTGCAGTCCGGGGGTATCCAGGAAGATATACTGGGTATCATCCTTGTTCACCACGCCGTAGATGCGGTTGCGGGTGGTCTGGGGCTTAGAAGACACGATGGCGATTTTCTCGCCCACCAGTGCATTGGTCAGAGTGGACTTTCCCACATTGGGACGTCCGGCGATGGTGATCATTGCGGTTTTTGTGATTTTGTTCATTGTAGGTGATCCTCAACTTTCTGTGTTTCTTTTGTTTCAAAGATAATATTCCGGCATTGAGCGTTGCCGGGAAATCGTGATTTCAGCGGGAAATGCCCAGCACTTCCATAATAGCTTCTTCTCTCGCGCGCATTTGCTTTTTCTGCTCGCCCTCGTCCAGATGGTCGTAACCCAGCAGATGCAGTACCGAGTGGACAATCAGGTAGCACAGCTCACGCTTCTTGCTGTGACCGAACTCCTTGGCCTGTTCCTCTACCCTTTCCACGGAGATGACCATGTCTCCCAGCGGCAGAAGTCCGGTGGCGGGATCGAAGAGATCGTCATCCTCCTCGCAGGGAGGCTCACCGGGAGTGAATTCAAATTCCGGGAAGCTGAGAACATCCGTAGGTCGATCCACCTCGCGCATATCGAGGTTGATCTGATGGATGCCCTCGTCGTTTGTCAGAAGAACGTTGATCTCACAGGGGATCGTGACGTTCTCCTGCTCCAGTGCGGTGCGTATGGTCTTGCGGATCAGAGCGCGGGTGCGGTCGCTGTCCACACCCTCCACATCGGCGGTAATAGGAATATAATGTCTCTTTGCCATAGAGATCAACAGCCTTTCTGTTTATTTCTTCTTGCTGCCGCCGTTATTTGCGGCATAGTAATCGTCATAGGCCTTGATGATGCGCTGCACCATTACATGGCGCACAACATCCTGATTATTCAGCTCACAGATGCCGATGCCCTCCACATTTTTGAGAACACGCACCGCCTCTTTGAGTCCCGATGTTTTATCAGCCGGCAGGTCGATCTGGGTAATATCACCGGTGATGACCATCTTGGAGTTGAAGCCCATGCGGGTCAGGAACATCTTCATCTGCTCCCGGGTTGTATTCTGTGCTTCATCGAGAATAATGAAGCTGTCGTCCAGGGTGCGGCCGCGCATATAGGCAAGGGGTGCAACTTCAATGTTACCGCGCTCCAGATAGCGCTGATAGGTGTCCGCGCCCAGCATATCGAACAGGGCATCGTACAGCGGACGCAGGTAGGGGTCCACCTTGCTCTGCAGGTCACCGGGCAGAAAGCCCAGCCGCTCACCCGCTTCCACAGCGGGACGGGTGAGGATAATGCGGTTGACCTGCTGCTCACGGAAGGCCGCCACCGCGGCGGCAACGGCAAGGTAGGTCTTACCGGTACCGGCGGGACCCACGCCGATGGTAACAGTGTTTTTCAGCACACTGTCCACATACCGCTTCTGACCAATGGTCTTGGGTTTCACAGGGCGTCCCTTGGAGGTAATGCAGATCACATCCCGGGTCAGCTCGCTGACCTTATCGGTCTGTCCGCTTCTGGCAAGACCGATCACATAGCGAACGGTCTGCTCACCGATGGCCTCACCGCGGGTAGAGAGAGTCAGCAGGGCATCGATGGCCTTTGCAGCCATCATCGTGTCCTCAGGCTCACCGTTAATACGCAGTTCTCCCTCACGGTTGGTCACCACCACATGAAATTCCGCCTCGATCAGGCGGATGTTCTCATCAAACGATCCAAAAATATTGGCTGCTTCTTCCAGCCGATCAATTTCAATTCTTTGTTCCATTATTCCTGATGCTCCTTTGGTATTGAAACAAATTTGCCGATCTGCTCCTCGCACTCTGCGGTGAGGGTGCAGAGCAGAACATCGCCGCTGACCTCACTTGTCAGTTCCCGGCGTACTACCGTGCCGCCGTTCAGATAAGCGGCAAGACGGTTCGTCAACACTGTGTCAGCGAGAGCAAGGGCATCTGTCTCTTCGCGAACAGTGGGCTTTAACTCATATATACGAAACTTTTCTGTCACGATCGTGACAGGCAGTGGAATGTTCCCCGGCAGTGTACAGATTTTCTGACTAATTATTTTATCACAAGTGTTCCCACAAATGCTACTGTCAATGTATAAATTTATCCGCTTTTTCCCAATTAATATTGCTTTTCGCGTAATCTCCTCGCCGGTATACACCTTTTTCAGCACTGTGAGGGGGATTTTGCATGTAAGTGTATACCATGTTCTTCCATACACTTCACCCATACCCCGGAGAAAACGCGCACCGCTGTAATCATTTTCCACAACACCCGAGATCAGCAATTGTCCCTCTGTCACAAGGGTGCCGGGAAGCACCTGCCGCTCCCCATCCAGCGGACGGATGGATAGGATCAGGGCGTCTTTTTTTGCTACTGTGTTGCCCGGCTCCTGCCGGCTGATGATGTTGGGCGGTTCGATGCGCTCGCGCACCTGAACATAAGCGCGACAGCCGCGTACATTGATGGCAATGTAGCTGAGCCGCGGCAGTTTCAGCAGGAGATCATTTCTCAGTTGAAATGAGTTTACAGCATAACCAAAGGTTCCAAATCCCACACCGCAGGACTCCAGTGCCCTGAGAATCTCCCGCTCACTGACAGTTTCATTGCCCTCAATGGAAAAATCCCAAATGAAGAAGGATCCGTAAAAGAGGGTCACAAGACACAGGGACAGGGTTATCCACAGTCCGTAGCGGCGGCGCATTCTCCCCAAAAAGAAGGGTGTCCCCCGCCACGAAACAGGTTGCAGAACGGCATCCAGCCGGCCGGACATACGGCGCAGCCGCTTCCAATCTCTGCGGGACATGGTAAAGGTAAAGGAGATGGCAGATTCCCACTTGAGATCCCAAAACAGGATGCCCCACTGGGCACAAAGGTTCAGTACCCGCTCGGGAAAGGCGCTCTCGGCGCGAATCGTGATCTCGCCCTTCAAAAAATTTGTGATCGTATTCAGCATCAGTTCACCCACTCTACCCGGTCGATCTGCCCGCGGATCCTGAGGGCATCGGCGCGCATACTCACCAACTCAAGATTCCTGCCGAAAAGGCGAACGATCGTCCCTTCTGCGCTCACAGCAATCTCATCCGTACTGTAGGAGAGAATGCCGCGATGGTTTTCCATGTAGAACTGCTTATTTCCCACTACTTCCACATGGGGCAGCCCCGCAAGAAGATCCGGCGGCAGATCAAACAGCTCTGCGGTGTCACTGAGAATGTGTCGCTCCCGTTTATTTCGTTCCATGCTTTCCACCTCGCTTACGGATACTCTATGCGCGCTGCGGAAAATTCTTGCAGGAAATCGAGGTCTTGAATGCATCTTGTCCGCATATCCTTGCAGCGGTGATGAAATGAAACGATCCGGAATTCTGATAATTTGCTGTTTGACTCTCGCGCTGTTCCTCAGGCCGAACGAAGCCGGTGCTGCGGCCGGAGAGGCGCTGCGCCTGTGCGCGGTGACGGTGATCCCGTCACTGTTCCCGTTCCTTACCGTCACAGCGCTTCTCGTCCATATGGGATTGGACAGTGTACTGAGTCCCCTGTTCAAACATGTTATGGGGCCTCTGTTTCACCTCAGAGGGGCGTGCGCTGCGCCGCTTCTGGCAGGATTTCTCGGCGGATATCCGGCAGGAGCACGGGCGGCAGGACAACTGTGTGCAAAAGAAGTCCTCTCCCGGCGGGAAGCGGAACGGCTGCTGGGGTTTTGCAATAACTGCTCCCCCGGTTTTCTCATCGGTTTTGTAGGAGGCGGAATCTTCCAAAGTCCTGCGGTAGGAGGATGGCTGCTGGCGATCCATATCCTGTCCGCGCTGCTTGTCGGGATGATCCTGTGCCGCATCGGCAGACGGAAAGAAGTACCAGAACTTCCCTGCCTCTTACCGGTACAGCCAATGACACTGTCCCGTGCGCTGACAACATCAGTGAGCGACGCACTCACTGCTATTCTGCAAATCTGCGCCTATGTGGTGCTGTTTCGCACTGTCACAGCGCTGCTTTCCCCGTGGATCCCTGCTGTGCTGACGGGTGCGCTGGAGATGGTAGGCGGTATCGCGGCGCTGCAGGGAAACAGGGCGGGATTTGTTGCAGCCGCTGCGCTGACAGCATGGGGAGGGGTATCTGTGCACTGCCAGAGCGCGGCTGTGGCGGGCGACCTCTCTATGAAATGGCATACAGCAGGCAAAACACTGCACGCGGTTATTTCTGCGGCATTGGCATATGCCGCGGCACAGTGGATAACATTCTGAACAGGAAAAGGGGCGTTGCATTCAGCAACGCCCCTTTTTTCTATTCATTACATGTTTTTCGCGGATAATGGGAAAGCTGACAGAGAGAGGGGGCGTATTATGCATCAAACAGCACGCACAGTGCAGCGGTATTTTATCCTTTTTATGGCACTGTCCTTCTTAGGCTGGGCAGCGGAAACAGTGTTTTTTCTGTTCTGCTACGGCGAATTTCACGACAGAGGGTTTATGACCCTGCCCTTCTGCACGATCTACGGCTGCTCATTTCTCCTGCTGTACGGCTTGACTGGTTCGCCCCGCGGCAGCAGAAATAAGGTTATATATTTTCTTCTCTGCGCCCTGATCCCCACAATGCTGGAACTGGTCACCGGCTGGTTCTTTTACCGAGGGTTCGGCTTGCGCCTGTGGAGTTATGAGAGCTACCGCTTCCAATACCGCGGCTATATCTGTTTGGAATATGCGCTGCTCTGGGGCATTTTGATCCCGCCGTGCATGACGCATATCGTACTGCCGCTGAAGCGGCGGATCTTCAATATGAGCGCGGCGCACACCGCGGCAGTATCGCTGTCATTGGCGGCAGCCGCTGCACTGGATTGGAGCATCAATTTCGCAAAGCTGTAGCGGTTCAGGCATCCAGTGTTTGGAAGATCTCCTGCCACACGGCATCATCCTGCTCAGTCATGCGGTGCCAGTCAAAAGAATCCCGGAAGGCTTTTTTCTGTTCCTCTGTCTCCAGAAGTTTCTTTTTCTCCAGCCGCGCAAGCTGCGCGCCGTATTCCGCGAGATACTTTACCGCGTCGTGGGTATAGTTGGGGTTGTGGCCCTTTTCACTCACCAGCAGGAGGCGAATGTTCTCCCTGCCGGAGAGACCTGCTGCCAAAGTATCAAAGTGCGGTGTCCTGCGGGTCATCTGATCGTTGTCGGAGTAGATAAGAAGCGCCTTTACAGAGGAGGCAGAGAGGGACTCCACCGCGTTGAAAGAATAAAATTTGGGGTTGGAGGTCTGCTCCAGGTTTTTGATCGCCTTGCGGTAGCCGCCGAGAACACCTGTGAAGAAGGTATCCACCATGAGCGGAACAGACACAAAGCCGGACATAGCAACAATATGCTTAATATCCGGATGAAGCGCTGTAATGTTCAGCGTGGAGAACGCGCCCCAGCTGTGTCCCATTACAGACAGGGTGATGCCCTCAAAGCGCTTGTCTGCCTTGACAGCTGTGATGCAGTCGTTCAGATCGCAGAGGGATTGACCAAGACCGTTGGGTGTCTCACCACCGGACTCCATGCAGCCCGTATGATCGTAGGCCAGCACCAGAAAACCGTGGCGGCAGAGCAGCTCGATCTCCCGGAGATAGGAGCGGTGACCGCCGCCAAACCCATGGTCAAATACTACCAGGCGACCGGGAATGGGATCTGCATAGTGGTAGAGGAAGCCCTGCAGCTTGTGTCCCGCGGAGGCAGTAAAGGGGTAAGGTTCCTGCTGCAGACCGTCAAAATCCTTATGGGAGAAGTAGAAAGCCTTCCCCTCATCGTCGCAGCGGGTGTACATTCTCTTTTTAAAGAGGTCAACGATCTGCTTTTCAAAAATCATAGCACGCCTCAGATCTTTTCAAATTCGTAGCGGGCATCATTGGTGATGGTGAGAGAGCGGATACGGCCAAGGCTGTCAACATCCAGCAGGCACAGGAAGGCGTATTCACCCTTCTCGTTGCCCAACAGCAGGCAGGGCTGACCGGGACGGGAGAGGCCCTCTCCTCCGGTGACACGGCCGAGAACGCCGTGGTTCAGGCCAGCTTCTCGAAGATCCTTGCCCACCTCATCCAGCAGGGACAGGCTCATCTCCTGACCCTCCTGACGGTTCTGCAGGAACACAGCCACACAGTCGCTGCGCATGATAGGACGCAGGCGGTGGAGATCACCGGTGCGGAAGAAATCAGAGAGGGTAATGAGGTCATTTTCCTCGTTATAGATAATGCCGCCCACATACTTATCGATCGCGGCGTCACCGGAGAGGTTGCAATAGGCAGAAACGATGCTGCCGTTCTTCACCAGATCCTTCTGGTCTTCGGGAACCATGTCCATAGGATGGCACAGTTCAATGTCGCCCATGGATGTCTCGATGGTGGCGCGGACGAACTTGGTCATCAGTTCCAGACCCATATAGCTCTCACCGACCTTGGCATCCTTCACGACACCCTCCAGCAGCACACCGTCCTCGGTGGCTTCCACCACCTTGCCCTTGCCGGACTCAGAGTACACAAGGCGCATGGGGAATGCTGCCATATTGAGTTTCAGGGACATACCGACGGTATATGCGGGAAGCACATCGGCGCAGAGCACATCCACCAGCGCCATGTGATCGCACCCGTCCACACTCACCAGCAGGCGGCGGGAGAGGGGGTCTGCGTCAGCGGGGGTAACATCCTTCACTACGCGGCAATCCCACACACAGTCGCTGACCGCGTGGGTATCCATGCCAAGCAGCATCTCCTCACCGGTGGTGAGATCGTGCATAGTGCGCACAGTTACCATAGTATCGCCCAGATACATTCTGAAGTAGTCACCGCCGTAGCCCTGCACACGCTGACCGCCTACCATAGCAAGACTGCACAGGCGGAATGCATCATCGGGCTTGGCGACCATTTCGTTCAAGCTGAAACTGTCAAATCTAACTGCCATTTTTCAATCCTCTTACAGTTCAAAATCCACGGCGACGCGGTCGGTGCGGATCTCCTTGCAGAGAGCCGCCACTGCCACGTGGCGGGGGTCGTTCTTATAGGTATCAAGATCCTCAAGGGAGTCAAAGGTGGAGATCAGAACAGCATCATAGTTGCCGTCCAGACAGTTCACGCCAACCTCCTGAGAGCGGATCTGAGGGATCACGCCGTAGAGACCGCGCAGACCGCTGACAAAAGCGTTCATTTCCTGCTCGGTGCCGGGCTTGAATTTCCACATCACAACATGCTTGATCATTTTGTGTTTCCTTTCTTTTGCAAAAATCATTACCTTTTATTATACTTCCATACCGCAAAAAAATCAACCGGCTTCTTTTCTCCCGCAAACACCGGAGAGGTTGAAATCCCCCAAAAATCGTGTATACTGGTGGAAAGACCACAAGGAGGATCAGACTATGAAACTGATGATCGCATCCGATCTTCACGGATCGGCTCTGTTTGTAAAAAAACTGATGGAGAGAATGGCAGAGGAGCAGCCGGACAAGCTGCTGCTTTTGGGTGACCTCTTGTACCATGGCCCCCGCAATGCTCTGCCCGAAGAATACAGCTGCCCCTCGGTAATGGAACAGCTTAACGCTGTGAAGGACAAGATCGTAGCAGTGCGCGGCAACTGCGACAGCGAGGTGGATCAGATGGTGCTGGAGTTCCCCATCATGTCCGATTACGCCATGCTGGAAGTGAACGGCATCTCTCTGTTCGCTACCCACGGACACCTGTGGAGCGAGACCTATCCCCCCCGCATGACAGAGGGTACTGTACTTCTGAACGGACATACCCATGTACCTGCCTGCAATGTACACGGAACTTATACCTATATCAACCCCGGCTCCACCTCCATCCCCAAGGGCGGCAGCGTGGGAAGCTACCTCGTGCTGGAAGACAGAACTTTCACATGGAAAACTATGGACGGCGAGGCTTATAAAACTCATACAATGTAAAGGAAGGCCGCTGCGGGACAAAACTGCAGCGGCCTTCCTTTGTGCGGTAAACTCCGGCTTGGACATCCCGCAAATAAGATGAGACTCCCTTGCATTTTCCGCGCACGGGGGGTAAAATACTTACAAGAGTTCATCCTGTAAGGAGGCAAACTATGAAAGACGGATTTATTTCGGTTGCTGCCGGTACCCCCGCCATCCGCGTGGCTGACTGCCGCTACAATGCCGAGCAGATCTTCACCATGATGCGCGAAGCGGAGAGTCAGGGTGTCAAGATCCTTGCGCTCCCCGAGTTGTGCCTGACCGGATACACTTGCGGTGATCTTTTCCTGCACGACACCCTGCTGCAGGGCGCGGAGGACGGCCTTCGCACCATTCTGGAGGCCACCCGCAATCTGGAAGTCCTCACCGCGCTGGGCATGCCTGTGCGTGCGGCCGGAAAGCTTTTCAACTGCGCTGTTCTGATCCAGAAGGGCGAGGTGATCGCTGTTATACCCAAGCGGGACATTCCCAATCACGGAGAATTTTCCGAGGGGCGTTGGTTTACCTCATGCAAAGAACAGTCTGATTCCAGCTGGTACGATGTGAAACTGCCCAATGGCAGCGGCGGTTATGCCGAAATTCCCATGTCCGGTGTGGTGATTGACTGTCCCGATGTCCCCGGCCTTCGCATCGGCGTAGAGATCTGCGAGGATCTTTGGGGGAGTGATCCCCGTTCTCGTCAGATGGCGGAAGACGGTGCCACATTGATCCTCAATCTCGCTGCCAGCAACGAAGTGGTCGGCAAGGCTGCTTACCGTCGCCAGCTGGTGGTGGGTCAGTCCGCGCGTCTGATCTGTGGCTATGTATTTGCCTGCGCAGGCGAGGGCGAATCTACCACCGACCTGGTGTTCGGTGGCCACAATCTTATCGCAGAAAACGGTGTTATTCTGGCGCAGCGCCGCTTTGCCACGGGACTCACCATCAGTGAGATCGATGTGCAGCGTCTGGTTTATGAGCGCCGCCGCACTACGACATTCCCTGCCGCGCAGCACGAGCCCTATGAAACGGTTCGCTTTACACCCTGCGTCACCAAGCTGCACCGCTATATTTCCCCCACGCCCTTCGTTCCCGAAAATGCTTCCGACCGCGCCGCGCGCTGCGAGGAGATCCTGACCATCGCCGCACTGGGTTTGAAGCACCGCATCGAGCACACCGGCGCAAAGACCGCCGTCATCGGTCTTTCCGGCGGACTGGACTCCACCCTTGCACTGCTCACTACTGCCCTCGCCATGGGTATGCTCCACCGCAGCCCCGCGGACATTGTTGCGGTGACTATGCCCTGCTTCGGCACCACCGACCGCACCAAGAATAATGCAGTCCTGCTGGCGGAGCGCATGGGTGTCACCCTGCGCACCATTCCTATCGGCGACACGGTCAAGAGCCATCTCCGGGACATCGGACATGATTTTGATGACCACAGCGTGACCTTTGAAAACGCACAGGCCCGCGAGCGTACGCAGGTACTGATGGACGTTGCCAACCAGTGTGGCGGCATCGTGATCGGCACCGGCGATCTCAGCGAGCTGGCGCTGGGCTGGGCCACCTACAACGGTGACCACATGAGTATGTACGGCGTGAATGCCGATATCCCCAAGACACTGGTGCGCCATCTGGTGGATCATGTTGCCAAGGACAGCATGGAGAAGGACGCCGAGCTCACCCGCGTGCTGGAGGATATTTTGGACACACCCGTTTCTCCCGAGCTGCTCCCCGCTGTGCAGGGTAATATCAGCCAGATCACAGAGGATCTGGTGGGTCCCTATGAACTCCACGATTTCTTCCTGTACCATATGCTGCGCTGGGGCAGCAGCCCCCGCAAGATCCTGCGTCTTGCAGAAATCGCCCACGGCCGCCGCTACGAGCGCGAGATCATTCTCAAGTGGCTCAGGATCTTCTGCCGCCGCTTCTTTAACCAGCAGTTCAAGCGCTCCTGCCTGCCCGACGGAGTCAAGATCGGCTCCATCGGCTTAAGTCCCAGAGGCGACTGGAAAATGCCCAGCGACGCAGTCTCCCGCCTGTGGCTGGAGGAACTGGAAACCCTGTAAATGCCGTTCAACCGGCTGCGCTTTTTCGGCGCAGCCGGTTCAAAATGCCTGTTTTTTCCGTAATCAACTGTTGGTTGAGCGAATATTCCCTATCTGGTTGAGTAAATCGGAGAAATTCAACG
>JAZLEB010000120.1:0-21975 GCA_045615065.1 Candidatus Pelethomonas sp. | reverse complement strand
AGTCAAACATCTAACAAAGGACCGCGCTCTTCGGAGCGGGGTCTTTTTTTGTTCGTTGGCAATGGGGATAAAAAAGCCTCTCGCCCGGTGGCGGGAGGCATTTCATATTCAAGAGACTTATCGATTGGTGAGAATGTCGCAAGCTACGGGAGTGTAGAACAACTCTTCCACTGTCTTGCGCTCGGTGGTGCGGCCGAGGATCCACATCAGCTTAGCTACGGCTGCCTCAGTGGTCATATCATAGGCCTCCAGAATAGGCAGATTGCGTTTAATGGTGTTGCCCACGTGGTACACAGCAAGGTCACTGCCTTCGTTTTCCACCTGTGTAGTCATGACTACGGTTTTACCGGCATCCAGTCCGCGCTTTACCGCTTCGTAGTAGTCACCGGCCTTGTAGGTGGGCAGACCGCCTACGCCGAAGCTCTCGATGATCAACGCGTCATTGCGCTCCAGCAGATAGTCCACCATACCGCAATCGGCACCGGGGATCAGCTTCAGCACGGCAACTTTGGGATTAACCGTATCATAGAAGGTGGGGGTTTCCTTGCACTCAGGGCGGATATAGCGGATCAGGCGGCCATCCTGTACCATGCCCAGGAAGGGGTAGTTGATGCTGGAAAATGCCTCGAAACTCTTGCTGCGGGTCTTTCTGGCGCGGGTGCCGAGAATGACCTTACCGTTGAATACCAGCATAACACCGGCCATATCGGAGGCCGCAACCACAAAGGCATCGCGAAGATTTTGCTTGCTGTCCGTCGTTTCAAAGCCAATGGGCTTCTGTGCACCGGTGAAAACAATGGGTTTGGGACTGCCTGCCACCAGATAACTCATAGCGGCAGCGGTGTATGCCATAGTGTCAGTGCCGTGGCTGACGATAAATCCGTCATACTGGTCGTAGCGCTCGTGAATAGCCACTGCGATGCGCACCCAGTGCTTGGGCTGAATGTTGGTGCTGTCCAGCTTCATGAGCTGAATGCAGTCCACATCACAGAACTGGGAAATATCAGGTATGTAACGCAGAAGCTGTTCGCTGGTCAGTTCCGGAGTCAGGCCGCTGTCGCTTGCTTCAGAAGCGATGGTTCCGCCGGTGCCGATGTGCAGGATCTTTTTCTTTTTCATATCCGTCTCCTTAGCTGTCCTATTCTGTATCTCGTCCGTCCAGTGCTGCAAGTCCAAAACGAACTGCGGCAATGATGCGTTGTTTCTCGTCGTCACTTTCTGCGGCATCGTACCGCTTGCGAAGCTCTGCGAGGAAGACCCCCCGCAGACTGTCTTCTCCTGCGCTGTGCCACAGATCGCGGCTTACGCGGGTCTCATCCCGCAGTTCCAAAGAGAAGAAGCGGTGAGAAAGTTCACGTTCCAATGAGCGCAGGTCGATGCCGTCCTTCGTTTCGCCGGTAAAAACCACTCGGCAGATATCCTCTGCTGCGGTGTCCGGCAATATTTGCTCCAGTGCGTGGATGGGGGTGGTGTCGGTCACATCTGCGGTGAGAATGTGGTAGCGGCGGCGGCACAGGGGGAAAAAATGTACCCGGATGCGTCCGTCTGTTATTTCGGTGATCACCGCGCCTTTGTCGCCCGTTTCATCAAATCCGCGCCCTTCGGTACAGCCGGGATAAACCCATACGCATCCGTCCTCCTGACGGACACCGCTGTACTGATGGACATGACCCAACGCGGCATAGGTGCAGCCGCTCTGCTTCAGATCCTCCCGGGTGATGGGACCGTATACACTCTGCGGCTCGTTTACTGCACCGTGAAGGCAGAGTAGATGAATGTTCCCATCCCGTGGGGCGGAAAAGTATTCAAGTACTCTTGTATAGCGGTGGGGAGCGGTGAATGCTGCGCCATGCACCGTGCAGCGCAGTTCCGGAAAGGAAATCGTAGAAATACTATCGCTGCGGAAAATATGTACATTTTCCGGCCACTCCTCCCGCGCGTAGGGGCTGAGAGGGGTGTACGGATCGTGATTGCCGGGAGATATGCACACGGGGCAGTGCATCTGCCCGAAGGTTTTCTTCAAGAGTGAAATGGTTTCGGGGAAGACCCGTTCCCCGTCGAACACATCGCCGGAGAGAAGAACAAGGTCGATCTGTTCCTCCCGGCAGAGGTCAGAGAGGGCGGCGAGAACAGAGCGGCTTTCCTGCCGGCGCAGGTGCGCTTTTTCTGTGCTGAGGGCGGCATACGCACTGTCGAGATGAAGATCTGCCGCGTGAAGTATCCGCATACCGCTTCTCCTGTTCTATCGAATATCCACGCGCTCTGTGTTTACACACAGACCTGTGGTGCTGTCCAGTTCAAAGATGACGCCCTGCATCTTGCAGGGACCGTCAGCTGTCTGATAGCGGCCGGGAATGCCGCCTAAGAAGTTTTCAATGCTCTGCTCCGGTTTAATGCCCAGTACCGAACGGATGGGACCGGTCATGCCAAGATCGGAGATATACCCCGTACCGCCAGGGAATACTTCGTTGTCGGCGGTGGGAACATGGGTATGGGTACCCCAAAGGGCGCTGACGCGACCGTCCAGATAGTAGGCCATAGCAAGCTTCTCGCTGGTAGCCTCCGCATGGAAGTCCACCAGAGTAAATAGGGCTTTTTCGCCTTTCAGCAGACGGTCGGCAGTGGTAAAGGGATTTTCCGCATTGAAATCCAATCCACAGCGGCCAATAAGATTCATCACACCGATTTGAATGTGGCCGCAATCAAAGATACCGTAACCCCGACCGGGAGCGCGGCCGGTGAAATTGGCGGGGCGCAGCAGGTAGGGATCCTCCTCCAGCCGGCTCGCGATCTGCTGCCTGCCGAAGGAATGGTTGCCCAGTGTGACAACATCTGCGCCTGCTGTGTAGAGCTGCTCTACCTGGTCGGGAAGAATACCTACGCCAGCAGCATTTTCACCGTTGACCACAGTGAAATGGATATCTCTCAACTTTTTGAAAGACCGGAGATGACGTTCCAGATGCTTTACGCCCTGTTCGCCAACAACATCTCCCACAGCCAAAATACGGTAGATCATCCTGTTCGCTCCTCGTGCCTTTTGCCTTTAGTATATCCAATTCAGGCGAAAATTGCAATAACTTTGCACGGTTACAGCAAACGAAATACTGCTTGACACAACTTGTCTAATACGTTAGACTAAAAATGTAAGTCTAACGCATTAGACAAGGAGGATGCATAGTGGAAACACCGAAGATTTTTGAGAGTGAATATCGCTTCTGCCTGATCCTGTGGGAGCACGAGCCAATTGCGGCATCAGAGCTGGTGAAGCTCTGTCAGGAGCAGCTGGGCTGGAAGCGGACGACCACCTATACCGTTATCAAGCGGCTGGGTGAGCGGGGAATCGTTCACAATAACAACGGCATGGTTGCCGCATTGGTGTCCAAAGATGAGGCGGAGGCCTCTGAGATCGATGAACTGGTGGAAAAGAAGTTTGGCGGGTCTTTGCCTGCGTTTGTAGCCGCGTTTACCAGACATCAGCACATGTCTGACAAGGAACTGGATGAAGTACAGCGTATGATCGACCGGATGCGCGCAGGTGACGGTCAATGACAGCAGTGTTTTTGAAGCTCTTTAACATGAGCGTTTCCGCCGGATGGCTGCTTGCGGTTGTGCTGATGTTGCGGGTCGCCTTCAAAAAGATGCCGAAATGGATCACCGTTCTGCTGTGGGGTGTTGCTGCGGTGCGGCTGGTGTGTCCTGTGTCCATTGAGAGTGCCTTGAGTCTGATCCCCAGTGCGGAGGTTTTACCAAATAAGGTCCTGTCCGGCCCTACCTTCACGGTTGATACCGGAATTGTTCCTGTGGATACGCAGGTGAATGCGTACCTGGATGCGCATTATTTTGAGGGAATGACAGTTCCGTTTGACCATGGAAAAACGGTGATGACTGTTCTTGCGGCGATCTGGCTTCTGGGTGTGCTGGGGGTGCTTGTCTATATGGCGCTCAGCTATTGGCAGCTGCATCGGGCGGTGGATACGGCAGTTTTGCTGCGGGACAATATCTACCGGAGTGAGCATGTGGAGTCGCCGTTTATTCTTGGCATCATCAGACCGCGGATCTACATCCCCTTTGCAATGAATACCGGGGAGCAGTCCTATGTTCTCGCCCATGAAACGGCGCATATCCGCCGCGGGGATCATCTGTGGAAGCCTTTGGGCGCTCTGCTGCTTGCGGTGTACTGGTTCAATCCGCTTGTGTGGGTCGCCTATATTCTGCTGTGCCGGGATATCGAGCTTGCCTGCGATGAAAAGGTTATCCGAAAGATGGAAAAACAGGAGAGAGCGGATTATCTGCAGACCCTGCTCACCTGCAGCTCGGATCGCGGAAAGCTCAGAGCCTATCCATTGGGATTCGGCGAGATCGGTGTGAAGGCGAGAGCCAAGTCGATCATGGTATATCAAAAACCGGCGCTTTGGATGGTTTGTCTTTCGATCCTCTTCAGCACGGCGACCGCCGCCTGCTTCCTGACCGATCCGCAGACGGAAGTGATCGCTCCTACAGTACCGGTATCCGGCAGAACATGGCCGCGCACTTGGGAATCCGGCGTGTTGGGATGCAATTGCTATGTCGTTGATGATTTAAAAAATACACATGAGGTTACGGGGACATTCTATATTGTTACCGATAAGATGGCATGGACCATGCTTGAAATTGATTACTGCAGCTTGTGCCAACGGGATCTGGACGGGGATCGTATCAGCGAACTTGTGGCTAACATGCTTGATGCAGAGGGTAATCGATTTGCCTGTGTCTTTACCCAAAAGGGCGACACGATCTACCGGGGCGTATTCGATACCGAAAACCTTCCGGATTTTTATGATTACGGACCGGGCGCGGTGTGGTCGGAATACGACACTAGTAAATCGCTGTTTCGCATTCACTATGCGCAAAAGGAAACTGGTGAATTCGCTGTGCTGGAAACGCGGAACCTGAGTCTGTTTCGGTTTGAGGTGTACCGTGTGATGCCGGAGGATGTGTTCGCCTATATCATACAGGGAAGAAAATAGAAAGGACAGGTGCGATATGAAAAAACGAGTCACTCTGTTTGTGCTGGCGCTGTGCCTACTGCTCACCGCCTGCGGCGGAAGCAGTGAGCAGAAATTTGATGACTCTCAGCCCATGCCGGGCTTTGATGCGCAGAGCAAATATCTGTTGTCAAAGCTTGCAAATGTTCAGGAGACAGACGGCTTTTTCTTTGGAAGCGGTTTGGATTTTCGCTATCTGCACTACTATGATAAGGCTTCCGGGATCTCAGGTGTTCTCTGTTGGGATCCTGCCTGTGCCCACAATACCAGTGAGTGCAGGGGCTATATCGGGATGGTTGGAGCGTCCGTATCGTGGTACGACGGTGCGGCGTATTGGGTGGCCCGCGGCAGCAATGATAATGATGTGGACTACTATCTCTGGCGCGATGATCTCTCCGGTGCCGGACGCGAAGCGGTGAAACGTATGAGCTATGGGAATGTGATTATGGAATATCAGCCCCAGTGGTATACGATCCACCGCGGTAAGCTGTACTTTTTGGGTAGCGCCAACAGTGTAACAGAAACCGGAGCCGGCAAGCGAGTCACACTGATCTGTACATCGCTGGATGAATTTGAGGAATTAACTGTACTCTATGACAAAACCGTTGGCGGAGGATATAACGCCGAGGTGCGTTTTGTGGGCAACTCGGTCTATCATGCGATGGAGGTCTGGGATGATGAGACGCGGCTTGCTGATCTGACCATCACGAGGTTTGACAGTATCACAGGCGATGCGGTAGTGGTCTACGAGGAGACCGGGATCGAGGAAGCCTTCGCCGGGCTCTGGGTCACAGAGCAGGACGAGATCTACCTGGCGTTTGAAGCTTACCAAAAGGGGGGAAGCGTCTGGCGGGTAGAGAACGGCAAACGCACAGAGGTCATCTCGTGGCAGGGAGAAGACTACTACGTAAATCTCATGGACGGCATCGCTGCCAATTTTACATGCACATATCTGGAGAATGGCGACCGCATCCGGTATGCGGACATTAAAAACTACGCAGGGGAAACCCTCTATAGCGGAGAACTGTTTCCCAATGGGATTCCGGGAATCTCGACCGCTCCCGGTAATTGCAGTTTTACCGTTGTTGGAGGAGATGCGGAGAAGATCATTTTGAGATTGGGTGATAAGGAAAGCGGCATCAAGCATGTGGTTCGGGTGGATCTTAAGACTATGGAACCCACGATCCTTTGGAGCGAGTGAGCCTGAAAAAGGAGTGAAACGAGATGAAAAAACGTTTGCTTGTCTATGTATTGTCACTGCTTCTCCTGCTGACCGGCTGCGGCGGCAGCTCTGAGCAGGAATTTGGTGATGACCGGCCCATGCCGGGCTTCGACGCGCAGAATAAGTACTTCCTTACGGGAGGAATGTTTGCCTTTCAGGAAACAGATACCTTTTTCTGCGGCGGCGGTTCGATGGTCCGCTACCTGCGTTACTACGATAAGGCTTCCGGAATCTCCGGTGTTCTCTGCTGGGATCCTTCCTGCGGCCATGATACAACTTCCTGCACTGCATACGTGGGAGGGATCGGCGGATCCCTGTCCTGGTACGACGGTGCACTCTACTGGGTCAGTCCCGGTGAAAATGGTGACAGGGATGACTACCTGTGGCGGGATGATCTCTCCGGTGCGGGGCGCGAAAAGATCAAACGGATCAGCTTTGAGGATATTGCCCTTGTCTATCAGCCTCAGCAGTATATGATCCACCGTGGGAAACTGTATATTTTGGGACGGGCGCATACGGTTACTGAGAGCGGCGAGGGACTTCGGATCACGCTCCTTTCTGCACCGCTGGATGAATATGAGGAGTTTACTGTACTTTACGATCAGGTATTTGTGCTCGGCTCGTATCCAACCGTCCGTTTTGTGGGAAACTCGATCTATTTTTCTATGGTGGTCTTTTATGAGGACACTTTCCTGGAAGATGTGACCATCACAAGAATTGACATTACCACCGGCAATGCGGAAGTGATCTACGAGGAAACGGGAATCCCGGAGGTGGTTGGAGAACTCTACGTCACAGAGCAGGGAGAAATGTACCTTCCGCTGGAAGGCAGAAATGGCGGTGGAAGCGTCTGGAAGCTGGAGAACGGTAAGCGGACAGAGATCACCTCATGGGAGGGCGATGGTCCGTATGTCAAACTGATGGACGGCATCGCTGCAAATTTCACTGCGGAATACCGTGAAAACGGCGACCGTATCCGGTATGTGGACATCAAAAACTACTCAGGGGAAACCATCTACAGTGGCGAACTGTTCCCGGATGGGATCCCTGAGTTTCCAACTGCTCCAGACAATTTCAGTTTTACGGTTGTGGGCGGAGACGCGGAGAAGATCATCTTTTATCTGAGTGACTTTATTGATGGAGTGTTCACCGTCTATACGGTTAAGGTCGATCTGAACAATATGAAGCCTACGATTCTTTGGAGTCATCAGGAGTAAGAAAGGAGCGGAATATGGAGCTTGTACTCAGGGATGTAACGAAGCGGTACGGCGAAAAGGTCGCGCTGCGTGAATTCAGCTACACGTTTCGACCGGGGATTTATGGCATTCTCGGCGCCAACGGTGCGGGAAAAAGCACCATGATGAACCTCATCACCGACAATCTCAAGCGCGATGGCGGTTCCATCACTTTTGACGGCGCGGATATCTGCGGTATGGGCACCGCGTACCGCCGTATCCTCGGCTATATGACCCAGCAGCAGGGGCTGTACGAGGGCATGACGGCGGAGAGTTTTTTGGTCTACATGGCGCGATTGAAGGAGATCCCTCGCAAGCGTGTTCGCGGCGAGATCGACCGCGTGCTGGGGCTGGCAAATCTTGCCGATGTGCGGCATAAGAAGATCGGAAGCTTTTCCGGCGGCATGAAGCAGCGTGTGCTGCTGGCGCAGGCGCTGCTGGGCGACCCGAAAATTCTCATATTGGACGAGCCTACGGCGGGACTGGATCCCAAGGAACGCGCACGACTGCGCGATCATATCTACCGCCTTGCCCGGGACAGGATCGTGCTGCTGGCGACACATATCGTCAGCGACATTGAGGCGATCGCGGACGATATCCTGCTGATGAAGGAGGGAGAGCTGCTTCGCTCCGGTACGGCGGGCGAACTGATTGCATCTCTTCCCAAGGATTGGACACCGGTGCTGCATGTACCCGGTCTGGAGGATGTCTACCTCTTCTATCTGGGGGAGGATGGGCATGAGTGAGTGGAAACGCATTTTTTCTGACCGTCGGCGGTGCGTTTTGATCCTGAGCATTCCGCTGGTATGCCTTGCGCTGTTTGCCTATCAGCGATATCAGGATTCGTTCTATATGCCTGCGCGGGAGTATAGGGAGCTCATAGAAGAGTGGAGAAACAGCGCGCCGGAGGAGATCGTCGCAGCGCTGAGCGATCATTGGGAAACCACAGAAAATGAGCGCCTGCTCATTCAGCAGGCGGAGCATATAGGGGACTATCCGGCGTATCTTGTTCGGGTACAGGAACAGGCAAAAAAGATGCAGAGCACAGGCATTTTCGGCGGTGATCCAAATTCTTTTGTCTACCGGAATATCGTGAAAACCGCGGAGGATTTCGCCCGCTGCTCGGCGGATGGGATCCGACTGGGCAATGATCGGGCGATCAGCAGCTGGCTGTCCTTCTCCTGGGCGGATTGGGGCTTTCTTGCGGCGATATTGCTCCTGGTGATGTCCTTTCAGGAGGAACGGCAGAAGGGACTTGCCGCTATTGTCCGTTCCTGTCCGGGAGGGCGGGAAAAGCTGCAGGGCACGCGGCTTCTCATTTTACTTATTTACTCGGCGGGTATGACGGCGCTGCTTTACTATCTGCCGTTGGCGCTTGCGCTGGGTGCGGATGGCGGCTGGAGTGATCTCGCCCGTCCGGTGCAATCGCTGATAGAGTTTCAAAAATGCACGGCGCAGATAACGGTGGCGGAGTTTCTTGCGGCGTTTTTCTTTGTCAAGATTGCCTGCGGGTTTCTGCTTGGTGTGTTGGTTTGGGTTTTGCTGAGCTTTTTGGAGCAGGTGCAGCTGTGCTGGATCCTGTCGGCGGCAGGTTTCGTGTTGGAATATCTGCTCTATACCTTTATTCCCGCACAGTCGATTTTCAGCCCCCTGCGCTATGTCAATGTGTTTTCTTATGTATTTACCGATGAATTATATACACAGTATGTGAACATCAATTTTCTCACCTTCCCGGTGGGACGGAGTACACTGCTGATGGCGCTGCTCGTTGCGTTGTCTGCGGCACTTGGCGCGTTTGCGGTGTTCTGTTTACCGAAACGACATCCTTTCGGTAATCGCGATATGCTGGGTGTGTGGGTGGATCGAATGAACCGGATCGGGGATGTGTGCAGGCGTCCATTGAGCTTGTACGGCTTCGAGTGGTACAAGCTGCTGTTTCTCACGGCGGGTGGATTGATGCTGATTCTGGGCGTGCTGCTCAGCCGTGATCTCGCGGTCAACAGCGGCGCCTATAACAGCATCGACGATATGGTGTACCGCCAGTATGTGGCGCAGGTACAGGGACCGGTTACGGAGAGTACCTACGATTACATCGCGCGGGCAAAGGAATCCCTTAATAACGCCCAGCCGGATACGCGGGAGTTTGAAGAAGCGATCGAGCGTTTGGAGGAAGAAATTGCAGGTCTTGGTGATGGAGACTGGCTGGTAGATCAGACACCGTTTATGAATATCTACGGAAGCGCGGCGTGGTACACGCAGCGCAATACCGCCCTCGCTGCCGTGATGATACTGGTCCTCTGCCTGTCCGGCCTGTTCGCTACCGAGCGGAGCGGCGATGTACGCAAGGTGCTGCGCTCCGCGCCCGGTGGACGGTCAAAACTCTTTTGGACCAAGTACGCTGTAGCGCTGAGTGTAACAGCGGTGGTGTGGCTGTTGGTATTTGTGCAGGAATGGTACTCAGCGGCAAAAATGCTGGGAGAGACGATCTTCGCAGCACCATGCGGAAGTGTTTCTGTTTTGAAGGGATTTCCCGGCACGGTGGGTGGCTTCCTCGTTGTACTGTATATCAGCAAGGGAGTGCTGCTATTGATCCCCATGCACCTGTGTGTGTTCATCGCCGGGCGGTGCGGAAGCTTTGAAAAAGCATTTGCGGTCAGCGGCGCGGCGATGCTGATCCCTGCGGGAGTCTGTCGCTTTGCAGCAGAGCCGCTCAGCGCTGTGACACCGTTGACATTTCTGGCAGAGGGGAATCCGCTGCTGACCGGCGGGGACGGTCTTGTGCTGCTTGCTGTGTGGTTTTTCCTGTCATTTGCTGCGCTGCTGAAAGCAAAGCGGAACTGGTGCGCGGCATTGTAGGGGATATGATTTGTTCGGGACAAACTCCAATTTACAAAAGTACCGCTGCAGGAAACTGCAGCGGTACTTTTTGTTACATATTGAAGAGAATACCAACCACCGCGCTGAAAAGGATGAATACGATGGGGTGCAGCTTTTTGGTGGGCTTTACCCAATTGGTCAGCACCAACAGAACGGCGGCCAGCAGCCAGCCTTTCCAGTTTACAGCGGCAAGAGTAAGACCCTGATCGGCAAAAAACAGATTGCTGACCGCGACGCTCAGACCCGCGGCGGCGATCATGCCTGCGGAGGCGGGGCGCAGACCGTAAAACAGGTTATTTACCTGACGGTTATTGCGGAAGCTCTTGAGGAACGCGGCGATGATCAGGATGATAATGA
Source organism: Candidatus Pelethomonas sp. (assembly GCA_045615065.1). GTDB lineage: Bacteria > Bacillota > Clostridia > Oscillospirales > Oscillospiraceae > Pelethomonas. The sequence continues at coordinate 11,260 of JAZLEB010000120.1, read as the reverse complement.
CCGACGGAGTGATGAGGCCCAATGTAGCGACTACGGCACCGAGAATAGCACCGGGGATGCCGTGCTGGGCCATGCCGGTCACATAGCCTACATAGGTTGCCATGTTTACACCGATGGGGCCGGGGGTAGACTCGCCCACGGCGATCATATTGGCAAGATCTGTGGCACTGAACCAGCCGGTGGACTCGGCCATATCGTAAAGAAACGGAATAGTTGCCATGCCGCCACCTACGGCGAACAGGCCTGTTTTAAAGAATTCAATGAACAGTCGGAGATACAGCATCATTTTTTCTCACCCCGCCTTTCCAGATTCTTAACCAGAATACCCATGAGACCTGCAAACACCACGAAGATCACAGGACTCAGGTCGAGGAAAAACGCGCCGGCGGTGACGATCACAAACAGTGCCAGTGTGACTTTATCCACGATGGCTTTCTTGCACAGCTTCACCACTGCGTTAAGGATCAGCACGCACACGCATACTCGAATGCCGCCAAAGGCCTGTTGTACCCACTGAAGGTCGGAGAAGGCCTCGATCACACCTGCCAGCAGGCTGATGATGACTACCGACGGGAACACCACGCCGAGTGTGGCGAAAATACCGCCGATGATGCCCTTCTGCTTCTGACCGATGAAGGTTGCGGTATTGACCGCAATGACACCCGGCGTGCACTGACCAATGGCGAAATAGTCCATCAGTTCTTCTTCTGTTGCCCAGTTGTGCTTGTCAACGATCTCACGCTGCAGCATGGGCAGCATAGCATAACCGCCGCCAAAGGTCATGACACCGACTTTAGCAAAGGCGAAAAACATTTTCAGTAGTTCTTTCATGTTACTCCTTTTCGTTGTCCACATATCCGTACAGCCCGCGAACAGACACCTCACCGCTGCGAACGACTGTTTTTGTGCCGTCAATGAGCTGTACCGCAAGACCGAATGATTCGTCTATATCCAGCGCGGAAGCATTTTGCTGCAAGTCGGCTCCAATGAGACGTACTTTTTTACCCAAAGTGATACAATGACGGCGGTATTCCTCCACATAGCGGGAGTGGTCGCCGCTTAAGGCCATGCTCAGGGCATACAGTTCCTCTGTGAGCGCCGCGGCGATTTTGGCGCGTTCGGCGGGATATCCCTCCATGGCAAGGGAGGTGGCAATGTCTGCCACATCGCCTGAGAAATCCTCGCGGCAGTGGTGGACATTGACTCCAATGCCAATTACAAGGGCGATCTCATCGCCGAGAATCACGGTTTCTGCCAGAATGCCTGCCAGCTTTTTCCCGTTCAGAACCAGATCGTTTACCCACTTGATGCCTGCCACCGCGCCGCAGGTACGTTGAATGGCGCGGTGCGCGGCAACAGCCGCCATACCTGTAGCGCACATCAATGCTTCGCCCGCAAGGTGGGGGCGCAGCAATGCGGAGAGGTAGAGCCCTTTCCCAGGAGGGGATTGGAATGTGCGGCCCAAACGTCCCCGCCCCGCGCTTTGGGCATTGGCGATGGCAATGCTTCCATGGGGTGCGCCGTTCATAGCTTCCCGCTTCAGGTATGCATTGGTGGAGTCAACGGTTTCAAAGACGGTGAGTGAGGGACACGGCACCGTCAGGTGCTGCCGTATACCCTCCTCGGTCAGGATATGAGACATGGTATTCCTCCGTGCAGGGTTTTCTCTGCGGTCAAAGTGGTTTTTCATGGTGCTCCATACACCAAAGGGCGCGGTCTCTTCCAAACCAGCCCTCGCCCTCCCGTACGCGGGGATACAGGCGGTTCAGTTCCTCCCGCTCCGCCTCTGTGATCCCGGAGAGATCGCGGATGGGCCGGTCGCTTTCCACCACAATGTACTTGTGGTCGCCGTCACCGCGCTGAAATACGCCGATCACTTCGATCTCCACCTCATCACCCAAAGAAAATTCTCCCTCGGACAGAAGAATGCAATCCCAGTGGGGGTCGGGCGGTGTACCGGATTCGCGGATCCATCCGTAGGGTTTCGTGAAGCCCCGGACTGATGCGAGAGAACGGTTTTCCCGTTCGCGGAATGTGCCGGTAGCGCGGTCGTATTCCATTCGCATGGGATAGTGGCGGGTCTGCTCAACGATCATGTGCAGCATAAAACACCTCTATCACAGCAGAGTCGGTAGATCGGCAGGTGTTTCCGCGATCAGTGTCGCACCTGCTTCCACAAGTTCTTCCCGGCTGCGGTAGCCCCAGGGCGTAGCGACAGGCAGCATGCCCACTGCCCTGGCGAAGAGAATATCCGTGTTGCTGTCGCCCACGTAGGCGATCTCCTCGGCGGCAAGTTCCAATGCAGAAAACACAGGCGCTGCGGCATCTCGGTGGGGTTTCAGCGGTCGGTTGGGCACGCGCCCGAATACACCGGCAAAGGTACCGGCGGGGAAGAAGTGGGCAATGATCTTTTGTGCTGTTGCTTCTGTTTTGTTGCTCAGCACTGCCATTTTCAAGCCTCGCGCAGCGAAGCTGTTTACCATCTCCCGTACACCGTCGTACAGCCGGGTCTGCTCGGTGCAGTGTGCAACATAGTAGTCACGGTACAGATCCAGCACGCGCTCAATGGTGGCTTCATCCGTATTCGGCGGGGTGGCTTTGTTTACCGCGTCCCGGATACCGCCGCCCAAAAAGGTCTCCACGGTTTTCTGATCGTGGGTAGGGAGAGCGCAGGCAGCCAGCGCGTGATTCAGTGCGGCGGCAATATCGGGAACAGTGTCCAGCAGGGTGCCGTCCAAATCAAAAACGATAGCTTTAATCATATAGTTCTCCTTGTTATCTTATGCGCCCAGTTCCTTGTTTCTCTTGTGGGCGGAAATGACCGCATTGATGGCGGCGGCGCGCAGACCGCCCTCCTCCAATGCGCGGACACCTGCAATGGTAGAGCCGCCGGGGCTGCACACAGCATCCTTCATGGCGCCGGGGTGCTGACCGCTCTCCAGCATCAAAAGTGCGGTACCCTCCAGCATTTTGGCGGCATACTGCAGCGCTTTTGCGCGGGGGAGACCGCAGGTCACCCCGCCGTCAGCCAAAGCCTCGATAAAGAGACAGGCGAAAGCGGGGCCGCAGCCTGCCACGGCGCTGCCTGCGTCGATGAGATGCTCATCCAGTCTGTCCAGCATGCCTGCTTCGGACAGAGCGGAGGTAAATTCGTCAAGCTCCTCGGTGGTAACAAGGCTGTTGCTGTCATACAGCACCACACCTGCGCCTACGGCGCAGGGGGTGTTGGGCATAATGCGGATCACGGGATAGCTGCCGCCTGCCATGGTGCTGATCTGCTCCATGGTAAGACCTGCCGCCATAGTGACAAGAATGAAGCGGTCGCTGCGCGCCTTCAGCACAGGGGCGATGGAGGATAGCATATCCCGCATCATCTGCGGCTTCACACCAAGGAAGATGTACTTGCCGCCTGCTGCGGCATCTCTGTTGGTTCCGGTGAGACAGCCGAGCTCTGCAGCCAGGGACTCCGCTTTGACTGCCGTGCGGTTGGCGAGAAGGATCTCGCTGCCGGCTAAATTTTTGGAAGCGGCACGGGCCAGAGCGCCGCCCATATTGCCGGTTCCGATAAAGCTGAATGTAACACCCATGGGAGATATCTCCTTAGAAGATCTTCATGCCGCTGAGAATGGCCTTCTCAGGGCCGGTATAACCATTATAGGTGGCAGTGGTGCTGCTCAGGCGGATGCTGTTCAGAACCTCGCGCACCTGACCGGTGACGGAGATGCCGGTAACGGGGACGACGGTTTCACCGTTGTGATAGTAGGCAAGACGCACTTCGCCGCCGATATAGTCGCTGTAGAAATCCACCTGCAGACCGGACATGGAGATGATCTCCAGATAAGGGCCCTTGGCGAAAGCCTCAGAGGGAACAGAACCGGCATCTGCCAGCATGCACTGCAGTGCACCGGTGGGGGTTTCGCCCAAATACTGGCCGTGGCGGTTGCTGCCGTAGTAGTTTACTGCCTTGCCGCCGTCCACAATGCGCTGATCCTTCAGGGAAAGACCGTCCGCGTCATACTTGCGGCTGCGGATATTGCCCTTTACCTCGCCTGCCATGGTGATGCCGATCTTATCGCCGGTGGGATCTTCCTGAATGGCGTCACCCTTCTTGAACAGGTTGGAGCGGGAGTAGACAGAGGAGAAGTTGAGGCTGCCTGCAATGCTGCGCATGATCTGAGAAACTTCCTGTTTGTTCAGGATCACAGGGCAATCCATGGCAAAATCGGGCTTGATGGCCTCGTAGCGTGCCTTGACAGCCAGCAGCATATCGCGGACCTCGCGGACGACGGTGTCCCGGTCGAAGGAACTGAAGTTGTACTGGTGGTACAGCTCTACGCTTTCCTGCTCACCGTTGTAAGTGGGGATAGTCTCCAGCATGGCATCAAAGTAGCGCTGTTCCTTGTGAACGCCGCGGCTATTGAAGAGAATGTCGTAATGCTCGTTGATGAAGATCTCCACAGAGTTGAGGGAGGCGTTCTCCACAGTGTTGGCTTCGAATACAGCCTGTGCGATAGCTGCGGCCAGATCGGGGATGTGGAATGTGCGGAAATTGCTTTCCACATCGTAGCTGCCCTTCTCGTTTTCGGGAAGGGTGAAGTGCTTGTTATTGATGAGCAGCGCCTTGTTCACTGCCTCGTCGATCATGCCGGGGAGATCCTCTTCAGTGGTGTAGGGATAGATGAGGAACTGGTTTTCGCCGCGAAATTCCTCGTGGTCCACATACACAGTGACCTCGTGTTCGCGCACAGTGGCGGAGCGAACGGTTTCCAGCTTGCCCTTCACAAAGTACAGCTCATAGCTGTCAACGCGGTGGGAATTGATTTTATAGTCGCTGACACGCTCGTTCTCGCGCAGCAGTTCCATAGCGGTATCGATGATCGTTTTCATCCCAGCTTCACCTTCACTTTCAGTGCCGGTCCGCCATCGCTGACGCGGACCCATTCCTTATAGCCCTTGCCGCAGCTTCCCGAACCGATGACCTTGAAGTCCTCAGAGATCATGGAGATGGAGCCCAGCAGTTCGGGTACATAGCCGCTCATGACCACGGGGGAGACCCAGTTGTCGGTGAGCTTGCCGTCTACGATCTCAATGCCGTACTCGGCGACACACTGGATGGCCCAGTTCTTGGGATCCTCCATGCCGTTGCTGGTCTCAAAGAGCATATAGCCGTGGTCAATGGAGGCGATCATGTCCTCCAGTTTGTCCTTGCCCTTCTCAAAGAAGGTGTTGGTCATGCGGGAATAGGCCTTGTGACTGAAGGATTCGCGGCGGCCGTTGCCGGTGGGGGGAGTGCCCAGCTGGGTGGCGGATGCCAGATCGGAAATGCCGGTCACCAGAATGCCGTCCTTGATGATCTGGGTGTCGCCGGCCAGCACGCCGTCATCGTCAAAGAAGTAGGAGGCGGCGGAGAGGGTAGAGGCTGCGCCGTCGCGCATATTGCAGATGGGGGAGGCCACATACTTGCCCACATACTCCTTGGCAAGGGCGCGGTCCTTCACAAACTGATCCATCTCAACACCGTGACCGAAGGCTTCGTGGGCAATAAGACCGGTGATGGAGGGGTCGGTGATGCAGTCATATACGCCCGGTTCGATGGGCTTGGCAAGAGTCAGCATATGTGCCTTGTGCAAAAGTTTGTCTGCCTCGGCGGGAAGACGTGAGAGGACGGTTCCCATCAGGTGGGCATCCGCACCCTCGCGGACATGAACCATCTTGCCGTTTTCACGGTAGACGGCGATCAGGTTGCCGTTGACCCAGGTGTAGTGCTGGGACAGCTCCCGGTTTTCGGTGATAAACAGCTTGGAGACTTCCAGAGAGCTGACAGCGCAGATGGCGTTGAGCACAAATTCACTCTTGCCCATGAGGGCAGTGCTCTGCTCCTTGCAGAAAGCGAGAAGCTGATCGTCGGTAAACTCGTGGAGGTCACTTTCACGCGCGAAATCCTTCACCAGCGGCTCGTCGCTGAGAGCAACGGGGGCAATGGTGTTTGCGGCCAGTGCTTCGTTCAGTGTGAACTTCTCGTTGAGCTGCTTTGCCAGTTCGGCCATATCGTCGGTGTAAAAATCATTTACCGCATACTCAAAGAATACACTGCCGCGGCTCAGTTTTACTACGAAGCCGCACTCGGTGTCCCGTCCGTTGCTGATGCCGGAGGTGTTGCGGTCGGCACGGATAGCGCGTGCCTTAACATCTACACCCAAAACACTCGCATAGGAGAAATACTGCTTCAGCTCTTTGACCAGCGCCTTGGCAGTACCCCGTCTGGAGTCAAGAAATTTCGAAAAACCCATAACATTCCCTTCCTGCTTTAATAAGATGCTATCAGTATACCATTTGGATAAAAAAATGCAATTGCATTCCCGCACAATGGGAAAAAATAGTTGTTTTGCCGGACTCGTTTTGGTATAATTATCCTAGGAAATTATGCCGTTGCGAAAGAAGGATACCTTTATGTCAAATGGTTTTGTGTGCCCTGTCTGCCGCGCGCCTCTTCAGGCGGAGGAGAAGCGTTTCGTGTGTCCCAAAGGGCATATGTTCGACCGTGCAGCCAGCGGCTATGTAAACCTCGCTATGGATCAGTCCTCCTCCGCCAAACGCCATGGCGATGACAAGCGTATGATCCGCGCGCGGACGGAGTTTCTCTCCGGCGGCGCTTACCGCTGTCTGTCGGATGCACTGCTGGATGTAAGTGAACCGCTTTTGGCGGACGGTGAGACGTTTTTGGATGCCGGCTGTGGCGAAGGACATTATATTTCTCTCCTTGCCGGGCGGTTGAGAGAGAAAGGAAAGCGCTGCGCTCTGCTGGGTGTGGATGTATCCAAGGAAGCGCTGACCGCCGCGGCGAAGCGAAAAGAGGAGATCACGCTGGCAGTGGCAAGTGTGTTCCATATGCCGGTGGCAGATGAAAGCGTTTCGCTCCTGTGGAATGTATTTGCGCCGATCGCGCCGGAGGAGTATGCCCGCGTTCTTCGGCGGGGCGGACATCTGGTGCGTGTGTTTCCGCTGGAGGAGCATCTTATGGGGCTGAAGGAGCAGATCTACGATACGGTCTACCCCAACCGGCCGCAGGAGCCTGAGATCGAGGGACTGGAAAAACTCACTACCCACTATCTCAGGGAGCAGCTGACTCTCACAAAACCGGAGGAGATTGCGGCGCTCTTTGCCATGACCCCTTATTACTACAAAACCTCGGCGGCCGATCAGGAGAAGGTGGCGCGCCTTAGCTCGCTTACCACGCCGTTGGCCTTTGGCATTTCCGTGTACCGAAAATTGTAAACACACATTCTGTGCAGAATGATTCAGGGAGGGAAAACTGTGGGGATCTTTTATAATATCATTCAGCTGGCAGCTATCACGATCACTACGATCGGCATCTATATTCTGAGCCGTAAGGAGCAGAACAAAACATCCATGCACCTGATGCTGGCAACGGTGGGCGGACTTATTATGAACTGCAGCTATCTGCTGCTGATGCGTTCCACCACGCCGGAGGCAGCCATGGTAGCAGTGCGGGTGGAGAGTATCGGTAACACCCTGATGTTCTATTTCCTGCATTACTTTATCATGGACTATCTGAGACTTCGCCGTACCAGATGGGTTATGCCGATCTGGGCATCTGTGGAGTTGGCGCACTTCTATTGCCTGTGGAGCAACAGTGGATTGCAGTTGGTTTACCGTTCCATCAGTTTTGAGTATGATCCTGCAATTGGTATTATGCGCGCTGTTCGCGACATGGGCCCGATCCTGATGGTGCGCAGTGTTTTAATCGCGTTTGTTATGATGGCTACTTTGCTGTATATGCTGAGTCGCCTGATATTCGGTAAGATCAGGGTGGCCAGTGAGCGTAAAAATATAGGACGTCTGATCGGTGCGGACTTTTTGATTATCGCCATTATGGCGTATTACATGATCGTGCCCAATAAATTCAATGTCACACCCATGGTAACCTCCTGTGCGCTTTTGACGATCATTCAGGGTGTTGTTGCCGGTGAAATGCTGGGTGCCATCGATATGGGCCGGCAGTGGGTGATAGAGCACATGCATAACGCATTCCTGCTGGCAGACCCCGCATACGGCTATTTGGATGCCAACACCGCTGCAAAAAAGATGTTTCCGCAGCTGAATTCTCTGCGCCGTAATGCGGCGCTGGATGATGAGCTGCAGCATATCTTCCTGGATCAGAATAAGACCGTTAAGCTGGACGGTCGATACTATGAAAAGACCATTGAACCGGTTTTGAGCAACAGTGAAGTCATGGGCTATGGTTTGATGCTGCTGGATATCACCGAGCACGAATCGCTCCTGACCCAGCTGCGGACCGCCCGCCAGCGTGCGGAAGAAGCCAATGAGGCAAAGTCTGCGTTCATGTCCAATATGTCCCATGAGATCCGCACACCTATGAACGCGATCGTCGGCATGACAGACATTTTGCTTCGCAGCTCGCTTCCGGAACAGGAGCAGAGTTATTTGCAGAATATTCGAAATTCCGGTGACGCATTGTTGTCTCTTGTGAATGATATTCTGGATTTCTCCAAAATCGAGTCTCACCGTATGGAGATCGTGGAGGATGAATGTGACCCCATGTCCCTGCTCCATGACCTGAGCATGATCTTCCTGAACCGCATTGGAGATAAGAAGATCGAGTTGCTCTACGATATTGATCCGCGCCTGCCCTCCAGATTGCAGGGCGATGCGCTTCGTATCCGTCAGGTCATTCTCAATCTGATGAACAATGCGATCAAATTTACCGAAACAGGTTATGTGAAGCTGACAGTAGCGGTGGAGAAGCTGTTGGATGAGGAGATTATTCTAAATATCTCCGTGGAAGACAGCGGACAGGGTATCCGTCAGGAAGACCTCCCCAAGCTGTTTAGCACCTATCAGCAGGTGGACACCAAAAAGAACCACGCCAAGGAAGGCACAGGCCTCGGCCTTGCTATTTCCAAACATCTTGTGGAACTCATGGGCGGCACAATGAAGGTAGAGAGCGAATACGGCGTAGGAAGCCGATTCAGCTTTACCTTGCCGCAAAAAAGCCTGAGCGCACTGCCTGCCGCGGCATTGAACCATGAGGTCACTCTCCAAAAAAAGAGTGTCGGCGGCTGCTTTGCATCCCGCTATCATGAGGAAGCGCTCCGCAAGCTGGCGGATATCTATGATTTGAACTATATTCCCGAGGCGCAGCTGGAGAGCTGCAGCACGCTTGATTTCTTCTTTACTGATGACTGTGCGGCCGTCAATGATACACTTCGTGAGCATGTGAAAAACAGTGGTGCGGTGCGGGTCCTGCTGCAGAATCCTATGATTGGCTGCGAACCCGATTCCAGTACCCTTGTGATTACCAGACCTCTTTATACTTTTAATTTCTGCCGCGTGATCAACGGTGATACCGGCCTGGCTTTCCGCCGTGAGGAAGATGAGTTCGATTTTGTCGCACCCAAGGCAAATATTCTGCTGGTGGATGACAATGAAATGAATCTCAAGGTTGCCACGGGACTTCTGGAACCTTTTGGTATGCAGATCGATACAGCGGACAACGGCGAGAACGCTTTGAACAAAATCAAACATAAGCGCTATGACCTTGTCTTTATGGATCACATGATGCCGGTTATGGACGGTGTTGAGGCAACAAAAAAGCTGAGAAATATGGACGGAGATTACTTCAAGACCGTTCCCGTCATTGCGCTCACCGCTAATGTGGTCAGTGAGGCGCGCAGCCAGTTCAGAGCTGCCGGTATGAATGATTTTGCGGCAAAGCCCATTAAAGTGAGAGAGATCGCGGCGGTGCTCCGGCGTTGGCTGCCCTCCGAGTTGGTCGAGAGAGTCAATCGGCAATCAGATGGTCAAATGGTGGAAGAGCTTCCCAATATTGAAGGGCTGGATACTGCGGAGGGCGTTCTTAACTCCGGCTCGGTCAAGCTGTTTTTGAGTTTGCTGGCAGACTTCTATCATTTGATCGATATGAAGTCGAAAAAGATCGAAAATTGTCTGGAGGAAGGCCTGATTCGCGACTATACCATCGAGGTGCATGCCCTGAAGAACACCGCGCGCCTGATCGGTGCGCTGGAGCTGTCCGAGGAGTTCCGGGAACTGGAACGGTTGGGCAATGCGGGGGATACTGCTGCACTGTCGGAGAAAACGCCTGCTGTTCTTGCCTATTACAGAAGCTATAAGCCGATCCTTAAGCCTTATGCTGCCACTTCTCAGGAGGAGAAGATGTCTGTGAGCAATGATGAGATTATTGAGGTGCTGAGAGGGATCGCATCCGCAATAGATGCCTTTGATCTGGACGGCGCCGATGCAGGCATGAAGAAGTTGGAGAGCTTCAAACTTCCGCAGCAGCTGGAGGAACCAATGGATCGCCTGCGGGCGCTGGTGGCGGATGTTGCCATGGAAGATGTTATGAATCTGACGGAAACGATGATCGCGTTTCTTTTGACCTAAGGAGGATGCACAATGGAAAATGTCATGATATTGGCAGAAACACAAGGCTTTCTGCCCACGTCTTTGCGTGAGCATCTGGAGACTTCCGACTGCAGGGTGGTGTTGCCCGGAACGGATATTGACCAGATCACCAAGATGATCAGCAGAGTGTCTGCTGTGCTGATTTATGCCGACGAAAAACTCCTGTCCTTTGAAAATCGGCAGGTTCTGATCCATGTCCGCGACCGTGCGGTGAGCGATGGTCTTGCGGTGTTCCTTGCCGGCAGCGAGGAAGAACTGGATGAGCTGTATAAGATATTCCCCGGCGATGTGGTGATCCGTGTTTTCCAGCGTCCTCTTAATGTTAAGCTGGCGGCACAGGAGATGAGCGACTATCTCCACGAAGTACATCAGGGTCGCCGCAAGAAGATACTGGTAGTGGATGATTCCGGTGCCATGCTGCGAAATGTCAAGGGCTGGCTGGAGGATAAGTACCAGGTCATTCTGGCAAACTCCGGCGCAATGGCCATTAAATACCTTGCGCTGAACCGCCCTGATCTGATCCTGCTGGACTACGAGATGCCTATTGTAGACGGCAGACAGGTGCTGGAGATGATCCGCTCGGAGACGGATTTCAGCGATGTGCCTGTGATCTTCCTCACCGGTAAGGATGACCGGGAAAGTGTGATGAGTGTTATGGAAATGAAACCCGAGGGATATTTGCTCAAGTCCCTGCGTCCTGAACAGATCGTTCAGGCGGTGGATAATTTCTTCGCTCACAAAAAATGGACAAATATGTCCGACAGCGAGTGAATATAAAAAGACCGGGTGCGGCGCA
>JAZLEB010000119.1:0-27065 GCA_045615065.1 Candidatus Pelethomonas sp. | reverse complement strand
ATATGAGGAAAAAGCATCCGGCTTGGAGGTAACCCTCGAAGCCGTATGCTTTTTGACAAATCACAAGCCTGGGTGAGTCTTGATGTCAAACAGTAAAGAATTGATGGGATACTAAGGGGAATTTCCGTTGGATGATGTTTTCAAGCTGCGAAAAGTATGATAATATATATTCAAGAAGATTGTCCAAATATCATGAAGGATGGAATTCTGCTATGATGGAATATGATTATCTAGTTGTTGGTGCGGGTCTCTTTGGCGCGGTATTTACGTATGAGGCGACCAAACGCGGAAAGAAATGCATTGTTGTGGAAAAGAGATGCCATGTGGGAGGCAATCTCTATACGGAGAATGTGTCCGGGATCAATGTTCACAAGTATGGTGCCCATATTTTCCATACAAACAACAAGACTGTTTGGGAATATATAAATCAGTTTGCGGAATTCAACAACTATATCAACTCGCCGATTGCCTGCTATAAGGATGAGGTATACAATCTTCCCTTCAATATGAATACATTCAGCAAAATGTGGGGAATCAAGACTCCTGCTGAGGCGCAAAGAATCATTGAAGACCAGCGTAGGCAGGCAAATATCGATACCCCTAAAAATCTTGAGGAGCAGGCCATTTCACTAGTGGGATACGATATTTATCGTAAGCTGGTAAAGGAATACACGGAGAAGCAGTGGGGACACGACTGCACAGATCTTCCTGCGTTTATTATCAAGCGGCTGCCGGTCCGATTCACCTATGACAACAATTATTTTGATGACAGATGGCAAGGGGTTCCTATTGGAGGATATACGCAAATTTTCGGCAAGATGCTTTCCGGGGCGACTATTGTGCTTGGAACCGACTATCGAAGCTTTATAAAGGAGCATCCGGGCTGTGCGGCCAAGACTGTGTATACAGGTATGCTGGATGAGTATTTTGATTTCTCCTTGGGACAACTTGAATGGAGAAGTCTTCGCTTTGAAGAGGATGAAGTTCCTGTGGTGAACTGGCAGGGCAATGCTGTCGTCAACTATACCGGTCACGAAGTTCCGTGGACCAGAATTATTGAACACAAGCATTTTGAATTTGGAAAACAGCCGACGAGCATTCTTTCCAGAGAATATCCTGTCAAATGGCAGCCGGGAACAGAACCGTTTTATCCTGTAAACGATGAGAAAAACAACCAGTTGGCGGAGAAATACCGCGAGCTTGCGGCGGCGGAAAACAATGTGATTTTTGGAGGCAGATTGGGTTTGTACCGCTATTACGATATGGATGAGATCGTGGATGCGGCGCTGAAACTTGTGTCGGCGGAAATGGATGATTAATAGCAAAAAAACAGCGAAATATTGTAGTAAAAACAGGCTGTATGCGGTGAAAACACTTGTGTTGTCAGTGGTAATGTGGTAAACTGAAAAGAAGTGAGATGGGGGCATTTAGCCCCGGGAAAGCTGATTAGTGGATAGGTGTCCGGAAGAAAAAAGGAATGGAGAAGTGCACTATGGATTCTATTGTGAAGATAGCGAAGGGGCAGACTGATCCGGAAAATTTTCTGGAAAAAATTATATATTACAATCGTGCCCGTGATGCATTCGGTGATTTGTTGTTGTCGTTGCGCTCATCGGACTTCTGCTTGTTCTTGCCTGCCTATATCGGGATTTCCCCGAAAGAAGGAAGCGGATTGTATGACCCAGTTAGAGAAAATGAGATAACGCACAGATTTTATAAGATGGATCAGCAGCTCTGTGTTGATTTGGCTGATTTTAGGAATCAGCTCAGCCAACACGCAGGGAAAAAGGCGATGCTGTTGGTGCATTATTGGGGCTATGTAGATCCGCAGTATCAAGAGATCGTTTCGTGTGCAAGAGAGAATGATTGCATCGTGATCGAAGATATGGCTCACGCGTTTTATACTGAGTATGTGGATTATGCTTGCGGATATTTGGGAGATGCCAATTTCTATTCCCTTCATAAAATGTTCCCGATGAACACGGGCGGTATGTTGAAAATTCGAAATCATACTTTGGGACAGACGGTCGTTCAAAAGCAATGTGAAATAGTCTTTCCGGCTGATTATAATTTCCGGGCAATTGCTGCGAGAAGAAAAGAAAATGCAGCTTGCTGGGAAGAGTTGCTCCGTGCACATCAGGATAAGTTTGTGATATTGAGACCTTGCGCGGACTATTCCAACAACACTCCACAAACCTATCCTGTAAGAGTGATCGGAAAAGATCGCTTTGAGTTGTATAAGGTGTTGAACGAGAACGGTTATGGTGCTGTGAGTCTGTATCACACTATGATCGATCCGATCCGGGAACAAGCATTCGTGGATTCCTTGGAGCTTGCAGGAACGATCCTTAATTTGCCTGTTCATCAGGATGTAACGGTTTCGCAGATCAAGGATATGTTTGAAATGCTCGTGAGTACATATTGCAATATTTAAGATATATTTTGGGGAGTGAAAAATCTGTATGAAACTGGGAATTATGCAACCCTATTTTTTCCCTTACATTGGTTATTTTCAGCTGATTAATGCGACGGATAAGTTCGTTTTCTTTGATACGCCGCAGTATGAGCGCAGAGGATGGATGAACAGAAACCGTATTATCAATCCTGATGGTGATTTTACCTATATTTCTGTTCCCGTCAAAAAAGCACCCCAAAGAACGCCGATTAACGAAATGCTGATTAACAACGACCAGCAGGATTGGAAAGAAAAAATTCTTTTGCAGTTAGAGGTCTACAAAAAGCGCGCTCCCTATTACAAGGAAACCTGCGATTTTGTGGAGCGTGTTCTTGCAGAAGCTGGGGTATCACTGGTTGATATCAATGTTGCCAGTGTTGTGCGGTCTTGCGAGTACATTGGAATGGGGATCGATTGGGAAGTCTATTCCAAGATGGATCTAGAAGTGCGCTCTGACTGTGAACCGGATGAGTGGGCACTGGAGATTACAAAGGCAATGTCGGCAAATCATTATATTAATGCTCCGGGAGGTCAGAGCTTTTTCGATAAATCCAAGTATGATGCCGCAGGTATCAAGCTTGAATTTATTCAGCCTGAGTTGACTCCTTATGTACAGCGTGTGGGAAGATTTGTTCCCGGTTTGTCCATTATTGATGTCATGATGTATAATACTCCTGAGGAGATCAGACAAATGATGGAGAAATATACATTGAGCGATGGCGCGGTAGCAGCAGACATAGCAGACTAAAAGATGGATTGACGGATAGTACCTGCCAACTTTGAGGTTGAACTTTATTTGACAAAGGCGCTCGGCGAAGGAGAGGACTGCGTTATGAAAATAAAGCTGATGGTGTGCTGTCACCAAAATGTGACTGTACCCGCACATTCACTTCTTTTCCCTGTTCAGGTTGGCGCTGCGTTGGAACAGGAAAAATTCCTCGGCTTTTACCCTGATGATGTGGGAGAGAATATTTCGGAAAAAAACAGGTCCTACTGTGAGCTGACAGCGCTGTATTGGGCGTGGAAAAATCTGGATGCAGATTATTACGGACTGTTTCACTATAGGAGATATCTCTATCCCGGTGAAAAAACAAAAAAGCCGTACCGGATTTGCGGAGCGCCTACAGAGACACTGCTGAATGATCTTGGATATCAAAAATTTTCGAAGATGATCCAAGGGTATGATATGATTATGCCGGTAGGAGAACAGATGTATGTCTCTGTGCGGCAACACTATGCGCAAGCACCTTACCATCATAGTGCAGATCTGGATATTGTAGAAGAAATTATCAGGGAGCGCTATCCTGATATGATCGATGCGTTGGAGTCTTATTTCGGTGGAACGGTGCATTATTTCGGGAATATCGTTATTATGTCCCGGCAGGTATACGGTGACTACTGTGCCTGGCTGTTCGACATACTGGAAGAGTATGATCGTCGAGGAAATGTTTCCGGTTACTCAAAACAGGAATTGCGTGTGAATGGATATCTGGCTGAACGGCTTTTGGGCGTGTACTATACAGATGCGAAGTTGCGGAGCGTGCTTAAAACTGCGGAACTCCCCAGAGTACACTTCGTTCCGGATGATGTTTCCCGAAGAAAACAAAAATTAGCATTGGCACTTCTCCCTCCGGGGAGCCGTGTTCGTGCGTTTGTGAAAGCTGTAAAGATGCGGCTGAAAAGGTGATGGAAATGGATGTATCGGTGCGGGACAATGTAAAGGTGAGCGTGATCGTGCTTACCTACAATCATGCTAAATATATTCGTCAGGCACTTGATAGCATCCTGATGCAGGAAACGGACTTCTTGTTTGAAGTGCTGATTGGCGACGATGCCTCCACGGATGAAACGGCGGATATCATAAGAGAGTACAGCGAGAAGTATCCGGAGATCATTAAACCGATTTTGAGGAAACAAAACATTGGTGCAACCAAAAATTCCTATGAACTTCTCACCAGCGCGAAAGGGGAATATTTGGCTACCTGCGAGGGTGACGACTATTGGACGGATCGAAACAAGTTGCAGCTGCAGGTGGATTTTTTGGAAACGCACAAGGTCTATATTGGCTGCGCTCACAAATTTACTGTGGTGGATGAAGACGGACAGACGAGGAAAAACCAGCATATCAGCTGGGTCCGACATCGTGAACGATTTACATTGCAGGACTTTCAAGGTGTGTTTCTGCCTGCACAGCCGTCAACATTTGTGAGGAGAAATCTTTTCCTTCGGCCAGATGCTGACTATTCGATTGTATACAAGGCGCATCCGATGATTGCGGATCGTACACTTATGACCATTTTCCTGTGCCATGGTGATTTTTATACAATGGATCGAGTTATGAGCTGCTATCGGCAGGGACATACAGATGGTTCGCTAACAACTAAGCTGTATAAAAAAGATGGGAACCATATTGAAATGGACTATCGATTAAACCAACAACTGGAACAGTTGGCATCTGAGTTGATGCACAGGGAAATTGTATTCGAGGAACGACTCAGGGATCTTTTCGCCAGAACGGTTTTTTCAGTACTGCGCTTTCGCGACAAGCGGTATATACAACTGGCTAAGTCGCTTTTAAGAGACTCGCAGAATCCGACGGGAATGGTGTTGTCATTTCCTGTTTGTTTCATTAAAAAAACCTTACGACGGATAATAAAAAAATAAAACAAACGAGGATAGAAATATGAAATACCTGCATGTAATACCGCCAAATGATTCGAATGTGCTGTACCATACGCTGAAAAAGATTCACGAAGAGGTTGACTTAAATGAACATCGCTTTATTGTGACCGCAAGTCAGAGCGGTGTTATCAAATATTGCCCAAAGCTGCTGGCTTTTACCGATCTTGAGTTTGTTCAGGAGCCGACAAAGCACGGAAAAAACAGAAAAAGAGTACGAGAATTTCACAAGATTCTGAAGCAGGCGGACCGCATTATTTGGTACAGCTTTTCCAATCAAAACAAGGTCTTTGTGCTTCCACTCTATTGGGATAAAGAATTGTGCAAAAAATCGGTATGGATCCGCTGGTATTCTGAGGTGGCAGAAGAAAAAGGCGGCAAGAAATGGAAGGACCGTATGCTGGCGCGTATGTATTCCAGCATAAAATCAAAAATCAAAACTATGGGCTTTTTGTCTGATATTGAGAAATTCAAGTTTGATGAGAGAAACAAAAATGTCGAAGGTATCAGAACATTCCATACGCCTTTGTGTGTAGAGCAGGAACAAATCGAGATGCTCAAGGATCTGCTTATAAAAGAACGGAGCGAGACTGTGTGTGTTCAGGCCACGGATGGTTCGACCAAGGTTCATGGCCCAATAACCGCGCTGGATAAACTCTCTGTTTTTGCAGAAGAGAATATCAATATTACTGTGCCGCTGAATTATGGCTTCTACTACAGTAAACCAACATATGCAATGCAGAAGCATATTGATCAGATCAGAATACATGCAAAAAAGACATTTGGAAATAACGTCAAGGTATTGAACGCTGCTTGCCCTGATGCGTCTTATATGAACTATTTGCGGCAGATTGATATCGCGGTTTCGGTTATCGGCGTTCCTACTCGCTATACAAATCTGATTTATTTGCTGTATATGGGCAAAAAGATTTTCTTTCCTGCCGATTCCACTACGTATCGGTATTTGGAAGAGCGCGATATCGACATATATGATACCAATGAAATCACCGGTATGAGCTTCGAGGAGTTTACTGCACCTGCAAATACTGCCAATGGTATCGCGTGGGCAAAAAAGCAGATCGACTCGGATACTGTGTTCCGAAAATGGAAAGAGCTTTTTGATAGTTTGTCAGATTAAACAGGAGCATTTATGAAGTTTTTGCATATTGTTCAAGCAAACGAACGAAATAGCTACAATTTGTTCCGTCAAATGCACGAAAGATACGATTTATCCGACCATGTTTTCTTTGTGTGCAATTATCGGAGAGTTGTCAGCAGAGCGTTTCCTAAGTTCTATGAGTTTAAGAACTTTGTCTATATGGAAGAGAAGGGGACGATCAAAAAACTCATCAAGTTTTACAAGCTTTTTAAGGAAGCTGATCATATCATCCTCCATTCTCTGATTTTTACCTCCAAAAAATATTTGTTCTTTCTCTATTTGTTCAGAGGCTTTTTGAAAAAAGCAACCTGGATTGAGTGGGGCGCAGATCTCTATAATTGGGAATTGCCCGGTCTGACGCTGAAAGAAAAGCTGCTGAATCACATCAATCGTGAGATCCGCAAGAGTGTTTCTCGGGTGGGACTTACTATTGAGGCGGATGAAGATGAGGTTCACAGACAGCTTGGAGATGAAATCCCTTGCATTTACACCCCGCTTCCTTTTGCAGAAAACCGCCTTGCGCTTTTGGAGGAAACCCGTCCTTTGCAGACTGTTGATAAAGGCTTTAAGCGTATACAGGTAGCGCACAATTCTCTTCAGCTCAATAATCACATTAATATCCTGTCGAGGTTGGAAAAGTACAAGGGAGAGGATATTCAAATCGTTATGCCGCTCAGCTATGGAACCTTCGGAATTAATGGCCGATACGGCGGAACTGCATACCGAAAGAGTGTGATCAAGTGCGCTGAGAACTTTTTCAAAAAAGAAAAGACGGTCGTTATGAGTAAGGAACTGCCGTTGGAGCGGTATCTGCGTTATCTTTGGAGCATTGATGTTGCGGTCTTTAATGTGAACAGACCGATTGGTTTGGCAAATATTATTTATATGCTCTATATGGGTAAAAAAGTGTATTTGCCGGAAAATTCCCCGCATTATAAGTTCTTCGTGAAAAATGGATTGCCGATACACAAGACTGAGGAAATCGACAATATGAGTTACGAGGAGTTTGTTGAGAATCCGGAACGCGAAAAAATACCCGATTGGATTTTAAAACGACTGACACCCGGTGAAGATATTAAAAACTGGGATGTGCTGATCGGTCCGGCACGATCCGACGAGACGCCTGATTTGTGTGAGGAGAGTCGTGATGGAGAATAAGTTGGTGGACAATAATTGTAACGATAAAACCCGAGACCCGTGGATCGATAATATCCGTGCGGTTTTGATGATCCTTGTCGTAACAGGACATTTCCTTGTGGTTATGACAGGTCGTTCGGAGGAAATGTTCTGGCTGAGGAAGTTCATTTACCTGTTTCATATGCCTGCGTTTCTGATCGTTAGCGGTATGCTGTTGAAGCGGAAGATCAATAAGCGGCGTTATGCCGATGGAATCAAGAGATATCTTGCCCCGTATATGATCTGTAATTTCGCTATGTTTTTTCTGTTCCAGTTTATTGGAGCGGATCAGTCCGGTGTTGTATCGCAGAGTGCAGGTTTAGACTATGTGCCGTTTTTGCCCTACTATTCTTTTTGGTACATTCTCGCTGTTTTTCTCTATTTAATGATAACGCCGACATTGCTGGGTGTAGGAAAAATGTCCCAAAGTTTCAAATATCGTCCCGCGTTGGTATTTGCTTTGGCGGTGCTGTGTGCAGTAGGAATTGGTTTTTCCAAACACTATATCAAGTTTATGTACTTATCTCCGGCAATTGGATTTTACCCGTTTTTCCTTTTCGGATATTTTCTTGATGTGAACAAGTTGAAGAAGATCCTGAAACATAAACTGGTGGTTCTTTTGTGCAGTGTGCTGTGGATTGGTGTCATTGTCCTGTCCTGGCGTTATAGAGCACTGATTGATCTGCAGACCTTCACAATGGTTCGCCTGGCGCCTGCCAGTATGGCAGAACAATCGATCCTGATCAAGGGCGGATATCGTATTTTGGTGCTCGCAATAGGAGGATTTTTGTCGCTGCTGTTGTTTGCAATTGTTCCCCAAAAGGAAATAGCATTCAGCAAAATTGGACAGTATTCCGTATATCCATATTGCATTCACACGCTTACGCTTCCGTTCCTGTTTTATACTGTGAATCAAGAGTTGTTTGCATATTTCAATTCAACGATGGGATGTATTCTGTTCCTGCTTGTCTGTGTAGTGTTTGCATGGGTGACCACATTGCAGCCTGTCAGAATGATTTTTCGTCCCTTGATCGAACCGAGGGTCGACTGGAGCTTTTTGTTTTCAAAAGAGGAAGAGTAGTTCTTTTAGGAGTGTTTTATGAAGGAATACGGTGGATATTTAGAGTGGGAAGAGCTTGAAGGCTCTGACTATTATCCGGACTATCTCCGCTTTGATGCGATCAGAAGCGCATTAAACTACGTTGTGCAGAAACGAGGATACCGGAAGGTGTGGATCCCGTATTATCTTTGCGGTTGCATTCGGGAGACACTGACTGCAATGGGGATGCCATATGAGTGTTACTTTATCCGGGATGATTTTTGTCCTGACATTTCCAAAGAGCTTTCCAAAGATGACTGCGTTTTTGTTGTTAACTACTTCGGCCAGCTTTCCAACTCCGTACTGGTGGAGTTGAAGCAAAAGTACACGAATATTTTTGTAGACAACACGCATGCATTTTTCCGGGAACCTGTACCGGGTGTGGACACGGGCTATACCTGCCGAAAATACTTTGGTGTGCCGGATGGAGCGTATTTGAGCACCGATCTAGTGGCTGATGACTTTGATGAGCTCCCTTATGATATTTCGTTTCAGCGTATGCAATATATTATGGGGCGTTACGAGACGGATTCAAACTCCCACTATCAGGACTTCGTGAAGAACGATCTTATGTTCCGCGGGGTCCCTGCTAAAAAAATGTCTCGTCTGGTAAAGAATATTCTCAGTGGTTTGGATTATCAGACAATCATTCAGAGGAGAAAGGATAATTTTTCCTGTTTGCATAATGCTCTGAAAGGTAAAAATCAGCTGACAGTCTGCAATGAGGCGGGGCTTTTCCTGTATCCCTTCCTGTGTGATGATGGCGCAGAGATCAAAAAGAGACTAATCGAAAAAAAGATTTATGTACCAACTTTTTGGCCGGAAGTGTTGGATAGTTGTTCTGAGAATTCCTGGGAATATCAGTTGACAAAAAAGTTGGTGCTGTTGCCTATGGATCAAAGATACAACAGACAGGATATGGAGTATATTCTCGATGTCATAACGGCATTTATTTGAAAAGGATGTGTAGTATATGATTATTAAAAACGGGACGATTGTTTTGCGTCCGATCGAACGGGAAGACCTGAAGTTCCTGCAGGAAATGATCAACGATCCTGAAATTGAACGGATGGTTTTTAAGGGCTGTTTTCCTGTTTCTTATGACAGACAGGTGCACTGGTTTGAAAACTACGATCAGCAAAAAGAATTTCGCTGTATGATTCAGATTCAGGATGGCGCAACGATTGGTGTTATGATGCTTACCAATATTGATTGGCAGTACAAAACAGCAGAACTTTCCCACAAGACCAAGGCAAAAGCTGAGGATCGCAAGGATGGCGATATGGTGGATGCAATGATGGGCGTTTTGAACTATGCATTCAACGAACTGAATCTCCACTGTGTTTGCGGAACTGTATTGGAGTACAATATGCTGTCCAGAAAACTGGCACTGCAGTGTGGCTTCAAGGAGGAAGGCGTTCTGCGTGACAGAGCATACAAGAACGGTAAGTATCACAATCTGATCGCCAATTCCGTTTTGAAGGAAGATTTTATACCTATCTATAATGCATATAAGGAGAAGAAAAGAAATGGAAAATCTTAAGAAATACAATCAGGTTTTTATGGAGAATTTTGAAATTGATGAAGCTGTACTGGCAGGTAATCCTACAGTCCTGACTCTTGACGGCTGGAATTCTCTCGCACAGCTGAATCTCATCACCCTTCTGGAGGATGCATTTGATATTATGTTTGATCCTGAGGATATCGTTATGCTGAATTCCTATGAAAGCGGCAAAGAGATCCTGGGCAGATACGGCATCTCTATGGAGTGATTTGCTGTGGCAGACAACAGACTTTTGAATGGAAAAATCGCCCTGATCACCGGTGCAAGCCGCGGAATCGGAAAGATCACTGCGGAACGCTTCGCTGAGGAAGGCGCTATTGTTTATGCAAATGCCCGTCAGGAGGGAAGCATAGATGAGTGGGCCAAGGAATGCTCTGAGAAGTTTTCCGGGGAGATCATTCCTCTGTATTTCGATGTAACTTGTACAGACCAGGCAAAAAAGGCAATTATGCAGATCCGCTCTGAGCAGAAAAGGTTGGACATCCTGGTAAATAATGCCGGTATGATGAGCAACAAACTGCTGGAAATGATTTCTCAGGAGGATCTTGAGCAACTGTTTTCCACCAATGTGTATGCGGTTATTTCTATGATGCAGTTGGCAGTCAAGCTGATGGCGCGTCAGAATAGCGGAAGTATTATCAATATTTCGTCGATTGTTGGTGTTCGGGGCAATGCCGGTCAGCTGGCATACTCTGCTACTAAGGGCGCGGTGATTTCGCTGACCAAATCTGCTGCGAAGGAACTGGCAGGAAAGAATATTCGCGTCAACTCTGTTGCGCCTGGTTTAACGGATACGGATGGTATGAATTCTGCATCCCGTGACAAGCTGGAAAATCGCATTTCCAATATTGGTATGGGACGGCTGGCGACTCCGGAAGATGTCGCCAACGCCTGTGTGTTCCTTGGATCTGACCTTTCTTCTTATGTTTCCGGTGAGATCCTTGGAGTAAACGGCTGCGCTATTATGTAAAAAAAGAGGGAACAATTATGTTTTTGAATCTGGATGCTCATAATCCAAACAAATTGGCGATGCTGGATGACACAGGCTGCCAGTGCACATACGGACAACTTCGTGAATTCGTGGGTGAGTTTTCGGGTATGATCAGTGATCGCACACTGGTATTTGTTATGTGCGAGAATACGGTAGCTGCTGCTGCAGGTTATGTGGCAATGCTTTCAAATCGAATTGTTCCCTTGATGCTGAGTAGCAGTCTGGATGAACAGATGTTGAAAGCTCTGATCGATACATATTCTCCGTCTCATATTTGGGCACCTGCAAGAATGAAGGATACGCTCTCCTATTCAACAGTAGGTGAAAAATGGGGATATGTTCTGCTGGAGACTGGGTTGACTACCCCTGCGCTTTATCAGGAGCTTTCTCAGCTTTTGACAACATCGGGATCGACCGGAAGCCCCAAATTGGTGCGGCATAGTTATAAAAACGTGGAGGCGAACGCCAAAAATGTGGCTGCTGCGTTCAAGCTTGATGAGCACGAACGGGCGATGGTGTCACTGCCTATCAATTTCACACAGGGGTTATCCACATTGTGCAGCAATCTGTATGTTGGAGCAACTGTCCTGCTTCCTGTGGCAGGTCTGATGCAGAAAGAATTCTGGGATTTCATTAAAAATCAGCAAGCTACCAGCTTTACAGGTGTTCCTTACAGTTATGAAATTCTCGATAAGCTGCGTTTCACAAGAATGACACTCCCTGATTTGAAAATCATCAATCAAGGTGGTGGTCGTTTGAACGATGCTATGTTCCAGAAGCTTACGGAGTATGCGTCGCAAACAGGTAAAAAATTTATTGCAACCTATGGATCGACCGAAACAACTTCCCGTATGGCATATTTGCCTCCGGAAATTGCTGCAGACAAATGCGGAAGTATCGGACGGGCATTGCCGGAAGGTGAGATTCGGTTGATGGATGACGAGGGAACGATAATCACAGATACAGATTCTGTGGGTGAACTCGTATACAGCGGTCCGAATGTCACGTTGGGTTATGCGGAGTGCGCGGCAGATCTCATTAAGGGTGATGAAAGCAATGGCGTATATCAGACCGGTGATATGGCGTGGCGCGATGCAGACGGTTGCTATTACATCGTAGGAAGAAAAAAACGCTTCCTGAAATTGTTTGGTTACAGAGTTGGCTTAGATGAATGTGAGAGAATGCTGAAGATGGAGTTTGGGCCTGACTGTGCATGTGTAGGAACAGACAAAAAGCTGATCGCCTACACGACCTATCAGGATGCAAAGGACACGATGAAAAAATTCCTCGCGCAGAAGACAGGTATCTATACGACAGCCTTCGAAGTTCGCGTGGTGGACAGCATTCCTAAAAATGACTCGGGAAAGACCTTGTACAGTCAGCTGAGCAGTACTTGATAGATTGATAGTTTTGCAATTAGAGAGAAATGTTTGTATTGCATAAGGAGAGAATGAAATGAAAGGTATTATTCTGGCTGGCGGAAGCGGAACCCGCCTCTACCCTGTGACCAAGGCAATTTCCAAGCAGATTGTTCCCATTTATGACAAACCTATGATTTACTATCCTCTTTCTACCTTGATGCTGGCGGGTATTCAGGATATCCTAATCATTTCCACTGTGCGCGATCTGCCTGTATTTCAGGAATTGTTGGGCGATGGAAGTCAGTATGGTCTTAACCTGTCCTATGCGGTACAGGAAAAGCCCAATGGGATTGCGGAAGCATTTATCATTGGTGAGCGTTTTATCGGTAATGACCGAGTGGCACTCGTGCTTGGTGACAATATTTTCTATGCCCGTGGATTCTCTGATATTTTGAGAAGAGCTGTCAACACAGAGGGAGTTGCAACTGTTTTCGGCTATCAGGTAAATAATCCTCAGGATTTTGGTATTGTTGAATTTGATAAGGATCGCAAGGTGATCTCCATTGAAGAGAAGCCTAAAGCACCCAAGTCCAACTACGCAGTGCCTGGCCTGTATTTCTATGACAACGATGTTATTGAAATTGCGAAGAATGTAAAGCCTTCCGCTCGCGGCGAAAAGGAGATTACTGCCGTAAACAACGAGTATCTCCGTCAGGGGCGTCTGCGCGTGGAATTGTTTGGCCGCGGTATGGCGTGGTTGGATACCGGTACACATCAGGGCCTGTTGGAAGCTTCAAATTTCGTTAATATTATTCAGCATCGTCAAGGTATGTATGTTTCTTGCATTGAAGAAATTGCCTATCGCAAGGGATACATTACCAAAGAACAGCTGCTTGCGTTAGCAGAGCCTATGCTCAAGACTGAGTACGGTCAGTATATGCGCCGTGTAGCAGAGGAGGAAATCTGATGAAGAAGATTCTTGTGACCGGTGGAGCGGGATTTATCGGCTCCAATTTTGTGCATTACATTTTATCCAAGTATACTGACATTCAGGTCGTCAATCTGGATGCGCTGACCTATGCAGGTAACCTTGAAAATCTTACCGCAGTTAAGGAGGATCCCCGCTATACCTTTGTTAAGGGTGATATTCGTGATCGCGAAATGATTGGTAAACTTTTTGTAGAGCATCAGTTTGATACTGTTGTCAACTTCGCTGCAGAGAGCCATGTTGACCGCAGTATTACGGAGCCCGAACTGTTCTTGACGACTAATATCGTTGGTACGCAGGTTCTGCTTGACGCGGCTAAGCGAATTTGGAGCAAGGAGCCTGACAACAAGTATTGCCGTGAATACCGTGAGGGGGTTAAGTTTCTTCAAGTATCTACCGATGAGGTTTACGGTGCATTGGGCGCTACCGGTATGTTTACCGAAACTACACCCTTGTCTCCTAACAGTCCTTATTCTGCGGCAAAGACTTCTGCAGATTTGTTTGTGCGCGCATATCATGAAACCTTCGGTATGCCAGTGAATATCACTCGCTGCTCAAACAACTATGGCCCTTATCAGTTTCCTGAAAAGCTGATTCCTCTGATGATCAACAACTGCCTGAATGAAAAGACTCTGCCGGTTTATGGTGATGGTATGCAGATCCGCGACTGGCTGTATGTGGAGGATCACTGCTCCGCCATCTGTACAGTTTTGGAAAAGGGTAAGATTGGCGAGGTGTACAATATCGGCGGCAACAATGAGAAGGCCAACATTGAGATCGTGAAGCTTTTGATCAAGACGCTGGGTAAGAGCGAGAATCTTATCACCTATGTACCTGACCGTCCCGGTCATGATCGTCGATATGCCATCGACAACACAAAGATCACCACGGAACTTGGCTGGGAGCCTGCCTACACTTTTGATGTGGGTATGGCAAAGACCATTCAGTGGTATCTTGATAACAAGGACTGGATGGAAAACATTACATCCGGTGCTTACACCAAGTACTACGATACAATGTATCAGTTTTCTTAAATTCTTAGGGGGTGCCCCATGAACAGCAGCATCATTCCCCAAATTGTGAGATCCTGGGCAACGATTGACAGCCCCGTTACACCGACAGCGGAGATTCTTGCCTGGGTGGAGAGAAAAAACCGCGAAACCCATGTGGATATTCAAAAGATCCCGATGGGGGAGATGACCGACTGGTTCTATTCTAAGGAAGAAGGTGTGCTGCGTAATCAGCGCGGCACCTTTTTCAAGGTTTCCGGCTTCCGTGCATACGAGGGGGAAAAGCTTGTTGCGGAGCAGCCAATCATTCTTCAGCCGGAAAACGGATATTTGGGAATCATCTGCAAGGAAATCAACGGTGTGCTCCATTTCCTGATGCAGGCGAAAATTGAGCCAGGAAATCTGAACAAGATCCAGCTCTCGCCTACTATCCAGGCAACAAAAAGCAATTTCACTCAGGCGCACGGCGGAAAGAAACCGGCATATTTGGATTATTTTCTGAATGCCAGGAAATACGAGATCATTTTGGATCAACTGCAGTCGGAACAATCTGCGCGTTTTATGAAAAAACGCAATCGCAATATTCTTATCCGCGTGGATGAAGAGGTTGAGCAGTTGGAGAGTCATCGATGGATGACATTGGGACAGATCAAAGAGCTGATGTGTCGTTATGACAATCTGGTCAATATGGATACCCGCACGGTCCTTTCCGGTATTCCGTTCGGAATTTTGGGGATTGATGATGCGGAAAAAGCTGGTTTGGCAGATTGCTTTTCTGAATTGTCGCTCTATCGGTCGATTTTTGAGGGAAACGGTCGCCACGATCTGCCGGAAGTCTATCAATATATCAATAACTACAAGATGTTTACGGAACCGCACCATGAACTGGTTGCTCTGCATGAGCTGAACGGCTGGCAAATGGACGAAAACGGTGTCTTTCCTGCAGAGGGTGGCGGATTTCAGGTGATTAGCTGCCAAATCGAAATTGAAGGCCGAGAGGTGCGGCGCTGGTCCCAACCTCTGTTTGAGGCGACCGGTATTTCTACTTTTGGCCTTGTCTGCTGCGATATCGACGGTGTTCGACATTTCCTTGTCCGCGCGATTCCGGAACCGGGCTGCTTCGACGGAATTGAACTTGGACCGTCTATTCAGCTTGATGCGGCTGCTGATAGTGGTATGCGAGATTCGGTTGAAAATCTGCTGGATTCGCCAGATGTGGAAATACTCTGTGATGTTCTGCTTTCTGAGGAAGGCGGTCGGTTCTATCACGAGCAAAATAGAAATGTGTTGCTCAAGATTTCGCGTGAACAGTTGGGAGAGCTTCCTGAAGGGTGCTTCCTACTTGACTATTTGACACTGAACCGTCTGTGTCAGGTAAATAATTGCCTGAATATTCAACTGCGAAATCTACTTTCTCTGCTGAGGATCAAATTATGAAACATTGGAACATAGGAATTCTGGGCGCATCTGATATTGCTTTCAAGCGCTTCCTGCCTGCGCTGAAGAAAAGCGAAAACTTCACCTTTACGGGTATTGCATCAAGAGATGCAATACGCTGTGAGCCGTTTGTAGAGCAATTTGGCGGACAGATTTATTCCGACTATGAGTCCTTGCTGCAGGATGAGAATATTGACTGTGTTTACCTGCCGCTGCCCCCTGCACTGCATGCCTATTGGGGTGAGAAGGTGTTGAAAGCCGGGAAGCATCTGTTGATGGAAAAACCGTTTGCCACTTCGCCGGAAGATGCGAAAAAGTTGCTGGGATTGGCGGAAGATTTCGGACTTGCGATTCACGAGAACTATATGTTCCTGTATCACAATCAGCTTGCAGAGATCAAAAAGCTGATTCGGGAAGGAACATTTGGGTCGGTGAGAATGATCCGTACCGCATTCACTTTTCCATTCCGCGGCGCAAATGATTTTCGCTATCAGAAAGATATGGGCGGCGGCGCACTGCTGGATTGCGGTGGCTATCCGCTGCTGCTTGCCTCTGAGTTGTTGGGTGAGACCAGCCGCTTAGTATGGTCGAACTTGAAAATGGACGATACCTATCAGGTGGATACTGCCGGCAGTGCTGTTTTGCAGAATGATGATGGTCTCACCGCTCACGTTTTCTTCGGAGTGGATGACACGTATCGCTGTGACCTGGAGGTTTGGGGAAGCAAGGCTTCTTTGACTGCAGGAAGAATATTTACTGCGCCTGCAGATCTATCGGTGTCGCTGCAACTGCGAGTCGGAAACGATAATCAAACAGTGGAGATTGCACCTGACGATCAATTCCTGAATTCTATCAATACGTTTGCAAGATTGATGGAGGAACCTGAATTGCGCCGCGAACGAAGCAGAATGATTCTGCGGCAGTGTGAGTTGATTCGAGCAGTCCAAAGCAATTATGCGAAAGCATAAAGGAGATTTTTCATGGAACGTATTAATGTAGTAAGATCCTCTATGCCTCCCATTGAGGAGTATGTAGAGGAGATCAGAGATATCTGGGATAGCCGTTGGCTGACCCATACCGGGCCTAAGCACGAAATGCTTGTGCAGAATCTGCGTGATCTGCTGGGTGTTCCGGAGGTGTCTCTGTTTTCAAATGGACATTTGGCGTTGGAAGCTGCGTTTACTATGTTTCCTGCTGGATCAGAAGTGATCACTACGCCGTTTACCTTTGCATCAACGACTCTAGCCATCGCGCGGTGTGGTCTGGTTCCTGTATTCTGTGATGTGGAGCCGGAGTTTTACACAATTGATGTCGACAAGATTGAATCCTTGATCACGGAGAAGACAGTTGCCATTGCGCCGGTTCATGTCTACGGCAATCTGTGCGATTGGCGCAGGATCCGTGAAATCGCGGAAAAACACAATTTGAAGGTCATTTACGATGCTGCCCATGCATTTGGTGTGTCTGAGGGTGATGTTACCGCTGGACAGATCGGTGATATGGCAATGTTTAGCTTCCATGCCACCAAGGTGTTCCACACGATTGAAGGCGGTTGCTTGGTGCATAATGATGCTGTGCTGTCCAAGCACTTTGCTGCATGGCGTCAGTTTGGAATGTTCGATGGTATCCAATCGGATATTTTGGGCACCAATGCTAAGCTGACGGAATTTGCCGCAGCAATGGGACTTTGCAATCTGCGTCATTTGGATGAACAGATCGCACTGCGTAAGAAAGCAGTGGAACGTTACCGCGAACGCCTTTCCGGAAAGCCGGGGATCATTCTCTGCGGGGAGCAGCCCGGCGTTAAGTCCAACTACGCATACCTTCCGGTTCAGATCATTCCTGAACAGTTTGGTGCAAACCGTGACGAGGTGGCTGACCGCCTGGCGCAGCAGAATATCTTTGCAAGAAAGTATTTCTATCCGTTGACATCTGCGTTCCCGGTCTATCAGGAGAGATTTACAATTCAGGATACTCCGGTTGCAAGCGAGATTTCCTCCAGAATTCTCTGCCTGCCGTTGTATGCGGATCTGTCGGTTGCAGATGTAGATCGTGTGTGTGATGCAATCCTTGGGTAAAAAATCGAGGGGGAAACTCAGTGTTCAAAAAACTCAAGAAGCATCAGTTCTTGTTTGAGGAACTGGTCAAACGCGATTTTAAAAAGAAATACAAACGTACGGTGCTGGGAATGGCTTGGAGTGTTCTTTCGCCGTTGCTGACCCTGCTTGTCATGCGATTGGTGTTCGCTCAGTTCTTTGGCCGTACGATGGATCATTACACCATCTATTTGTTCTGCGGCAACCTGATTTTTGGCTATTTCAATGAATCGACATCACAGGGTATGACATCGTTAATGGGCAACGCCAGTATTTTTACGAAGGTCAATGTTCCTAAGTATTTATTCCTGTTTTCCAAAAATGTACAGGCACTCATCAATTTTGGATTAACACTTAGTGTGTTCGTCTTGTTTTGTGCGCTGGATGGAGTTGCTTTTACTTGGCGTTGGATTCTGCTTGTGTATCCGGTTGCGATGCTGCTTTTGTTCAACATCGGCGTAGGTCTGATTCTGTCGGCATTGTTTGTGTTTTTCAGAGATATTCAATACCTCTGGTCGGTGTTTGTTCAGTTGCTGATGTATGTTTCGGCAATCTTTTATTCGCTAGATGGTTATAGTTCTACTATACAACAGATGTTCTTGCTCAATCCGGTGTATGTATTTATATCCTACTTCCGTACGGTTGTTCTTGGTTGTTCGATTCCGTCTGTTTGGCTGCATTTGTTAATTTTGTTCGATGTACTGGCTGTGCTTGGAATTGGATGCTGGATGTATAAAAAACATAATACAAAATTCCTGTATTATGTGTGACGGAGGTGCATATGAGTATTTTAGAAGTTAACAATGTATCCATCCGTTACTTGACCGGAGACTTTAAGGAGATCGGTATAAAAGAATATGTTATGCGCCGTCTGAAGAATAATTACAAGGTTACCGAGTTTTGGGCGGACAAGGATATCACATTCAAACTGGAGAAGGGAGATATGCTGGGCATTATCGGTACCAACGGTGCAGGAAAATCAACGCTTTTGAAAGCTATTACCGGCATTATGGAACCGACCAAAGGTAATGTGGTTCGCAGAGGCTCGGTTGCTGCACTGTTGGAACTTGCCTCAGGATTTGATGGAGATCTCACAGTTAGAGAAAATACCTATCTTCGCGGGGCTATGCTGGGCTATACCCGAAAGTTTATGGACGACACCTATAATCAAATCATTGATTTTGCGGAGCTTCGTGAGTTTGAGGACAGACCCTTCAAACAGTTGTCCTCGGGTATGAAAAGCCGATTGGCTTTTTCGATTGCATCCTTGGTTCGTCCTGATATATTAATTCTGGATGAAGTTTTGTCTGTTGGTGACGGTGCTTTTCGTAAGAAAAGCGAGTCTAAGATGAAAGAGATTATCAACGGAGGCGCAACGACCATTTTGGTTTCCCACTCCATCGGTCAGGTTAGAGAAATGTGCAACAAGATTCTTTGGCTGCACAAGGGAAAACAAATCGAATTTGGAAATGATGTGCAAGGAATCTGCGACCGTTATCAAGCATTTTTGGACAGAAAACTGAAGATTTGATTGACAAGTAGACAGACAAGCGGCCGTCCGGGAGGATGGCCGCTTGTTATTTACGTGAAAGCAAAAGTACATAGATGTGATCGATTTAATGATGTCCACCAAGAGCCGCTACGCTCTGCACCTGATACTGGAACTTACCATGCAGGAGCCGGGTGTTAACCTGTTGGTGAACTCGGTGGCTGAGGTATATGGAATCAGTGAAAAGTATTTGGAGCAGATTATTTCTGTTTTGGTACGAGGTAGTTTTATCAAGAACGTACGCGGCGCAAGGAGCGGTTATCATCTGGTCAATGATATGGAGAACTTATACTGTTGGTATGATTTTGCGCCTTGTGGAACGCGGTATTGCTCCTGTTTTTGCTTGGACGGTGATGTGAACCAATGTATCCGGTGTAAGGAATGCGTCACACTGGATCTTTGTGTGCAGGTGGATCGCGCCATCAGTTATGTGGTGGACCCTATCACTTTTGTCGATTTGGTAGAAAAGTAGCGCTGCATTAACGCGAAATACTCCGAGCGCGCAGGCTACAGCTGCCAGAACCATGGTTGGTCCTTGAGTTTGCTTACTACCGGTAGAGCATAACCCACCTGTATAGTATGCCGGTGAGTTGGAATCGAAGAAGAGCGCGCTGGAGTTCCACCAGAAAATCTTTATGGAAGTGGAACCGATCAAATGATCAATCGTATAAAAACCGATGCCGCTGCAAGGAAATAGCAGCATCGGTTTTTGTTGCTTTAATCAGCAGAGCATATGTCCAATGAGTTCCATCAGTGCTTCGGCTGCGGAAAACGCACGGTCTGAGAGTTTTTCGAAGAGTTTGGTAAGGCAGGTGTCGGTAGTTTCGTCCGCTGCTCTGCGGTAGTTGAAGCCGCTGCATGCTTCACGGTGATAGGCGGCGCGCAGCGCTTCCGCGGTGGAGAGGCAGCGCTGCTGTGGCGTATGTACCATGCCTTCATGGCAGGCGCCGGTAATGAGAAAATATGCCGCGTTCAGTTCCCGGAAGGTACAGAACTTTTCCTGCGCCAACAGACGCAGCAGTTTTACCGCGTGTGGACTGTTGAGCCGTGCTGCCAATGCCGCAAGGCATTTTTTCTGCGCCAGTTCGGCCTCAATAAATCCTTCCAGTACCGAGAGTGAGTCCATGGCAGCGCTTCCCATGCAGCAGGGGTCGAGCTGCGCTCCTGGGAGAGCCGCTTCGCTCTTTACAGCGGGGAGTGTTTGCGGCGGCGTGAACGGTGCGCCGTTTCGATTGTTCGGCTCTCCGTAGGGGTCACAATTCGGGGACACGCGTTGCCATATATTGTCGTACATCCTGTAATCGTAGGCGGTATGATCTTCCATGCTAACAGCCTCCTTTACAGGTTATTGTATGCGAAGCAGCGGAAAAGGTGAGTCCTTTTCCGCTGCTTTTTCACTCTTGTATGAACGATTTTAAAAACTCCGCAGCCATGCGGTAGCCTTCGAAGCCGAAGCCCGCAAATGTTTTTTGGCAGGCCATACCCGCGTAGGACACATGACGAAATTCCTCCCGCTGTCGGGGATCTGAGAGATGCACCTCCGCTGCCGGGAGCGCGACTGCCTTCAGCGCATCCAGAATGGCGATGCTGGTGTGGGTGTAGGCGGCGGGGTTAATGACGATGGCGTCGAATGTGCCGAGAGCGGCCTGAATGGCATCTACCAGCACTCCTTCGTGGTTGGACTGCAGGATCTCGCAGTCGATGTCCAGTTCGGTGCAGAAATCACGGATGTATGATTCCAGTTCGGCGTAGGTTTTACTGCCGTAGATCTCCGGCTCGCGTCTGCCCAGCATATTGAGGTTCGGCCCGTTGAGAAAGAGAATCTTCATAGTGTATTCAGCTCCTTTTCTATGAGAAGCAGAGTGTTTTCTACCGTACCATTGTTGTCGATCACGGCATCGGCAAAACATTCGTACATTGGCTTGCGCTCCTGCCAGAGAAGGGCAGGGGGTGTTTTCTGAGAAAGGGGTCTTCCTTCTACCGGCAGCAGGGCGATATTCCGCACAAGGTGCAGGATGCGGCCGTTTTGATGCAGGGGGGCATAGTTTTCCTCTCGGGTAACACAGCCGCCGCCTGTGCTGATGATTTTTCCGCTGTTTGCTCCGGCCTCCCGGATGCACTCGCTCTCCAATGCGCGGAACCGATCCTCTCCGTCCTCTGAAAAAATGCGGGGGATGGACTTTCCTGCTCTCTCCTCGATCAAAGCGTCGATCTCAATCACCTCGCGGCCTGTTCGCTGTGCCAATGCTGTGGCAACGGTTGTTTTGCCACAGCCGGGCATACCGATGAGAACGATGTTTTCCAGTTCCCGCCGCAGCGCTAGGAGAACTTCCTCTGTCCGTTCGTCGCTGATCGTGCTGCCGGTGAAGAGCTCTGCGGCTCCCCGTGCCTGTGCGGTGAGCATGGGAAGCCCGCAGGAGCAGGGGATCCCCAGCTGCTCTGCCTGCATGGCAAGTGCTGTTCTCAGCGGATTATATACCGCGTCCAGTACGCCGCAAAGCTTCGGAAAGTATGTGAGATCCACCGCCTGTTCCCCGCAGTTTGGAAACATACCCACCGGGGTGGTGTTGATGATGACCTCGGCATCGCTATGGCGATTTAAGTTTACATAATTATTTTCTCCGCTGCGGGAGATGATGACGATTTCTGCCGCGCCGCATTCCTCGGCCGCTGCGCGGGCGGTGCGGCTGGTACCGCCGCTTCCGAGGATCAGCACCTTGCGGTCTTTCAGAGAAATGCCGCTGCGCCGCGCCATAAAGAGAAGTCCGTCGATATCCGTATTGTAGCCGATGAGCCTGCCGCCGCGCTTGACCACGGTATTTACCGCGCCGATCCGCGCGGCGCGATCGTCCAACTCATCACACAGAGGGATCACTGTCTGCTTATAGGGCATGGTAACATTCAGACCGCGAAATTCGCGCTCTGCAAAGAGCTTCTCCAGTTGATCCCTCGGAGTGGGCAGAAGCCGGTAGTCGTAACCGGCAAAGGCTCGGTGCAGTTGGGGAGAGAAGCTGTGGCGCAAAGTCTCACCCAGTAATCCGTATTCGATCATAGTGACCTCGATTTACAGCAGGGTTTTCTGATACTCGCGGCTGACATACATCAGCGTTTCAAAGAGGGTGGCAGCGTAGGGGGCAAGTTCATCGCCGCTGCGCTCACGCACCTTCTTCAGGATCTCTGCCTCCCGCGCGGGGGCGAGAACGGGCATATCGTGGGCTCTTTTGTACTCTGCCACCTCGCGGACGGTGTTCATTCGTTCCAAAAAAAGCTTGATGATCTGATCGTCGATTTGATCCAGCTTTTCGCGGCATTCCTTCAGTTCCATGATGCATCCTCCATCAGCATATCCAGCAGGGTCAGGGCGGTGACGGCTTCCACAACGGGGACTGCCCGGGGTACAATGCAGGGATCGTGGCGGCCGTGGATGCTCACAGTGGTGTTTTGCAGAGTAGAGAGATCCACTGTGTCTTGCTCGCGGGAGATGGACGGCGTGGGTTTCATTGCTACGTTCACAACCAACGGCATACCTGTTGTGATGCCGCCCAGCACACCGCCTGCGTGATTTGTGCGGGTGGTGACCCGACCGTCACGGCAGGTGAAGGGGTCGTTGTGGGTACTGCCGTACATGGCGGCAGCATCAAATCCGTCGCCAAAGGATACACCGCGCACGGCGGGGATACCGAACAGTGCTGCGGAGAGCCGGTTCTCCACGCCGCCGAACATGGGTTCACCGATGCCTGCGGGGAGTCCCGTGGCAAAACAGCGGATCACACCGCCCACCGAGTCGCCCTCCTGCCGCGCGGCTTCAATGGTCTGCTGCATGGCAAGCACACAGCTTTCGTCAAACACAGAGAAACGTTTATTGGCAAGACGTGTGAGAGCGGAGCCGTCAATATCGGCAAAGTTCGGCTTCAGGTCGTACACAGAGCCGATCTGGGCAATGTGGGCGGCGATACGGATGCCGCGTTCCTCCAGTATCTGCAGGGCGATGCCGCCTGCAAAGCAGAGGGGGGCGGTAAGCCGTCCTGAGAACTGTCCGCCGCCGCGCAGGTCGCAGTTCTCACCGTATTTCGCCCTGGCGGTAAAATCGGCATGGGAGGGGCGAGGGGTATCTTTCAATGAGGTATAATCGCTGCTGTTGTGGTCTGTGTTGGCGATCACGGCGGCGAGCGGTGCGCCGCAAAGCACGCCGTCCACCATGCCGGAGAGGATCTCTATCGCGTCGGTCTCCCGACGCGCGGAGCTCCATTCGCCTTGTCCCGGCGCGCGCCGTGCCATAAAGGCAGCCAGTTTCTCCATATCAGGATGGAATCCCGCGCCGAGCCCGTCCACAACGCATCCAATGGCGTTTGCATGGGACTGTCCGAAAACCGTGACGCGCAGCTTATTGCCCAGTGTGTTCATGGATGATTCCTCCCAGTGATGCAAAGTCCGACCAGAAGTCGGGGTAGGATTTGTTGACGCACTCCGTACCAGTCAGTGTAATAGGAGAGGCACAGCGGCTGGCGGCGATGGCCAGCATCATAGCAATGCGGTGATCGCCGCGGCAGTCGACGCATGCTGAACCTGTCAGAAGATCTTTTCCGCGGATCACCAGACTGTCGCCTTCCTCACGAATATCCGCACCCAGGGCGCCAAGCGTTTCGGTGATGGCGGAGAGCCGGTCACTTTCCTTGAAACGCAGGCGCGCGGCGCCTGTCAGGTGCGTTTCACCGTCTCTCAGGGCGCTCCATACCGCAATGGGTGGGGCGAGATCCGGATGATCCGTAATATCGATTTCGATTTTTCCAGTTTTTTTCAGTTGCTGTGCGAAGTCCAGTATCGCGCGGTCACCCTGCACAGAGTACTCGTTCATACCCTGCACGGTGATGTTGCTGCCGATGCCGTTCATGGTATACCAAAAGGCAGCCTGACTCCAATCCGGCTCCACCATGGTGCGGCAGGGGTGATATGCGGCTCTTTCGGGAATGTGATACTGGGGCGGCAGACTGCAGGTGGCGGGAATGTGAATGCCAAATTCGCTGAGAGTCTGCAGTGTCATTGCTACATAACCGAAGCTTTCGATCCGTCCCTCGGGGATGATGACACTGGACTCACCCAACATGGGCAGCGCCAGCAGAAGCCCTGTGAAAAACTGGCTGGACACATTGCCGGGCAAGCGAAATTCTCCGGCTTTCAGCCGACCGCGGACGGTCAGGGTGTTTTCCTCTAAGAAATAGTGGATGCCCTGCTTTTGAAAAATGTCAAAGTAGGGTTGCATGGGCCGCTGCAGCAATCGTTTACTGCCGGTGAAAATGCCGCCTCCTGCCACAGCAAGAGCAACCGGCAATAGAAAACGCAGTGTGGAGCCGGATTCGCCGCAATCAATGCAGGGAAGTTCGTTTTTAATCCCTTGATCGGAAATTCCGGTGATAAGCAGTGTACTGCCGTCCATCCAAACAGTGGCGCCCAGTGCTTCAATGCCGTGCAGAGTAGCCAGCAGATCTTCGCTTGGTTGGAAACCTTCGATCACACTCTCTCCATGGGAAAGTGCGGCGGCGATCAGCAGGCGGTGCGCCTGAGATTTGCTGGCGGGCGGGGTAACGGTGCCTTTCAGCGGAGTGGGGGTGAGGGTGAGCTTCATAGACCTGCCTCCATCCATTTCAGAAGGTCGGTGAAGGGAATGCGGAGAGTGTCTGCCTGTCCTGCTTCTTTCAGAATGACGATATCGATTTCATTTCCGCTGCGTTTTTTATCTGCCGCTGCTGCGGAAAACAGTTCGTCGGCGGAATAGGGACATTTTGTTGGCAGGGAAAAGCGGTTCAGCAGTGTGCAAACGGTATCGCAGGTGCCGGTGGGGGTATATCCCAATTGTTCACCGGCACGAACGATCAGCATCATTCCCATGGCGACAGCTTTTCCGTGGGGGATGGTATACCCGCTGCAGCGCTCAATGGCGTGACCAATCGTGTGTCCAAAGTTGAGAAGCTTTCGTTTTCCGTGCTCCCGCTCGTCGCCGCACACGAAGGATGCCTTGATCTCAACGTTGCGGCGCACCAGGTCATCCATCTGATCGCTGCTGCTGTGCATAAGCTGCTCCAGCAGCGCGGCATCGGAAATGAGGGCGTGTTTGATGACCTCTGCCATACCCTCGGCAAACACATCAGCGCTCAGGGTGCGGAAGGTGTCGGTATCGCAGATGACTATGCGGGGCTGGTGAAACGCACCCGCAAGGTTCTTTCCCGCAGGCAGATCCACTGCGGTTTTTCCGCCGACGGAGGCATCCACTGCTGCCAGCAGAGTAGTAGGCATCTGCACAAAGTCGATACCCCGCTGGTAGATGGCTGCGGCAAAGCCGACCATATCGCCGGTCACACCGCCACCCAATGCCACGGCAAAGTCGGCGCGGGTCAGTTCGCTGTGAGCAAAGAAATCAAGAAGATTGGCGCAGGCGGCAAGTGTCTTGCTCTGCTCGTTTGCATCCAGCAAATAGACAAATACGGAAACGCCCGCACGCTCCAGCGCAGTGCGGACGGTTTCGGCATACATGGCGATCGCGCTGTCGGCCACAAGGGCGCAGCGGCGCGCGGTAAGAGCGGAGGTAATGAGCTCTCCGCTGCGCGCAAGAAGCCCTGCGCCAATGTGGACGGCGTAGGGCAATGCGGTATTTACGGTGACGGTATACATCCGATCACTTCCTGTCATTTATTAGCCTCAGGTGTGCGGTAGGCATAGGGACGAATGGCGTTGACTTTGTCCATCAGCGCGGCAAAACCGGCGGTTTTCAGGCTTTGCTCACCGTCACACAGGGCGTGGGTGGGGTCATTGTGTACTTCAATCAGAAGTCCGTCCGCACCGGCAGCAGTAGCGGCCAGTGCCATAGGCTCGATCAGCTCATAGTGACCTGTTGCGTGGCTGGGATCCACGATCACAGGCAGGTGGGTGAGGTGATGGAGCACAGGAACGGCAGAGATATCCATCGTGTTGCGGGTGGCGGTCTCAAAGGTGCGGATACCGCGCTCGCAAAGGATCACCTGCTCGTTGCCGCCGTCGAGAATATACTCGGCGCTTAGCAGCAGTTCCTCCAGTGTGGCGGACATACCGCGCTTGAGAAGAACAGGCTTTTTAAGCTTGCCAAGCTCACGGAGCAGGGTGAAATTCTGCATATTGCGCGCGCCCACCTGAATGATATCCACCTCGTCAAACATGGTGAGGTGCTGCAGGTCGGGCAGTTCCGTCACAATGGGCAGACCGGTCTCCGCCTTGGCCTTGATGAGCAGACGAAGTCCCTCCTCGCCAAGCCCCTGAAAGGCATAGGGAGAGGTGCGGGGTTTAAAGGCACCCCCTCGCAGGATCGTGGCGCCGGCAGCCTTTACCGCTTGGGCAACAGCAATGATTTGTGATTCCGACTCCACACTGCAGGGGCCTGCGAAAACTGCAAAATGCCCACCGCCGATGCAAACATCTCTGACTTTAACGATAGTGTCCTCCGGCTTGAACTGGCGATTGGCCAGCTTGTAGG
>JAZLEB010000118.1:0-15212 GCA_045615065.1 Candidatus Pelethomonas sp. | reverse complement strand
GGCATCCGCAAGGCGGAGATCGCCCTCAAACAGGTGGAGTTTGCCTTGTCCCGCTGTATGCTGAATGGCGGGACGGTGGAAAAGCATTGGAAAGAAACGTTGTCTG
Source organism: Candidatus Pelethomonas sp. (assembly GCA_045615065.1). Taxonomy (GTDB): domain Bacteria; phylum Bacillota; class Clostridia; order Oscillospirales; family Oscillospiraceae; genus Pelethomonas. The sequence continues at coordinate 15,106 of JAZLEB010000118.1, read as the reverse complement.
AGCTCTGGGAAAAGCTCCTTTTCAATCAATTCCACGATGTTGCTCCCGGAACGTCGATCCGCCGTGTCCACGAGCAGGCGGAAAAGGATCTGGGCGAGGTGATCGGCGGCTGCGAGAAGCTGCTGGGAGAGATCCTCGGTCAGCCGGGAGATAAGACGGTGGTCTATAATCATCTGAGTTGGGATCGGAAGATCCGGGGTCAGATGGTCGCCGCACAGAGCTCGGCGGTTCTGGAAAATATGAAAGCAAGCAAGGCGAAGGTTCGCTTTGTGGAAGATGACGGCGGATGCTATGAACTGATCAATGAACATTTGGTCTGCCGCATAAACAAAAACGGTGAGCTTGTCAGCATCAGGCTGCGCGGCAATGACCGTGAGTTCCTTGGTGGAACGGGTAACCGTGTTCTGATGTTCAAGGATGTGAACACCTGCTACGACGCATGGGAACTGGGCAGCATGTATGAAAAACTGCCGGTCGCTCTGGACGGCGCGGCGCGGGTGGAGATGGTTGAGGATGCTGACGGTGCCGCGCTGCGTGTCACAAGAACGCTGGGCGCAAGCGCAATGAAGCAGAAGATCCTTCTCGGCCACGATGCGATTCGTGTTGACTTTGTGACGGAGATCGACTGGCAGGAAAAGCACAGGATGCTGAAGGTGGCATTCCCTGTGAATGTATATGCAAAGGAAGCCATCGAGGAAGTACAGTTCGGCTATGTAAAGCGCCCCACTCACCGCTCGAAGCAGTCTGACCGCGACCGCTATGAGGTTTCGAACCACCGCTATACCGCCCTTTGCGACGGCAGAGCAGGCGCGGCGGTACTTAATGACGGTAAGTACGGTGTCAGCACGGTGGACAATGAGATCCGCCTGACACTTTTGAAGGCGCCCATGATGCCGGATATGTACGCAGACCGCGGTGTGCAGACCTTCAGCTATTCCTTCTTCCCCTTTGAAGGAGCATTTGCTGAGAGCGATGTGCTGCGCGAAGCCACGGAGCTGAACGAGGGCACCATAACTGCCGGTGAAACGGATACACTCGGCAGCATCTTCGTGGGTAACCAAAAGAACATCGTGGTGGAGACCGTCAAGATTGCTGACACGGTGGATCATGCTCTTCTAGTGCGTGCTTACGAGGCTATGGGGTGTGAAACACCGGTTTCGTTCACTGTTAACGACAGGGTGAAGCATATCACCGAAACCGATATGCTGGAGGAAAACGGTGTGGAGTGTCCTGTGAACGGGACTCTTGACGTAACCTTTGGCGCATTTGAGATAAAAACATTCCTACTGTATCTGTAAGGCAGGGATCAATATGTACAGGATCGGTATCGATCTGGGCGGCACCAATATTGCCGCCGGACTTGTGAATGAAGAAAAGCGTATCGTCGATTCCGTCAGTATCAAAACCAACGCGCCCCGCTCTGTGGTATCGGTAATCGATGACATGGCGGCGCTGGTGGATACGCTGATGGAGCGAAGCGGTATCTCCCGCACTGAGATCGCCTCCGTTGGTGTGGGTGTTCCCTGTACTGCCAATGAGGAGAACGGTCATTTGGAGGATGCCAATAATCTTGGCTGGGACGATGAGCCCTTTCTCACTCTGCTGGGCGAAAAGCTGAACCTTCCTGTGTACTTTGGCAACGATGCAAACGTCGCTGCCTGGGCGGAGTACCGCTGCGGAAACTATGCGGAGGACTCCTTCCTGATGCTTACCATCGGTACCGGTATCGGCGGCGGCATCATTATCGGCGGTAAGCTGTGGGCAGGGATCAACGGGGCGGCAGGTGAGTTCGGCCATATCTCGCTGAAGTATGACGGTATTTCCTGCACCTGTGGCCGCCGGGGCTGTTTTGAGGCTTACGGCAGCGCCAATGCCCTTGTGGAGCAGGCAAAGGAACAGCTGACAGGGGAGAAGGAGTCCCTTCTGTGGGCGCTGTGCGGCAACGATGTATCCAAACTGGAAGCAAAAACCGTATTTGACGGAGCAGCAGCAGGAGATCAGCTGAGTAAACGTGTGCTGGATCAATATACGGACTATTTGGCTGAGGGTATCGCCAGTGTAATAAATCTGTTCCAGCCTGCCTATCTGTGTATCGGCGGCGGTGTGAGCCGCGCGGGGGATGCGCTGCTGATGCCTGTTCGCGAGAAGGTGGCACGGCTGCGCTATTCCCAAAGTGCAAAGAAAAATACGGAGATCATTCTGGCAAAGCTTCATAATGACGCCGGTATCATCGGCGCAGCCTTGCTGGGTTCGTAACAAAAGGAGAGGATCGCATGAAAGCACATTATGAGAAACTGGTGCGTGACACTGAGCGGCATGTGGAAAAATCCCTGAAGATCCAGAATCTGCAGGAGGGAAGTCCCTGGTACGGTGCATTTGTGATGCCGGACGGCGTGTATATGAATAAGTTCGCCATCTACCGCATTGCGGTTATGATCACCGCCTATGTGAATGAGGATACAAAGTTCTACCACGATCCTATGGTGCTCGACCGCATTTTCAAGGGATTGGACTATGTGGACAGCACCCAGCATGAAAACGGCCTGTTTGACTATATTACCTGCAATTTCTTCTCCGCACCGGACACAGCGTTCTGCATTCTTAAATTTATTCCCTCTCTGCAGTATCTGAGAAAGCGCACCGATCTCACGGCAGAGGAAGTAACGATCCGTGAGCGTATTGAAAAGATTGTGCATAAGGGCGGCAGAGGTCTGCTGGAGGGCGGATTCCATACGCCCAACCACCGCTGGGCCATTGCATCCCTCCTTGCCATCTGCGGCAAGATGTTCGGTGAACAGGATCTTATTGACGCAGCCCAGATCTACCTTAACGAAGGTATGGACTGCAATGAGGATGGCGAGTATGCCGAGAAGTCCGCAGGCAACTACAATGCTGTCAACAACGATGCTATGATGCTTCTCAGCGAGGGATTGGATGATCCCTCCTACGATCAGTGCATCATCCGCAATCTCAGAATGATGCTTACCTACTGGGAGCCGGATGACAGTGTATTTACTGCCAATTCGACCCGCTTTGATAAGGACCGGCTGGTCTACCCTGATGGTTACTATCTGCATTATCTGACCATGGGCATCAAGTACGATATTCCCGAATTTAAGTCCATGGCAAACTATATCTTCGATGTTTTGACCGCCAGAAATCTGCCCGCACCCGACTATCTGATGGATCTTATGAACCATCCGGAGCTGAAAGAGTGTGAGTGGGAGGAAAGCGGCACACCGAAGGAGTACAAGGCGTATTATGCCGACTCCGGCATCGCGAGAGTACGCAAAGGCCGCTACTCCTACACCGTGATGCGGGATAAGTCCAATTTCCTGTATGTACACAACGGCTCCATCAAGCTGGCGGTAAAGATCGGCGGCAGTTTCTGTGAGCACCGCGCCTTCAAGCCGGAAACCATGCACATGGCGGAGGACGGTTCTTTCCATCTGCACCAGACCATGCGCGGCTGGTACTACCTGCCCTTTGAGGAGAAACCTGAGACCAGCGACTGGTGGAAGATGGATAACGCAAGCCGCAAAAAGAAGCTGGGTCCCGATATGGATATCGATGTCATTATCCGTGAGGTCGATGGCGGTATCGATGTGGACATCCGCACAGACGGTGTGGAAGGCGCGCCTTGGCGCGTGGAACTGGCGTTTAACGGCATTGACCGCATTTCCAATGAACATATGACCATGCCCATCAACGGCGACGAGGTGCTGGTGCTGAAGGACTCTTTCTTTGAAGCGTCCAACTATGAGGCATCCATGAAGGTGGGACCCGCTTTTGGCTTCCACCACTTTACTGCCGGTAAGGAGGACAGTGAGGTCAAGACTCCCGGTGCGGCTACGGTATATATGACCGACTATACCGCATTCCACCATGTGATCTCTATCAGACCCTAAGGAGGAACCGATATGAAACGAATTTACGAAAATCCTGAGCGAACCAGCGAAAACCGCTGCCCGAGCAGAAGCTATTATATTCCCGGCGGTGTATCCGAGTACCGCCTTCTGAACGGCGAGTGGAAGTTTGCTTTCTTTGAGCGTGACTATGAGGTTCCTGAGAACATTGCAGCCTGGGATATGATTCCCGTGCCGTCCTGCTGGCAGCTCCACGGTTATGAAAACCCCAACTATTCCAACATCAACTATCCCTACCCCTGCGATCCCCCCTATGTGCCGGAGGACAATCCCTGCGGTGTCTATGAGCGTGAGTTTGTGCTGGAAAAGAAGTGGGGCAGAGTTTACTTTGTGCTGGAGGGCGTATCCTCCTGTGCCTTCGTATATGTAAACGGTGCTTATGTGGGCTTTACGCAGGGCAGCCATCTGCAGGCGGAGTTTGATATTACCAATCATGCCATCGAGGGTACCAATACCTTGCGGGTCAAGGTGCTGAAGTGGTGCTGCGGCAGCTATCTGGAGGATCAGGACTTTTTCCGGTACAACGGTATCTTCCGCGATTGCTACCTGCTGCAGCGTCCTGAGGGACACATCGCCGATGTGGAGATGATCCCGGGGGACAAGAGTATCGACCTTGCCATCAGCGGCAGTGCGAAGGTGCGCGTGAAGGCAGGAGATGATCTCCTGTGCGAGAGCGAGATGACAGATCGGTTTTCCTATGCGCCGGAAAATCCCGTTCTCTGGAACGCGGAGAAACCGTTCCTCTACACCGTGGAACTGGAGAGAGATGGCGAAGTGATCGAGCTGAAAGCCGGTCTTCGCAGCATCCGGGTATCCGACAAGTATGAACTGCTCATCAACGGCGTGAGTGTGAAGCTCCACGGTGTGAACCACCACGATACCAGTAAGTATCGAGGCTGGTGCCAGAGCGACGAGGAACTGCGCCGTGACCTCGAGCTTATGAAGGAACTGAACATCAACTGTGTTCGCACCTCCCACTATCCGCCTACACCTCGATTCCTGCAGCTGTGCGACGAGATCGGTCTGTATGTTGTTCTGGAGACGGATATCGAGACCCACGGTTTCCTGCGCCGTCTGCCCAATGTCAGCTATCGCTACGATGTGGAGTCCAACGCGTGGCCCTGCACCATGGCGGATTGGAAGCATGAATTTATAGAGCGGATGCAGCGCATGGTGGAAAACTACAAAAACCATGCAAGCGTCATTATGTATTCTACCGGCAACGAGAGCGGTCACGGCTGCAACCACATTGCCATGATTGACTGGACGAAGAAGCGGGATGCTTCCCGTCTCATTCACGCGGAGGATGCTACCCGCAAGGGGCAGTTCCATAATGCGGATGTGTTCTCCATGATGTATTCCTCTTTGAAGGATGTGGAGGAATATGCAAACCGCGATGATATCAATATGCCCGTATTCCTGTGTGAATACTCACACGCCATGGGTAACGGCCCTGGCGATGTGTATGACTACAATGAACTGTTTGACCGATATCCCAAGCTGATCGGCGGCTGTATCTGGGAGTGGGCGGACCATGTGGTAACAGTGGACGGCGTGGAGAAATACGGCGGCGACTTCGAGGGCGAACTGACCCACGATGGAAACTTCTGCTGCGATGGTCTTGTGTTTGCCGACAGAACCTTCAAGGCAGGCTCTCTGGAGGCCAAGGCTGCTTACCAGCCCATCCGCACAACCTATGAAAACAATATTCTCGGGGTATACAACCGCCTTGACTTCACCGACCTGAGTGAATATACCTTCCGCTGGTGGATCGAGGTAGACGGCAATACTGCTTCCGGGCAGACGCTGCACTTGAATGCCGCGCCTCACACCGAGGCGTCTCTGCAGATCGACTATGCTGCAGCTGTGTGCCGCTATGGCGTCTATCTTAACTGTGAACTGACGAGGGACGGAAAGGTTTGGGCACATACCCAGCACACACTGCCCTGCGTGGTTGTTCCGGAGGAAGTCGGCAGTAAGGCTGTACTCTGTGAGGAGGGCGACAGCATCGTCGCGGAGGGCGATGGCTTCAGTTATGTCTTCTCCAAGCGCTATGGCGTGTTTACAAGCATGGTGGTAGACGGTGAGGAGCAGCTTGCTGCCCGTCCTGTTCTCTCCGCTTTCCGCGCCCCCACAGATAATGACCGTGACATCCGCTACCGCTGGATGCAGCTTAACGAGTGGCAGGGTGAGAATCTCGACAAGAGTTTTGTGAAGGTCTACGACTGCCGTGTGGATGGAAATGAGATCGTTGTCATTGGCTCTGTCGCCGGTATCTCCCGTACTCCTGTGATCCGCTATGAGCAGCGTATCACAGTGTCCGAAGCAGGAAGAGTTGACTATAAGCTTTGCGGAAATGTCCGCGAGGATGCCATCTGGCTGCCCCGTTTCGGCTATGAGTTTACCCTGCCTGCACTCAGCGACCAATTCTCTTATTACGGCTGCGGTCCCTTTGAGAGCTACCGCGATGAAAATCACGCAGGCCGTGTGAGTATGTTTGAGAGCAGTGCGGAGAAGGAATATGTGAACTATGTCCGTCCTCAGGAGCACGGCAATCACACCGCATCCAGAATGCTTCGCATCGGTAAGCTGAAATTCCTTGCGGATACGGAGTTTGAGTTCAATGTGTCCTGTTATTCTACTGCTGCGCTGACAAAGGCAGAACATACCGACGAACTGAAGGCGGATGGCAATATCCACCTTCGCGTTGACTACAAGGTTTCCGGCATCGGATCCAACTCCTGCGGTCCCGAACTGGAAAAGAAGTACCGCCTGGATGAGAAGCGCATCAACTTTGCGTTCTCTGTTCAGCCTCATAGGGAGGGGTAAGGATGAAGCTTTGCATCCGTGCCCATGATCTGGGCGTGACCGGAACGGAGAATATCCTGCGCCGATTGGACGAACTGGGGCTGGACGGTGTACAGCTGGTGTGCTACAAGGCGTACGATGATATCCCCTATGTTCCCGGTGCGATCACCGCTGAGAAAGCGGAGGAGATCGGAGAAGCATTTCGTGATGCCGGTAAGATCATTCCCCTTGTGGGCGCTTATTTCAATCCTGTCCACTCCGACCGGGAGAAGGCAGCGCGCTGCGAAAGCATCTTCGGTGAATATCTGAGAGTATGCCGTCTGCTGGGCTGCGACTATGTTGGCTCGGAAACAGGCTCCTTCAATGACGACAGCTGGACCTACCACCCGAAAAACCGCACAGAGGAAGCGGTGAATATGGTAGTGGAGAGCTTCTCCCGCCTGTGCGATATCGCGGCGGAGAGCGGCAGCACCGTTGCCATGGAGGGTGCTGAGGGACATGTGTGCTTCGCTCCGGAAATTCTTGCCGCGGCGAGAAAAAAGGTGGGCAAGCCCACCAAGGTCATTTTCGATCTGTACAATTATATGGATGCAGACAATCAGCAGGAGTATCTCGATATCCTGAAAAGAGGACTCCGGCTGTTTGCCGGAGATATCCTGCTGTTCCATATGAAGGACTGCAACTTCACCCCCGGCAAAAAGCCTCACCAGATGCCCTTTGGTAAGGGTGAACTGGACAAGAAAGCGATCCTTAAGGCGATCAAAGAATACGACGAGGACGCGGTCCTTGTGCTGGAGGAGACCTGCGGTGAGGATATTCCCTTTGCCGTACAAACCATAAAAACGATTTGGGAGAGTATTTAATATGAATTTCGATGTTCGTTATGCCAATCATCCTGAGGATTCCAAGCGCTATGATACCCAGGAGCTGCGCCGCCACTACCACATTGCCAAGCTTTTTGAGAAGGATGAGATCAACCTGACCTATTCCCATCAGGACCGCATTATCGCAGGCGGCATTATGCCTGTGGACAAGGCTCTGGTGCTGGAGAGCTGCAAGGAGCTGGCTGCTCCCTACTTCCTCGCCCGCCGCGAGCTGGGCGCTATCAATGTGGGCGGCGCCGGCGTGATCGTGTTGGACGGTGTGGAGTATCCCATGAACAACCGCGACGGTATTTATGTGGGTATGGGCACCAAGGAACTGGTGTTTAAGTCTGTGGACAAGAATGATCCCGCCAAGTTCTATATCAATTCCTGCCCCGCGCACCGCACCTGCCCCACTGTCCATATTCCCATGGACAAGGCAAGATACAACCATCTGGGCGCACAGGAAACCGTCAACGAGCGCATCCTGCGCCAGTACATCCATCCTGCTGTGTGTGAGAGCTGTCAGCTGAGCATGGGCATGACCGCCCTGCTGCCCGGCAATGTGTGGAACACTATGCCCTGCCATACCCACGAGCGCCGTATGGAGGTCTATATGTACTTTGATATTGCTCCCGATCAGGCTGTGTTCCACATGATGGGTCAGGGCAATGAGACCCGCCACATCGTGATGCACAATGAGGAGGCTGTGATCTCTCCCAGCTGGTCCATTCACTCCGGCGTGGGTACTGCCAACTATACCTTTATTTGGGGTATGTGTGGCGAAAATCAGGATTTCGACGATATGGATCATATTCCTACTGCCGAGCTGCTGTAAAAATGAAAGGGAGTGGCGCTGACTGCGTCACTCCCTGCTGTGCTTTCAAAACAGGAGAATTTATCATGCAGGCGTATCTGTTTGTCCACTTCCGGGAAAAGAAAACACCTGACGGAGAGCAGGTCTATTTCGGGCTCAGCCGCGACGGATTCCGTTGGGAAAAGGTCAATAGCGGCTTGCCTGTTCTATGGTCGGATTTAGGGGAGAAGGGTGTGCGTGACTGCACGATCATCCGCTGCGCTGCCGACGGGAAGTACCGCATCCTCGCCACAGACCTGAGCCTTGCCTACAACTTTGAAACCAAATATAATGCCCACTGGCCCACTGTGGCGCGAAATGGCAGCAAGTGCCTTGCTCTGTGGGAGTCGGAGGATCTTGTGCACTGGTCGCAGCAGCGGCTGCTGCAGCTGGGCAATGAAAGCTTTGGCTGCCTGTGGGCACCGGATATTCTGTTCGATCCGAAGCGGGGAGACTATATGGTCCACTGGTCGTCTGCCCACGCGGTGAACGGCTATGGAAATATGGGTATTTATTTCAGCCGTACAAAGGATTTTGTTTCGTTTACAGAACCGAAGCTGCTCTATCAAAAGCCGGATGCAGGCGTGATCGACTCCGCGATCTATGAGGAAAACGGCAGATATCATATGTTTCTCAAGAGTGATCATGATCCCGAGCGAATCATTCTTATGAGTTCCGATGACAGTGAAGGACCTTATGAGAGAAATACTGCTTTTGACCAAAGCATGCTTGCGATCGAAGCGGGACTCTATGAGGGACCTACAGCGGTCAGGCTGGAGGATGGCAGATGGTGCCTGTTCCTGGATTACTATGGCGTTCCCGGTGACGGGCAGGGGTATGTGCCCTTTGTGGCAGAGAGTATGGAAAGCGGTTTGTTTATCCGCTCTGATGAACAGTTTTCCTTCCCCTACGGCTACAAGCACGGCACGGTCATTCCCATCAGTATAGAGGAATACGAGAGAATCAAACACCACGACTGGAAACAAAGAAAAGGAGAATAACGCTATGAAGAGAAGCGAGATCAATAAGGCGCTGAAGGAACTGGAGGCAATGTGCGAAAAGTACCATTGCTATCTGCCCCCCTTCTGCCATTTTACCCCCGATCAGTGGCAGAATATCGGCCACGAGTACGATGAGGTTCGTGACTGTATGCTGGGTTGGGATATCACTGACTACGGTATGAATGACTTTGATAAGTTCGGTTTCTCCCTCATTACCATTCGAAACGGTAACCGCGCCATGGAGGACAAGTATCCCAAGGTCTATGCCGAGAAGCTCCTGTACCTGAAGGAAGGTCAGTATGCTCCCAATCATTTCCACTGGTTCAAGACCGAGGATATCATCAATCGCGGCGGCGGCAATGTGCTGGTCCGCGTGTACAACAGCCTGCCCAATGAGGAAGTGGACTATGAGAGCGATGTGACTGTTCACACCGACGGACGTACTTACACTGTCCCTGCCGGCACCCAGATCCGCCTGACTCCCGGTGAGAGCATCCATGTACAGCAGTATCTCTACCATGATTTCTCTGTGGAGGAGGGTACCGGTCCCGTCCTGCTGGGCGAGGTCAGCCAGTGCAACGATGACAACACCGATAACCGTTTCCATCCCCCTGTGGGCCGCTTCCCCGAGATCGAGGAGGACGAGGCGCCCTATCGCCTGCTGTGCAATGAGTATCCCGCCGCCAAGTGAGGTGTGAGTATGGATGTAGTGGCTTTGGGCGAACTGCTTATTGATTTTACCTGTGTCAGCACCGATACTGACGGTTACCCCACCATGGCAGCCCATCCCGGTGGCGCACCCGCCAACTTCCTTGCCGCGCTGGCGAAATTCGGCGCCAAGGCTGCGCTGATGGGCAAAGTGGGTACGGATGCTTTCGGCAAAATGCTGCTCAATACGCTGCAGCAGGCCGGCATCGATATCTCCGGCATGGTGGAGACCGACGATGTATTCACTACGTTGGCTTTCGTTACACTGGATGGGACAGGAAACCGTGCATTCTCCTTTGCCAGAAAGCCGGGCGCGGATACCTGTATCGCCTTTGACGAACTGAAAACTGAGCTGATCGATGAGGCGAAGGTGTTCCACTTCGGTACGCTCTCCCTGACCGATGAACCTGCCCGCAGCGCAACATACCGCGCGGTGGAATATGCCAAGAGCCGCGGTAAGCTGATTACTTATGATCCTAACCTGAGAAAACCGCTTTGGAAGGATCTTGATACTTGCCGCGAGCAGATGCTGTGGGGGCTTGCTCAGGCGGATGTGGTCAAGATCAGCGATGAGGAAGTGGAGTTCCTGTTTGGTATGGGCACTGAGGAAGGTGCTGCCCATATCCTGCAAAACTACGGTGTCAAGCTGGTGTTTGTTACCTGCGGCGCGGATGGCTGCCTGTTCAAGAATGAAAAGGCCGAGGGCAAAGTGCCCGCTCTTTCCGGTATCAAGGTCATTGATACCACCGGAGCCGGTGACATTTTCGGCGGAAGTGCTGTGTGGAAGATCCTTGAGAGCGGCAAGAAGCCCGAGGAACTGGATGAGGCGGCGCTTCGGGAGATCGTGACTTTTGCCTGCACTGCGGCGGGACTTTCTACAACCATGAGCGGCGGTATTTCCAGCGTTCCTTCCTATGAGGATGTGATGAAAAGGATGGGTGTGTGATGCTGCATACCATTCAAAATGCGTTTCTGACTGTGACCGCCGAGGAGAAGGGTGCTGAGCTGCAATCCATTCGGGGCGCGGATGGCACGGAATATCTCTGGCAGGGCGACAGCGCTTACTGGTCGGACCGTGCGCTGAATATTTTTCCCTATGTGGCGCGGCTGCGGGATGGCGAGTATTATCTGGACGGAGAAAAGCACCGCATGCAGATCCACGGCATTGCGCCATACCGGAATTTTACGCTTGTATCCAACGACGGTACACAAATGGTGCTGGAGCTGCGAAGTGACCGGGAAACTTTGAAGGAATATCCCCGTGAGTTTTCGCTGCGCGTGATCTATGCGCTGCGCGATTCTTCGCTGGAGATTACCTATGAGGTGGAAAACCGTGATGAAAAGACAATGTACTTTGGTCTCGGCGGACATCCCGGATTCAATGTACCGCTGACAAAGGGAAGAAAGTTCGAGGAGTATTTCCTTCAGTTTGAAACACCATGCGAACCGAAGCGGGTAGGCTTTACGCCGGACTGCTTTGTGTCCGGTGCCGATGCCGCATATCCGCTGGAAAAGGGAAAGGTGCTTTCTCTCCGGCACGATCTGTTCGATGAGGACGCTATTGTGCTGCGAAATATGGCAAGAGCCGTCACCCTGAAGGCGGAGGGAGATCCTCACAGTGTCACCGTGCGTTATCCCGGTATGCAGTATCTCGGCCTGTGGCACTGGCCGAAAACCGACGCTCCCTATGTATGCATTGAGCCGTGGTGCTCACTGCCTGCAAAAGCGGAGGGGGATACTGTGTTTGAGGAACAGAAGGATCTGATCGTCCTTGCCGCGGGGGAGACCTACCGCAATTGCTGGAGTATAGAAGTGACATAAGAAAACGCACCGCTGCATATTTGTTTGCAGTGGTGCGTTTTTCTTGCTTTTTTGTATAAATTTGTATATAATTAAAATATTATTGAGGGAGGTGGAGCGATGTATAATAAAATTTTCAAGAACATCAAAAAACTCCAGACTAAAATCATTATTTCCATCATCGTTATGGCTGTGGGAATCGGTGCGACCGTTGGTGTGTTCGGTACGCTGGTGACCCGTTTCAGCACTACCGATGCACTGGAAAAGACCCTGTCCGAAACTACCAAGCTGGCAGCTGTCAGCGCGCAGAAGTCCATGGATATCCACAAGGAACTGATCAAATACATTGCCGGCGAGGAGATTCTGGTGAGCAGAACCGCCAGCTGGCAGGAGAAGCATGCTTTCCTGTGCCAGTGCGCGGAAGAACTTGCTTATCTGGATGCCTATATTTTTGATACCAAGGGCGTAGACCACATCAGCGGATACAATGTCGAAACGATGGATTACTTCATCTTCCCCATGAAGGGTGAGACCTATGTGTCTTCTCCCTTCCCCAAGTATGGCAGCGAGGGTATGTATATCGTTGTTTCCACTCCTGTTTACAGCAATGGTGAGATCATTGCCGTTATCTGTCTGAGTATCGACCAGATGGTCTTCCAGGAGATCGTTGAAAATGTTGTGATCGGTGATTCCGAAAACGGCATGGTCTATGTGCTGGATAAGCACGGTACCGCAGTGGCATCCACCACTTATGAAGATGTGATCGCTCAAAATAATCTGGTAAACGGAACCGAGGAGCAGATGGCGGGTGCAAATCCTTCCCGTGTGGAGATCGATACCGCAATGATCTCCGGAGCTTCCGGTATTGTAACCTGGGATGATGGCGGTGTGACCTATCTGCAGGCTTACGCACCCATTGAAGGCAGTGATAACTGGAGCATCGCAGTTGCCATTGACCAGGCAGAGTTCCTGAGCACATCCGACAATGCTATCATTTTGCTGCTGGGCATCATCCTGCTGCTGATGGCACTGAGCGCGCTGTTTGCTCTGTACATCGGCAAGTCCATTGCCGCTCCTATTACCGCTTGCTCCAACCGCCTCGGTCTGCTGGCAGGCGGTGACCTGAAATCTCCTGTTCCCACTGCTTCCGGTCGCGACGAGGTTGCCGCGCTGGCTGCATCTACCGGAGAGCTCATCAACAGCTTCAGCGGTATTGTGGAGGAAGTGGATGCAACCCTGTCCTGCATTGCTGAGGGTGACCTGACCCGTGATGTGGGAACCGCAGATTATCCCGGTGATTTTGCATCGCTTAAGACTAATCTGGTGGTCATTAACCAGCGCCTGAATCAGACTGTGGGCGATATCAGCATGGCATCCAATCAGGTGTATGCCGGCGCTCAGCAGGTGTCCGGCGGTGCACAGGCTTTGGCGCAGGGTGCAACTGAGCAGGCAAGCTCCATTGAGCAGCTTTCTGCTACTGTGGCTGATGTTTCCGAGCGTGTCAAGCGTACCGCGGACAATGCCGAGGTAGCTAACCAGACCACTGTAGAAGCCGGAAATAAAATGATGGAGTGCACCGACCAGATGAAACAGTTGGTTGCAGCCATGGACGATATCAATCAGAAGTCCGAAGAAATCAGTAAGATCAATAAGGTGATCGAGGATATCTCCTTCCAGACCAATATTCTGGCACTGAATGCCGCCGTTGAGGCAGCCCGTGCCGGTGCGGCCGGTAAGGGTTTCGCGGTCGTTGCCGATGAGGTTCGCAGCCTTGCGGGTAAGAGCGCAGAGGCATCCAAGAATACCTCTGAGTTGATTGAAAGCACTGTTATGTCTGTTCAGAACGGTGCACGCATCCTGCATCAGACAGAGTCCTCCCTGAGCGAGGTTGCTGACGCTGCGCGCCGCAGTGCGGAACTGGTGGGCGAGATCTCCAGTGATGCTAATGAGCAGGCAGCTGCTGTCGGCCAGATCACTGATGCAATCGAGCAGATCGCAGGTGTGATCCACATGACCTCTGCTACTTCCGAAGAGAGCGCTGCTACCAGTGAGGCGCTTTCCAAGCAGGCACAGGCTCTGAAGGCTGCGGTGGATCAGTTCCGCCTGAAGGATCAGGAACTGTATTGATTGAATAACGAAGGAGCGCATTGCAGATCACTGCAATGCGCTCCTTTTATTTGAGAAGAAGACGGGTCAGTTCTGTCCAATCATAGCCCTCGTATTCCATATGTCTGCACTCATCGGGGTTGATGCCCGGCAGGAGGGAAAGGTCGGCTTCTGCCTGATCGGAGGGAGTCAGATTGGTGTGCATATACAAAGTGGCAAGACCTGCGGCTTTTGCGCCGGCAATGTCGGTAGTTCTATCATTGCCGATCATAAGACAGCGGGTGATATCCAATCCCTGCTCTTCGATCAGTGCGCGGAAGAAGCGTACATCAGGCTTGCGGCAGCCATAGTCCGATGAGATGTATATCCCGTGAAACTGATCCAGTAAGCCAAGATGGCGCAGCTCGTACTCGGTAAAGATCCGCTGGGCATTGCTGAGAAGCCACAGGCGGTACCCGGCGTTTCGCAGTGCGGCCAAAGATTCTATTACATGAGGGTAGAGACGGATGTACTCGGTGGATGCGATGCGGAAAACCTGCGCTGCGTTGCAGGCGAGGGCAGCTGCATTTTCAGTAATGCCTTTGGCCTCGAACAGCTCCTGCATAACGGACTCAAAGGGAATATCCGGGAAACATTTGTAGCTTTGTCCCGTCTGTGCTTCTCTTGCTTTCATAGAAGATTGAAACGCACTGTGTAATTCGCCGGCGGTGTAGTGCGCGCCGTAGTATCCAAAATAGAGGGCAGTTTTATTCCAAACGTCATCGTTTTCATCGGTGTGGATGTCAACCAGTGTGCCGTATAAATCAAAAACCAGGTCTGTGTATTTCATATCGAATGCCTCCGCGGTTTTGTCTGATACCATTATAGCTTTGTTGTTTGCAGATTACCAGCGGTAAATTGGAGTTTGTCGGGGACTCAGCTTTGCACAATCTCAAGCCTCCCTCTGACGAGGGAGGTGGATTTTGCGAAGCAAAAGACGGAGGGAGAGACTGCAAAACAAGAACTTCCGGTGTATCTCTCCCTCAGTCTCGCTTCGCT
>JAZLEB010000117.1:0-18040 GCA_045615065.1 Candidatus Pelethomonas sp. | reverse complement strand
TTTGATGAGCTCCGCGCTGTTTTTCCAATCGGGGATCATGTTAAGAAAATCCACCGCAATTTTCAGATCCTGCTCGGTGTCCCGGGCGATGTATTTTTCCGCCGCATCCAGCAGACGGTCCTTTTTGGAGGCTTCCGCGGTATCCGTACCGCAGGAAACCTGAATGTGTTCGTCCATATGTGAGGCTCCTTGAAAAATAATATAGCTTATCATACTATATTTTTTTACCAGGTGCAAACGGATAAATAAAAACAGAGATCTGTCCGCCTTTCGGCAAGCAGACCTCTTAAAACTGTTTGATTCTTATCGCTTTTCACCGGGACGGAACAAAAGTGCTGCGATCACACCGCATACTACCGCCGCGGCGATGCCGCCCGCAGTTGCGGTGAGCCCTCCGGTGAGGATGCCCAGCGCACCCTTTTCGTTTATGGCTTTCACGACACCTTTGGCAAGATTAGAACCAAAGCCCGTCAGCGGGACAGCGGCGCCCGCACCACCCCACTGCGCGATCGGTCCGTAGACACCAACGGCTTCCAATATCACACCCGCTACCACATATCCCGTCAGGATACGGGCAGGGGAGAGCTTCGTTTTGTCGATCAGGATCTGACCGATCAAGCAGAGGATGCCGCCGCACAGAAACGCGTTTACATACTGCATACATATTACCCCTCCTGTTTACACTCAATGGTCACCGCGTGGCAGATTCCGGGAATGCTCTCACCCTGAAAGCTGGAGGTGGGGGAGAGCAGCGCGCCGGTGGGCGCAAAGAGGATGCGCTTCCATCTGCCTGTCTTCATCTCCTTGAGGAGATATCCGCACAGTACCGAGGCGGCGCAGCCCCAGCCGCTGGCGCCGGCGTGCATATCCTGGCCCTCAATATCAAAGAGCAGCATGCCGCAATCCAGATACCGCCCGCTGAGATCGCACCCGTCCTTTTGAAACAGGTCCAAAACGATTTGGTGCCCCAGCATACCCAAATCGCCTGTGAGGATCAGGTCGTAGTCCTCCGGCTTCTCCCCGGTGGCCTTCAGGTGGGCGCACAGGGTGTCATAAGCGGCAGGCGCCATGGCGGCACCCATGTTGTTGGCATCCTTGATGCCGCGATCCACGATTTTACCGCAGGTAACGGTGGTCACAACCGGTCCGCTGCCTTCAGCTCCCAGGATAACGCACCCGGCTGCGGTGGCGGTCCACTGGGCGGTAGGGGTGCGCTGGCTGCCATAGGGCACGGGCATGCGATACTGCCGCTCGGCGGTGCAGTAGTGGCTGCTGGTCATGGCGGCGACGCGGTCGGCAAAACCGCCGGACACCAGCATAGAACCCAGCGCAAGGCTCTCGCCCATGGTGGAACAGGCACCGTAGAGTCCCCAAAAGGGGATGCCCAGCTCCCGCAGACTGAAGGAACTGCCGATGCACTGGTTTAAGAGATCGCCCGCCAGCACATAGTGGAGGTCGCCGGGGGTAAGTCCGCCCTTCTCCAACGCCAGATTAATAGCGATCTTCTGCATTGTACTTTCTGCTTTCTCCCAGGAGGTTTCTCCAAAAAAACTGTCGGTACAGAGGTGGTCGAAGAACGGTGAGAGCGGTCCTTCACTCTCCATCTTTCCGCCTACCGCGGCATGGGAGAGAATCACAGTGGGCCTTTCCAAAGCAACGGTCTGCCGGCCCAATCGGTTGTGCATACATATCTCCTCCTGATTTTATGCTGGCGGTAGTATGTGCTGACAGGTTTACGAATATTCTTTTTTCAAAAACAGCGCCGGTTACTCTTGGCAAACCCGTGGGGAATATCGTATAATGAAAAGAAAATATTTACAGGAGGACCAGATCATGGCCGAAGAAAAACGGGCTTTTGGATATGTTTGCCCCGCCTGCGGCAAGAGCGTGTATGCTGAGCGCACACAGTTTGCCCTGAGCGCTGCCGCTGTGGCGGTAGTTTGCGATTGTGGAAAAAGTGAATTGACCGCGGAGAGCGA
The DNA here is from genome assembly GCA_045615065.1 of Candidatus Pelethomonas sp. Taxonomy (GTDB): domain Bacteria; phylum Bacillota; class Clostridia; order Oscillospirales; family Oscillospiraceae; genus Pelethomonas. Next base: position 16,061 of record JAZLEB010000117.1, on the reverse strand, counting down.
CGGAATTACCTTCCGCATCACTACACCTTGCGGTGTGTGCGGTGAGGAGCACCGCGCGGAGGTACCGGCAGACAAACTGCTGCACGGCGAGGGAGTAGGTCTTGCGTGCCCCAAGACAAAGCAGCTTTGCTGCTATATCGGTGATATTTACCGGGTGGAATCTGCTCTGCAGGGGCTGGAGACCACCGTTCGCAAGAGCAAGGAAGGCGAGGATGAGACCTTTGTTGACAATGTGATCATGTATGAGGTTCTCTCCGAGCTGCGTGATATCGCAGGGCGCGACGGGCTCTCCTGCTCCTGCGGCGCGAAGAACTGCGCCATTGAGGTTCACGGCACTTCTGTGGATCTTGTTTGCAATTCCTGCGGCGGCCGCCTCAGGATCCCGGCTGCCACCGACGAGGATCTTGACCGTCTCTGCTGCCACTACACCCTGCAGATCAAGGGAAACGCTACATGCTGATCTTTTCCGCGGCAGTGTTTTTTGCGCTGCTGCTTGCGTGTCTCGTTACCGGTACAAAAGTGTACTGGGCGCTGTTGGGCGGTTTTCTCCTGTTCTGGCTGACCGGCAGACGGAAGGGTTTTACCCGCGCCGCTCTGTGGTCCATGGCGCGGAAGGAACTGAAAAAAGGCTTGATCGTGGTGGTGGTGGTGTTTCTCATCGGCATCATCACAGGATTGTGGCGCGTGAGCGGCACCATTGCGTACTGTATCGTTGCGGGCATGGAACTGATTCCCGAAAACCTGTTTTTGGTAGGAGCGTTCTTATTCTCGGCGGCGCTCAGCTATGTGCTGGGTACATCCTTCGGTGTGAGCAGTACATTGGGCGTGATCCTGATGGCTATCGCCCGGTCCGGCGGTGTGGATCCTGTGGTTACAGCAGGTGTTGTGCTGTCCGGCGTATACTTCGGAGACCGCTGTTCGCCGGCATCCTCTGCTGCATCCCTTGTGGCGGCAGTGACGGATACCGGGCTCTACTCCAATGTGAAAAAGATGCTCCGCACAGGACTTATGCCCACACTTTTGACGGTGGGTATTTACACAGCGCTGTCCTTTTTTGATCCGCTGGAGGCGGTGGATGGCTCTGTGCTTGCTGACCTTCGTGAAACGTTCACTATTTCATGGACGGCGCTGATCCCCGCCGCGGTGATGTTTGTTCTGCCGCTGTGTAAAGTGCCGATCCGCATCTCCATGATGTGTTCCATTGTTTCTGCGGCAGTGGTTGCGCTTGCGGTGCAGGATGTTTCTTTTGGCGAGATCCTTTCCGCGGCGTGGGCAGGTTACCGGCCTGAACAGGAGGAACTGGCGCGTGTTATCGGCGGCGGTGGCATTCTCAGCATGGCGGACAGTATGATCATCGTATCCCTGACCAGCATGTATTCCGGCATTTTGCGGGGCATTGGCGCACTGAATGCTTTATCACGCAAGGCATCCGCGCTTGCTGCGCGCATTGGCCGATTCCCTGCCATGGTGGCGGTGACTGCACTGTGCGCCGGAATTCTCTGTAACCAGGCGGTCACGGTGATGCTGGGTACCCAGCTGATGCGTGACAGTTATACTGACAAAAACGAATTGGCACAGGACATGGAAAACTCCGGTATTATGATCGCCGGACTGATCCCGTGGTCCATTGCGTGCAGTGTGCCGCTGTCTATGCTGGGTGCGGATCTTACATCTATCCCGTATGCTGTGCTGCTTTGGCTGACACCGCTTACGTATGGACTGACAAAAAAACTGTTTTATCCCGGGAGGAAAACGGTATGATAAAGCTGCTTGCACGGTTGTTTATCAAAAATCATCAACATACAGAGGACCCTGCGGTACGCCGTGGCTATGGTGTTCTGTGCGGTGCGGTGGGTATCGCGCTGAACATTCTGCTGTTTCTTGTGAAGATGCTGGCCGGTTTTCTCAGCGGGTCTATCGCTATTACAGCGGATGCTGTCAACAACCTGTCGGATGCCGGCTCCTCGCTGGTAACCCTGCTGGGTTTCAAGATCGCCTCTCAGAAGCCTGACCGTGACCATCCCTTCGGACACGGACGCATGGAGTACATTTCCGGTCTTGTGGTGTCCATGGTGATCCTTCTTATGGGGTTTGAACTGATCAAGACCTCTGTGGGTAAGATCATCACACCGGAAACGGTGGTATTTCATCCGGCAGTGGCGGTGATTCTGGGAACATCCATTGCCGTGAAGCTGTATATGGCGGCTTATAATGGTGTGATCGGGAAAAAAATCGGTTCTGCAGCAATGATCGCCGCCTCCACCGACAGTCTCAGCGACTGCCTTGCCACCACCGCTGCGCTGCTCAGTACACTGGTAGGACATTTCTTCTCCGTCAGTATCGACGGTTGGTGCGGTGCGGTCGTGGCATGCTTTATCCTGTTTGCGGGCATCAGCGCCGTGAAGGGGACGATCGATCCCCTGCTTGGTCAACCGCCTACGAAGGAATTTGTGGATGAGGTGGAAAAATTGGTGCTGGCGCACGGAGAGATCACAGGTATCCACGACCTGATCGTGCACGACTATGGACCGGGCAGATGCTTCATCTCCCTCCACGCCGAGGTCAGTGCCGACGGAGATCTACTGGCTCTCCACGATGTGATCGATACCGCGGAGCGGGAAGTGAGCGAGAGAATGGGATGCTTTACCACCATCCACATGGATCCGTTGGAGCAGAATGATGCCCTCACCACCATGACCCGGGAGCGGGTGGCCTCCATTGTGAAACTGATTGACCCCTCTATTACCATCCATGATTTCCGCATGGTCACAGGTCCCACCCACACCAATGTGATCTTCGACGCGGTTGTGCCGCACAACTGCCCCTTATCCGACCGGGAGGTCAATGAGCGTATTGCCTGCGGTGTCAGAGCGCTGGACGGTAATTATTTTGCTGTGGTCAATATAGATAAAAGTTTTGTATAAGTTGTTGAAAAATATACTTTTTCCTTGTAATAACAAAAAAGATATTGTATGATAAATTGAAGGATGTTTTGTAACATCTGCATTATGAAGCGTATTCGGAGGGTTATCTATGAACGAAAGAGTCAAAGCACGTAATCCCCTGTCCCACAACGCGATCTATAAGCTGATGGTCGTATTGACCTATTTGGTCAGTATTGCGTTTGTAGTTAAGAATGTTCTGGGCGGTGATATGGGCGGCGCAGGCGTTGTTGGCGGTGTGCTTGCAGGTTTCACCCTGATCCTTGGCGGTATGGTTGTTCTCAAGGTGAAGCCCGATGTTAAGCATATGGTCGTTGCGTCCAGCCTGATCGTGCTGGTGTTCATTATTTCCCTAACCACCGGCTCCTATTACAGCGAAGATTTCTGCCTGTATCTGGCAGTTATCGGCCTGACCGGCCTGTATCTGAAGCCGCTGTATGCATGGGTTCAGCTGGTGCTGTCCGACGTTTTTCTGCTGATCCAGTTCTTTGCCCATCCCGAGAAGGCTGATCCTTTCGGTCAGTACATTATGTGCCTGGTCACCTTTACTCTGGCCGGTGTTATGTTCTGTCTGGTCATTGGCCGCGGCCGTTCCTTCATTCAGCGCAGTCAGATCCGCACCAATGAGGCTGAGGGTCTGCTCAAGTCCATGAATACCATCGGTCTGGAGCTGGAGCAGAATTTCCGCAATAACGAAGGCCATATGGAGTCTCTCAAGGCTGCCAACGCACAGATGAAGGACAGCGCGGATGTGCTGCAGCACAGCAGCGGCAGCATCGCATCCGATGCCTATGAAGTCTCCTCCTCCTGCGTAAATGTCCAGACCCATATGCAGGAGACTGTTCAGAATATTCAGCAGCTTAACAGTGATGTTCACAGCTTCGAGTCTGTTTTGGCAGAGAACCAGCGCAATATGGCTGCTATGAACGAGCAGATGAACACTGTGAAACGCGCTATGGATGAGACTGCCAGCTTCTTCGCTCTGCTCACCGAGCAGATGGGTAAGATCGCCAAGGCTACGGATGAGATCAATCAGATCGCTTCCAACACCGGCCTGCTGGCAGTTAACGCCTCCATCGAGGCGGCCCGCGCAGGCGCTGCCGGTAAGGGCTTCTCCGTGGTCGCCACCAATGTCCGCGAATTGGCAGTGAACAGTACCCAGTGCTCCAACGAAGTGGCAGATCTGGTTTCCTCCATGCAGCAGCAGATCGGCAACACCAGCCGTCAGCTCGCTGACAGCGGTGAGGCGATTGACGGTTCTCTGAAGACTCTTGAGAGTTTCCAGCAGGGCTTCGGCGAGCTGCTGGAGCAGTTCCAGGAACTGTATGGCAATATCGAGTCCCAGAACCGCAGTGTGGAGCAGGTCTCCACCATCTTTGCAGGTCTGAAGGATCGCGTGGATACCATGAGCGCCAACTCCGATCAGAATCAGAATAGTGTGGAGTCCATTGCCCGCACTATGGGTATCTACCGCGAGAATATTGCCGCTGTTATTGAGGACAACCGCCGCGTGCAGGAACTGGCCGAGAACATGCTGGAGATCTCTCAGAGCGGTGTTCAGAGCGACAACATCGACTAATAGGCAACTAACTCACAAGGAGTGCCGTTTTGCGGCACTCCTTGTTTCTTTGAATGCGGTGTCGTACTTGCAAGAGCCGCTGCATTGGGGTACAATTACATCAACGCATATCCTTTGAGAAAGAAACGGAGTGATACACCATGATCGAGCAATTGCAGAATCTTTATGCTCTGCATACAGACCATACCACTTACTGCTTCGCTGTGACCGCGCAGGGCTTTTTGCAGCACCTGCACTTCGGTCGGCGCATAGATCTTTCTGCTGGCGCCACGCCTCTGCTGCCGCAGGAGCACCACGCGCCCGGCAATGCCGCGGTGCTGGAGGGCGCATTCCTCGAAACTATGCTGCAGGAGACTTCGTCACCCGGTCTTGGCGATCTCAGGGAAAGCTTTGTCACGGTACGTATGGCAGACGGCGACACTTTGACAGATTTTCGCTTTGAGCACGCGGACATTCTGCAGGAAAAGCCTGCGCTTTCCGGACTTCCCTCCGCTTATGATGAAAGCGGAAGAGCGGAAACCCTTCGCGTTTCCTTGCTGGAGAAGAAGGGTAGACTGCGTCTTACCCTGTTCTACACGGTATTTGAGGATTGTGATGTGATCACCCGCAGAGCGGAACTGACAAACCTTGGGAATCAACCTGTGACAGTTCTGCGGCTTATGAGCAATCAGGTGGATTTTGACCGGCAGGATCTTACGATGACTTCTTTCAACGGTGCGTGGGCGCGGGAGTTTGAGCCTACCCATACACCTTGCGGGGCAGGCGTAGTCGTTTCCGAGAGCCGCTGCGGCGTATCCTCCAACCGGGCAAATCCTTTTGTGATGCTCCATGAACCCCATGCCACAGAGGAACACGGCGATTGCTACGGTTTCCACTTGATATACAGCGGTGACCACCGTGCCTGTGCCTGCGGCAATGCCTACGGCGCGCTGCGTTTTCTCCACGGCATCCAGCCGGACGGATTCTCCTGGCTGCTGGAGGATGGGGAAACTTTTGCCGCGCCGGAAGCCGCCATGACCTGGGGCGACGGATTTGCCGCCATGAGCCGCGGATTGCACCGCTTTGTAAGAGAACATATTGTACGCGGCGAGTGGAAGCGCAGGGAACGCCCCGTTCTGGTCAACAGCTGGGAGAGTCTGTATTTCCGCTTTAACCACCATGCGCTGGCGAAACTGGCGGGGCAGGGTAAGCGGCTGGGCGCGGAGCTTTTTGTGCTGGATGACGGCTGGTTCGGCAAGCGCGACAGCGACACCTGCTCCCTGGGGGATTGGACAACGGTACACAAAAAGAAACTGCCCCGTGGACTTGCGGGACTTGCGCGGGATATCAACGCACTGGGCATGCTGTTCGGTCTGTGGGTAGAGCCGGAGATGGTCAGTGAGGACAGCGATTTGTTCCGCGCCCATCCTGAATGGATCTTGGGACGGCGGGAGCAGGCGGTGGGCCGCAACCAGTATGTACTGGACCTGGGCCGCCATGAGGTGCAGGAGCACCTCATCGAGGCGCTGAGCCGTGTGTTCTCTGCGGCGAAGATCTCCTATGTGAAGTGGGATATGAACCGCATTATTACCGATGATTACTCCGCCGCACTGCCGCCCGAGCGGCAGGGGGAGAGCCGCCACCGCTATGTGCTGGGACTCTACCATGTGCTGGAGGAGCTGACAAAGAAGTTTCCCCATATTCTTTTCGAAGCCTGCGCCTCCGGTGGCAACCGTACCGACCTTGGTATGCTCTCCTACATGCCGCAGGTGTGGCTCTCGGACAACACGGATGCCCTGTGCCGCTGCCGCATACAGTATTATGCGTCCTTCGGTTATCCCCAAAGCGTGATGGGCGCTCATGTGAGCGGCAGTCCAAACCACCAAACTCTGCGCCGCACGCCCGTAAGCGGTCGATTCCATGTGGCAGCTATGGGACTTCTTGGTTACGAGTGCGATCTGCGGGAACTTTCCCACGACGAAAAGCTGCAAGTCGCTTCTCAGATCGAGTTCTACAAGCAGCACCGCGCCGCACTGCAGTTTGGCGACCTGCACCGCCTGCAGGGCGGAGAGGGCGGTTTGTGGCAGATGTCCTGTGTGGCAAAGGACAAAGAGGAAGCGGTGACACTGCTGTTCCAGCAGGAAAACCGCCCCAATGCAGGCGCTGTGCGCCTGCGCGCGAGAGGCTTGGAGCGGAATGGCGTGTACAGGATCAGTGTTCTCCCTGTGAAGGTGGAACTGCGCGATTTTGGCGGTCTGGTGAATATGATCTCGCCTGTCCATATCCGTCAGGATTCCCTGATGCAGACCATTGCGGAAAAGGTGATCGCACCCAAGAGCGAGAGTGAGGATATGACCGCCACCGGCGATCTTCTTATGACCTGCGGAGCCTATGTGAAGCAGAGTTTCTCCGGTACGGGCTGGGATGAAACGACCCGCGTGATGGGCGACAGCGGAAGCAGGTTGTATATTCTGAAAAAGCAGTAAGCTGTTAATATGGACAGGCACAGCAGAGTATCCTGCTGTGCCTGTTTTTGTGCTTCAAATTGGAGTTTGTCGGGGAGGTTAGGTTAGCATAATCTCAAGCCTCACTCTGACGGGGGAGGTGGGTCGCCGCAGGCGACTCGGGGGGAGAGATACACTGCAGTTCTTGTTTTCTCTCCCTCAGTCAGCCTTTGGCTGACAGCTCCCTCGTCAGAGGGAGCCTTGCGTACTGTGGTGCAAACTCCCCGCCAAACTCCAATTTACCGCGATTCAAAAAAAGAGCTGCCGCAAAACCTTGCGGCAGCTCAATGCGTTTATGGAAGTTTCCTGCGGGTATGTCAGACCGCAGAACTTACTTTGCGTACTCCACGACCTTGGTCTCACGCAGCACGTGGACCTTGATCTGACCGGGGTACTCCAGCTCGTCCTCAATGCGCTTGGCAAGCTCGCGGGCCAGAATGACCATCTGATCCTCGCTGACCTGCTCGGGACGGACCATCACGCGGACCTCGCGGCCAGCCTGGATGGCGAAGGACTTTTCAACACCGGGATAAGTGCCGGTGATCTCTTCCAGCTTCTCAAGACGCTTGATGTAGTTCTCCAGATTCTCGCGTCTCGCGCCGGGACGGGCGGCGGACACAGCATCCGCAGCCTGTACGAGGCAAGCCATGAGAGTCTTGCATTCCACATCGCCGTGGTGGGCCTGAATGGCGTTGAGGATATCTTCCTTCTCCTTGTACTTGCGGCAGAAGTCCACGCCCAGATTGACGTGGGTACCCTCGAACTCGTGGCCCAGAGCCTTGCCGATATCGTGGAGCAGGCCGGCGCGCTTGGCGCTGGTGACATCGATACCCAGCTCTGCTGCCATGAGGCCTGCAATGTGGCTGACCTCGATGGAGTGCTGCAGAACATTCTGACCGTAGCTGGTGCGGTAGTGGAGCTTGCCCAGCATCTTCTGCACCTCGGGGTGCAGACCGCGCACACCGGTCTCAAACGCGGCGCGCTCGCCCTCGTTCTTGATCACAGTGTCCACCTCGCGGCGAGCCTTCTCCACCATCTCCTCAATGTGAGTGGGGTGGATGCGGCCGTCAGCGATCAGCTTCTCCAGAGCCACACGAGCCACCTCGCGGCGGACGGGCTCGAAGCAGGACACAGTGATGGCTTCGGGGGTGTCATCGATGATAAGGTCAACGCCGGTCATGGTCTCGATGGTGCGGATATTGCGACCCTCGCGGCCGATGATGCGACCCTTCATCTCGTCATTGGGCAGGGGAACCACACTGACAGTGATCTCAGCGACGTGATCGGCGGCGCAGCGCTGGATAGCACCCGCCACGATCTCCTTGGCGCGCTGATCTGCTTCTTCCTTTGCTCTTGCCTCGATCTCCTTGATCTTCATGGCGGTCTCGTGGGTGACCTCGGTTTCCACCTGAGCAATGAGATAATTCTTTGCCTCTTCGGCAGTGAAGCCGGAGATACGCTCCAGCATTTCGGTCTGGCTGCGCTTGATCAGCTTGACCTCTTCCAGCTCGCGGTCAGCATCCGCGTGCTTCTGCGTGAGGGATTCTTCCTTGCGCTCGATATTCTCCACCTTGCGGTCCAGAGACTCCTCTTTCTGCTGCAGACGGCGCTCGGACTTCTGAAGGTCACTGCGGCGCTGCTTCTCTTCCTTCTCATATTCGCTGCGGGCTTGCAGGATCTCCTCCTTGGCCTCCAGCAGGGCTTCGCGCTTCTTGCTCTCTGCGCTCTTGATGGCGTCATTGATGATGCGGCGTGCCTCTTCTTCTGCACTGGAGATCTCTTTTTCGGAGACCTTTTTCCGATAAACGATACCGAGAAGGAAGAACACGATGGCTGCCACCAGCGCGGTTGCGATGGGCAGCACAATTTGGAACCAATCCATGTTGCTTCCTCCTGTTCTATGTTCTGGGGGTTTTTAGGTGCCGCCCGGTGTGACATAAAACCGGGCATGGAAATAACCGGCGGATACCCCTATTATCCGCCGATAATAATCCTAGTTAATAATACTAGCTGTGCCGCCCATCTGTCAAGAAAAATATCACCGGAAGAAAGAACTATTTCCCTGCTTCTCAGGAGATAAACTGAGCGGATGCATAGCCTGTATAGCCGCCGTACCGCACCACATACCAGCCTTCGTACGCACCATACACGGTGACAGTCGCACCGTCCGGGATGGATGTAAGGATATAGGCATCCGCCTCCGGCCGGCTGCGGAGATTGAGAGTTCCGCCACTGGCGTTCACCGTACCCTGCCACGGATCTGTGGGCCAAATAAAAGGAATATCAAAGTAGTCGGTAAGGCTTAGTACAAGGTTTCTCGCAATGGCGTTGATATTGGACTCGATCCAGTGGGCATCCTCCCGGTTGTCGTGGTAGGCGATCTCCAGCAGTACGGCAGGCGCGCGGGAGTCGCGTACTTCGCCCAGAGAGGTGGTGGCGCGGGTGTAGACACGGCGCGGCTCAGGATAGATGTCCTCCAAATTGTTGGCTAAGATCTGCGCGGCGCGCTGTCCGCTGCCGCTGCCGGGGTAGTAGAAGGCGATGATGCCCCGCTCACCGCCGTAGTTGCCCTCGCCTGCTGCGTTGGAGTGGAGGGCAAGATAGAAGTCGTAATACCCGCTGTTGGCCTGGCGTATGGAAGAACCGGCGGTCATATCGGGTGTGTTTCTTGTATAGCGGATGCCGGAGGCGGCGAGATAGGGGATCATGGCATCGGCAAGGCGGTTCATCCATTGCTCTTCTGTGCCGCTGCCGGTCACATAGCGGTTTCCCTCCTGTGTGGAGGGGCTGAGATAGATAATGGGCATGAGAACTCCTCCTTTTTCTGCTGTATCCTATGCCGTGGCAGAAGAAAAAGTGAGTATGCAGGTGAAAAAGGGGTTGCATTTTTAGTAATGCGACAGTAAAATGTACAATGCGTTAATATTGGATAAAAAAGGAGTTGTATTTGATTTGAGCATCAGAAGTTTGTTTTCCGCCAAGGATATGACCCGCGGCCGTCCCTGGAAGCGGATCATGGAATTTGCTATGCCTATGCTGATCGGCAACCTCGCTCAGCAGCTTTATAACACGGCGGATACCATTATCGTCGGCATCTATGAGGGTGACAACGCACTTTCCGCTGTCGGCAGCGCTATGCCTATTCTGAATCTGCTGCTTGCGCTGTTCGTGGGTATCGCCACCGGCGCCGGTATTGTGGTCTCTCAGAGTTTTGGCGCAAAGGATCGAGAGACTCTGTCCTCTGCCATCGGCAACTGCCTGACCATGTCCGCCATCGCCTCTGTGGTGATCATGATCGTGGGTCCCTTGCTGACTATGCCTATGCTTAAGCTGCTGGGAACGCCCGAAAGCATCATCAGCTGGTGTGCCCAGTATCTGAATATCTATTTCTACGGTATCGTGGGCTTTTTCTACTACAATATGCTCTCCGGTATTCTGCGCGGTTTGGGCGACTCGGTTTCCGCACTGGCATTCCTGATCGTTGCTGCCGGACTGAACGTGGGTCTCGATTTGCTGTTTGTGGCAGTATTCGACATGAGTGTTGCCGGTGTTGCGCTGGCTACCATTCTGTCTCAGGCAATCTCCGCTGTTCTGTGCTTCCTGAAGCTTCGCGGTATGGGGGATATCTTCGATATGAACCGCAAGACACTGAAGCTGGACGGCAAAATGGCCATGCGCATTTTGAAGATCGGTATTCCCTCCGGTGTGACCCAGGCTATCATGGCAACCGCCGGCATGGTCGTGCTGAACCTGACCAATGCCATGGGTGAGATGGTCATTGCCTGCAGTGTCATCATCATGCGCGTGGACGGTTTCGCCATGATGCCCAACATGACCTTCGGTCAGACTATGAGTGTTTATACCGGTCAGAATGTGGGCGCGAAGAACTATGACCGTGTTCACCAGGGAGTGAAGCAGGGCAGCATCATTGCCCTGAGCTTTGCGACCGCAATTACACTGATTCTGCTGTTGTTTGGCAGATTCCTGTTTGATATCTTCACCGATACGCCCGAACTGGTGGAATTGGCTGTCAGCATGATGCGTATCATGGCGGTGGGCTACATCTGTATTGCTGTTACTCAGGTGCTGGGCGGCGTCATGCGCGGCGCGGGCGATACCATGTCCCCCATGTGGATCTCCATGATCTCCACCATCGTTATCCGCGTGCCTGTGGCATATGTTCTTGCGTATCTGACCCGCAGCGCGGAATATCCTCACGGCGCGCCTATCGCCCTGTTCGGTTCTCTGATGATCTCGTGGGTGCTGGGCATGGTGCTCTCGATTATCGTGTTCGCCATCGGCAAGTGGAAGAAAAAGATGATGCAACTGGCATAAATACAAAAAAGAATGCACTGCTGGCAGTGCATTCTTTTTTGTTTACACAATAAAATTGGGAGGCCGCTGCACGGTCTCCCAATCATAAAAATCACGGTTACTCCACAAAGATCTCGGCCAGCTCCAGACCGGGATTGTGCTTGAGCATATAACCCAGAGGCCACTCGCCGGAGTAGGCCACGAGATTGTTGCCCTTGAAGTCCTCCAGCAATATCGCGTCGGAGCAGAGAGTCAGATCCTTGGGCTCGCAGGGAGAGGCGCTGATGCGGCGCAGATGGTCGTAGGGCATAGAGGCCATGCGCATTTCCACGCCGTACTCACTTCTCATGCGGTGTTCGAACACATCAAACTGCAGTGTACCCACGACGCCAACGATCACTTCCTCCATACCGGCGAAGGGGATGCGGAAGATCTGAATGGCACCCTCCTGAGCGATCTGCTCGGTACCCTTCACAAACTGCTTGCGCTTCATAGTATCCTTGGGGCTGACACGCATGAAATGCTCGGGCTCGAAAGTGGGGATGCCCATGAAGTTAAACTTCTTGCCGGGCACGGTGATCGTATCACCGATGGAGAACATACCGGGGTCGAACACACCGATAATATCGCCGGCATAGGCCTCATCGATGATCTCGCGCTCGGCCGCCAGCATCTGCTGGGGCTGGCTCAGGCGCAGCTTCTTGCCGCTCTGCATGTGGTACACTTCGCTGTCGCGCTGGAATTTACCGGAGCACACACGCATAAAGGCGATACGGTCGCGGTGTGCCTTGTTCATATTAGCCTGGATCTTAAAGACGAAGGCGGAGAAATCCTCATCAAAGGCGTCAACGATTCCCTTGTCCGACTCGCGGCTGAGGGGAGGAGCAGTCATCTCCAAAAATGCCTCAAGGAAGGGCTCAATGCCGAAGTTGGTCAGAGCGGAGCCGAAGAACACGGGGCTCAGCTTGCCGGCGCGGATGGCTTCCAGATCAAAGTCGCGGCCTGCGCCCAGCAGCTCCACTTCATCGCGCAGGGTGTGCCAGCCGGTCTCGCCGATATAGTCGGCAACGGCGTGGTCATCCAGATGCACCTCGGTGGCGGAAGCCTTCTTGCCGTGACCCTCGGCGGAGAAGAAGATGATGCGGCTCTTCTGGCGGTCATACACGCCCTTGAAATTCTTGCCGCAGCCGATGGGCCAGTTCACCGCGTAGGTGTCGATGCCCAGCTCGCGCTCTACTTCCTCGCACAGTTCAAGAGGATCACGGGTCTCGCGGTCCATCTTGTTGATGAAGGTGAAGATGGGGATACCGCGCATGGCGCAGACCTTAAACAGCTTGCGGGTCTGGGGCTCAACGCCCTTGGCACCGTCAATGACCATCACCGCGCTGTCGGCAGCCATGAGGGTGCGGTAGGTATCCTCGGAGAAGTCCTGGTGACCGGGGGTGTCCAAAATATTGATGCAGTAACCGTTGTGCTGGAACTGCATGACGGAGGAGGTGACGGAAATGCCGCGCTGGCGCTCGATTTCCATCCAGTCGGAAGTGGCGGCGCGGGCGCGCTTGCCCTTGACTTCGCCGGCCTGGGCGATGGCGCCGCCGTACAGCAGGAACTTTTCGGTCAAGGTGGTTTTACCGGCGTCAGGATGGGAGATGATAGCGAATGTTCTGCGCCGGGAGATTTCTGAAGCAAAATTAGCCAAAAGAATCCCTCCAAAATCGAATGAATTTACAAAGCATATTATTTTACCATGGATTTTGAGAATTAGCAAGAAAAACAGGACATTCTGCCCGGAGCAGAATGTCCTGTTTTTCTTATTTGAGCTCAAACTCTGCACAATAGTTGCGGCTTACCGAAGCACCGGACTCCTTGAAGTCTACAATGTTCTTGCAGATCCGGTAGCGGCCTGCGCCCAGCTCACCGTACAGCCAGGTCCAGTTCAGCTCCCACTCCACCGTTTCTCCCGCGGGGAGAACGTGTGCCATCATGTCCCAGACGGGCTCGGCGATCGGTTCAACCTTGACCCAACTGCCTTCCACCCGCATTTCAATCCAGTACGCACTGCCGGTTTCCAGCTGTCCCTCGGCGCTGCCGCCCTTCTGCGTGCAGGTAAGGGTCAGTCCCTGAGAGGTGACATCCTTTGCTTCCATTACAATGCCCCAGGCGTCGGCGACCGGTGCTTCATTGCCGGAGTTGCCTGCGTTGTTTGCCGCGCAAGCGGAAAAGGCCAGCAGGCAGGCAATGCTGAGAATGATCGCGGTCAATCGCTTCATAGAGAATACCTCCAAAAAAAGATTACATATATATAGACGTAAAAACAGGAAGAATAGTTTCGGTATCTTTCGTAGACAGACAAAATTTGTGAAAAATCCAATTTACAATACAGCCAACAGGGAGCGCGGCAATCAATACAATGTGCCCTGTGATCAGGTATCTTCACCATGGAAATGGTCAAACACGGCTTTGGCGGTATTTTTCGGAACGGCGGTACAGAGCTCCTCAAAGCTCGCCTCACGAATTGCCTTGATGCTCTTGAAGTGCTTCAGAAGGGCGGTGCGCCGCGCCTCACCCACGCCGGGGATGGTGTCCAGCACCGATCCGCGCACGCTCTTTCCGTGGCTCTCCCGGCTGAAGGTGATGGCGAAGCGGTGGGTTTCCTCCTGAATGCGGCCAATGAAGGAGAACAGCGCCTGATTGTGGCTGATGCCCAGCTCCCGTCCTTCCGGTGTCACCAGCGCACGGGTGCGGTGGCGGTCGTCCTTCACCATGCCAAAGATAGGAATGGCGAGACCGAACCGCTCTGTGACCCGGCGGGCAACAGCGGCATGCTCCTCACCGCCGTCAATGAGCATTACATCCGGTAAGGGCATGAATTTCTTGTCCTGTTCCATGTAGTGGGTGAAGCGGCGAGTGAGCGTTTCTTCCATGGAGCGGTAATCGTCCGGATGTCCGTCCAGTTCCTTGATGCGGAATCTCCGGTAGCGCTCCTTGGCGGGCTTGGAGCCGTGGAACACTACCATAGCGGCAACGATATCATCTGAGCCGAAATTGGAAATATCGTAGGACTCCAGCCACTGGGGGGGAGCGTCCAGTCCCATCAGCTTCCCTAAAAGCTCCAGGGTGCGGTCGGTACGCTCAGCGGCGGTGGTCTGCCGCTCTGCTTCTTCCCGGGCGTTGTCGGCAGCCATTTTCAGCACTTCCGCGCGCTCTCCCCGCAGGGGGACACGGATCGTGACCTTGTGCCCCGCTTTTTCTGCCAACAGCTGCTCAAGGACCTCGCGATCCTCAATTTCCGTGCCGATACAGATCTCGCGGGGCAGGGCGGTGCGTTCGCCGTAATATTGCAGCAGCAATGCGGAAAGTGTTGCGCTTTCGTCACCGCCGGTATGGTCGGTGAAGAGTTCTGTTTCCCGGCCTGTCAGTTGTCCTTCTTCATAATGCAGCACAGCGTAGCAGCATTTTGTTTCAAGATAAAGTCCCCATACATCTGTGTCGGAGCAGATACCGGCGATGACCTTCTGCCGTTTGGTAAGGATCCGGATGGCCTGGATCCGGTCGCGCAGGGCGGCGGCTTCCTCAAAGCGCATATCTTCCGCCGCCTGCAGCATCTCCTGCTCCAAATCGGCGGTGACGATGCGGATCTTGCCCTCCAGCAGCTGCACGGCGATGTTGATGCGGCGATTGTACTCCTCTGCGGTTTTATCGCTGCGGCAGAAGGCGTCGCAGCGGCCCATGTGGTGGTTGAGACAGGGGCGTTCCTTGCCGATGTCCCGGGGGAACCGCTTCCCGCAGGTGGGGAGATGCAGCGCGTTGCAGATGGCGTCCAGCGCCGCTTTCGTTTCACCTCTGCCGCCATAGGGACCGAAGTAGCGGCCGCCGTCATTTTGTACACGGCTCACAATGCTGAAGCGGGGATAGGTTTCCCGGCTCAGACGGACAAAGGGATATCCCTTGTCATCTTTCAGCAGGATGTTATAGCGGGGCATGTATTGCTTGATCAGGGCGTTTTCCAGTACCAGCGCTTCAAACTCACTGCCTACGATGATGGTGTCGAAATCCACCACCTGTGCCACCATGGTGCGAGTCTTGGGATGATGGCTGCGGCTGTCCTGAAAGTACTGACTCACGCGGTTCTTCAGTTTTTTTGCCTTGCCAACATAGATCACGGTGCCGTCCTTGTCATGCATCAGGTACACGCCGGGGGCAAGGGGCAGATGATTGGCCTTTTCCAAAAGCTCTGATCTGGTCATGGCAGCTCCTTTCGGTATTTTTTCATATCATACCACAATCGGACAAAAGAAAAAAGAGGTTCCCGCCGTTTATACGGCCGGAACCTCTTAAATACAGTGATTATTCGCCGAACTCGCCGGAGTTGACCAGCTGAGCCAGAGCCTCAACGGCTTCCTTCTCGTCAGCACCGTCAGCAATCAGGGTGATAGTGGTGCCCTTCACGATTCCCAAAGAGAGAACGCCCAGCAGACTCTTTGCGTTGACACGGCGCTCATCCTTCTCAACCCAGATACCACTCTTGAACTCATTGGCCTTGCGGATAAAGTAGGTGGCAGGTCTTGCGTGCAGACCAACTTCGTTATTAATAGTGACTTCCTGCGTATACATAGGCAATCTCCTCTTCAAATCTCACACTAACACGCTTTAAAGCATGTAGAGTTGGGAATATAGATTTATGTTAGCAAATTTCTTGCGTTCCGTCAACAGCACTTTTTACAAATTTATCCCCAAGAAACC
>JAZLEB010000116.1:0-11251 GCA_045615065.1 Candidatus Pelethomonas sp. | reverse complement strand
TCTGACGAGGGCGCGACGCGTAAAGCAAACAGTCCGGTGGACTGTTTGTAGCCAAAGCGGGGAGCAATCTATGATTGCGACCAGGGCCGCAGGCTGTCGCGACGAAGGAGCGACTGAGGGAGAGATACACCAGAAGTTCTTACTTTTTGGTCTCTCCCTCCGTCTTTTGCTTCGCAAAATCCACCTCCCTCGTCATAGGGAGGCTTAGGATTCTGCAAACCTGAGAGCTCGACAAACTCCAATTGGGCTACCCCACTAAAAAATCATATACAATTTGATTAAAGTCCTTCGCCTCTTCATACGCAGCATGTCCTAAACCATCATACATATGTATTTTACATCCGATTTTCGCTGCGATTTCCTCGGCTGCCATACCGGTAACCACCTTATCCTGTCTGCCGCCCAAAACAAATACGGGGCATTTGATTTTGTCCAGAATTTCGTACGCATTGCAAGTAAGGCAGGCTTTAGCCAGTATAACAAATCGCCCCACATCCTTTGGCCTTTGCAGAATCGTCAGCAACGGCATAAAAGGACGGTACCTTTTTACATAGGCATCAGAATACATTTTTTCAGCCATATCTGTAACAAGTTCCTTCATGGCTCCCAGTTCTGCCATTTCAATCCAGTTGTTGACAACCTGCTTCACCGTATCATTATTCCTGGAAAGTGTAACAGCAAGAACCAATTTATTTACCAAATCAGGCCTGTCAATTGCAAGGTATTGTGCAATCATTCCTCCTTGTGATACACCAAACACATCAGCATTTGTGATACCCAATGTATCCATGGCTATGGCAATATCAGAAGACATATCTCTTACAGTAATACCTTCTTGAACAACAGGCCTTCTATCAAACAGATAAACCTTATAATCCCTTGCAAAAATACGGTACATATAAGCAAGGGACAGCGCAGCACCTTTTATTCCGCGTGTATTAAGTCCCTGTATCATAACCAATGGCTTCGTTCCATTGCCGAATGTAATATAATCAAGTTGCATGTCCTGAACATTTAGCTTTAATTCTTTGGCTTTGTACAGCATAAGCACTGCACCTCCAAACTCAGGTTTGATGAATTGATTTTATGATATCATGATTTATCCGGCTATACAAGAACAGGCACAACAGTTGAACCTGTTGTGCCTGTTGACTGTTTTTCGCGCACTCGCCATTTGCAGCTTTTTTGTTATTGGTCCTCCCAGGGGATCACATGCTCACTGTAATTGGATACCGGAGGCGCCTCCTCCTCGCGCGATCCCATCTTCATCTCCTGCCAGCGCTCTTTGCTGATCAGAAGCTGACGGGGTTTGGAGCCCTCAAAGGGACCGACGATGCCCCGCTCCTCCATCTGATCCACCAGACGGGCTGCGCGGGAATATCCCAGCTTGAGCCTGCGCTGCAGCATAGACACCGAGGCCTGTCCTGTTTCCAGAATGACCTCCACGGCGGCATCCAACAACTCGTCCGCACCGTCATCACCGCCGTCTGCGGAAGCAGCCGCGCTGCCGCCGGACGGCGCGCTCTTCTTATCCTTTTCCTGCATGGACTCCTCTATCTTGCGAATGACCTCGTCGCTGTACTGGGCCTCACCGGTGGACTTCACAAAACTCACCACCCGCTCGATCTCCTCAGGGGTAATGAAGCAGCCCTGCACACGCTGCGGCTTTCCGCTGCCCAAGGGTGCGTAGAGCATATCGCCGCGGCCCACCAGCTTCTCCGCACCGGCTGCGTCCAGAATAATACGGGACTCCAGCGAAGATGCCACCGCGAAAGCGATTCGGCTGGGAATATTAGCCTTCATCAGGCCGGTGATCACATCTGCAGAGGGTCGCTGGGTGGCAATAACCAGATGCATGCCGGCAGCGCGGCCCATCTGTGCCACACGGCAGATGGATTCTTCCACTTCCTTGGCAGCCACCAGCATTAAATCAGCCAGCTCGTCAATGACTACCACCACACTGGGCATATGCTGCAGATCTTCCCGCTGCTGCGCCAGTGCATTGTACTCCTCCAGCTTCTTGACACCGACCTCAGAGAACGCCTTATAGCGCTTCATCATCTCATAGACCGCCCACTGCAGAGCGCCCGCCGCCTTCTTCGGGTCGGTGACAACAGGGATCAGCAGGTGAGGAATCCCGTTATAGGGTGCCAGTTCTACCATCTTCGGGTCCACCATAATGAATCGAACATCCTCGGGGCTGGACTTGTAGAGAAGGCTGATGATCAGCGAGTTTGTACAAACAGACTTACCGGAACCGGTGGTACCGGCGATCAGCACGTGAGGCAGCTTGGCGATATCACCGATAATATTGCGGTTGCCGATGTCGCGGCCCACCGCAAAGGATACCGGCGATTTCTGCTGCACAAATTCCCGGCTCTCCAGCACATCGCGGATCAGCACGGGAGAGACGGATTTATTGGGCACCTCGATACCCACCACAGAAATTTTATCAGGGATAGGAGCAATTCGCACACCGCTGGCACCCAGTGCCAGTGCGATATCATCGGCAAGGTTTGTCACCTTGCTAAGTTTCACGCCCTGGTCCAGCATGTACTCATAGCGGGTCACCGCGGGACCGCGGATCGTGTCAGCAGGTGCCGCGTCCACGCCGAAGCTGCGCAGTGTCTCCGCAAGACGGTTGGCATTGAGATTGAGTTCAGCCCCCGCCTCAATAAAATTGTCCTCCGCATTCATGTCAAGCAGTGTGACCGGCGGGAAGGCGTAAGGATCCTCCGCCTGCATACCGCTCTCGATCTCTGCCGTTACCTCAGCGGTGGCCTGTTCCACCTCGTCGGCAGCGCTCTTTTTGGTGCGGCGCTTCTCTTCAGCAGAAGGCACTTCGCCCATATCTTCCTCGGGCTCCTGCACAATGGATGCCGGAGCAGCTACAGGAACCGGTGTCGGCTGCGCCACCGGCTCGCCGACCGTGATCTGTACAGCAGGCTCCTTGCGGCTGTCAGTTTCCTTTTCTAAAAGGTCAGCCGGTGTCAACTGGGTTTTGGAACGGGGCTTGAAGAAACTGCCGCCCACCTTGTCCTTCTGCTCGGTTTTCTCACCGTCCAGAGGAATATCGAACTCCGCAAGCTTTGCTGCCGCGGCCTTTCGTTTAGGTGTACTCCACTCGGGAACCTCATACTCCTCGTAGTCGTCCTCGTTGTATTCCAGCCGCTCCCGATTTCTCCACATCTGTACGATCTTACCGATAGACAGTTCGAAGGCCACCATCAGCAGCGCAATAACAAGGCACATCAGCACGATCACGGAAGTTGCCTTTCCCAGCAGTTCCAGCAATCCGTGAGCGGTAAGTCCGGAAATCACACCGCCCGCCGTAGAGGTCTGTCCCCTTGTCCACAGTTCGCCGAAGAGAGAGTCCACCGTTCCGAAATCAGTCTTGCAGAACATCACATGGCACAGAGCGCCAAAGAGATAGGGCTGCACGAGAGCACAAGTGGTTCTCAGAATCACAGGGCGGCCGCGGTGGGTCAGCAGAATCCATGCCGCCGCGCACAGCGCAGGCACACTCACAAAATATCCAATGCCGAACAGACCGCGAAACAGTTTGGGCAGCGCCGCGATCAGCAATCCGTCCTGCACAAAGAAGCTGACCAGCAGACAGATCGCCAAAAGCAGAAACACGAGTCCTGTAACCTCCCGGCGAATGGGACGGCGTCCGGAAGTGTTCCCGGATTTTCCGGTGCTTCTTCCCCCTTTACGGTCAGAAGAAGCCGTCTTTTTCGTCTGTGTGCTCTTTTTATTGTTTGTCGCAGCTCGTTTGCCGCTTGTCTTTTTCTTTTCTGTTGTAGCCATTGTGTTCTCCTTTCCGCAGAACCCGGCGTTCTTCTCAGTTCAGCCAGGGCAGCATGCCCACGGTCTTGAGTACGCTCATAATAATTGTCAGCACACCCATACCCCAGCAATAATAGGAAAACGCGCCAAACTTACCCTTTTCCGCAATCATTTTCAGCAGGCGAATGCAGAGATAACCGGAGCCTGCCGCCACGGCCATGCCAACGGCATACACAGGGATCAGCGCGGGATCGATACCCGTTTCGACCACATCCGCGATATGCAGAATATTGGCGCCCAGCACTGCGGGGATGGACAGCAGAAACGCAAAGCGCACTGCGAATTTTCTTTCAAAACCGCAGAAGCAGCCTGCGGAAATGGTCATACCGGAGCGGGAAATACCGGGACAGGTGGCAATTGCCTGACTGATACCCACCAGCAGCGCATCCTTCATGGGGGCAGTACCCTCGGTTTTCTTCCCCTTGCGAATCCGGTCACAGGCAAGGAGCAGGCAGCCCGTCACCAGCAGCGCGCCGCCAATGAAATATGTATTGGCGCTCAAACCTTCCACAAAATCCTTTACCGGAAGGATCACAAACAGCGGCAGGGTACCGATGATGATCATAGCGATCAAGCGTCTTGCAGGGGGTGTTTCCTTCTGCTTCTTTCCTTTAACGGTATCCCCGATCAGCTGAAAGAATTCCACGATCATCTCGCGGATCTCACCCCAATAAGCAGCAAACACCGCCACCAGTGTACCCAAATGGAGCAGCACATCAAACAGCATATCCTGGCTGCCATCCACACGTAATCCAAACAGGTTCTGCGCGATAGAAAGATGCCCCGAACTGGAAATGGGCAAAAATTCCGCAATACCCTGAATAAGGCCCAAAATGATCGCATTCAAATAAGACACAGTATCGTCTCCTTATATCCATAATTATTTGTATTATAGCACATCTGTTTGCGTTTTTCCATAGTTTTTTGGCGCTGCCGCCACTGCTTCTCGCGAACAAAAAATGTCATCCTGGACGCAGCGGAGGGGCATAAATACTCCTTCGTTCCGTACAGAATGACATTCTTTTATTCAAACATATGCTCCAGAGCACTGCGCGCGGCATCCTGCTCTGCTTCCTTCTTGCTGTGACCGCTGCCCTGACCGATAGGTGTATCATTCAGGCAGACCTCAAACACAAAGGTCTTATTGTGGTCGGGACCACTCTCGCCCACCATGTGATAGGTCAGCACCTGTCCGTTCTTGCGCTGCACGATCTCCTGCAAAGTAGTCTTGTAGTCGCGCCGCTCTTCAGCCGAGGGGATGCGGTTGAGCAAAATGCGGTGGATCAGCTCACGAGCCTGTTCCATTCCACCATCCAAATACACCGCGGCAAACACCGCCTCTGTTGCGTCCGCAAGGATAGACTGTCTCTCCCGGCCGCCGCCCGCTTCTTCGCCTTTACCCAGTTTCAGGTATCGTCCCAGTTCCAGGATCCTCGCCACTTCGTACAGGCTTTGCTCGCACACCAGAGCCGCGCGGATTCGGGTCAGCTCACCCTCAGGGAGTTTCCCATAGGTTTTGAAAAGAAACTCGGCTGTCACAAATCCAAGCACACTGTCACCCAAAAATTCCAGGCGCTCATTGCTGTGTACAGAAGCATTGCGGTGTTCATTGGCATAAGAACTGTGATTCAGCGCCTCGCTGAGCAGCGCACGGTTTTTGAATGTATATTGCAGTTTGTTTTCCAACGAATCCATTACACATTTCCTCCTTTCTGCAGAGAAAGCCCCGCGGCGGGATCGGCACTCCGACCCGCAGCGAGACTCAACTCAGCTAATCATACGATCAAGCGTCCAGCCTCTTTGCGAGGAAGCTCACGCAATCACCCACGGTAGAAAGACCTGCCAGCTCATCTTCGCCGACCTCGCCGATCTTGAATTCATCTTCCATAGCCATCACGAGTTCCACCAGATCAACACTGTCAGCACCCAGGTCCTCCTCAAAGGAAGTGCTCTCGGTAACAGTGTCCAGATCCACGCCGAACTGCTCGGAGATGATGGTCTGCATACGCTCAAAAATCTCCTGCATTTCTGTCCCTCCTTTCAAATGGGTTATAGTCAATTTGCATCATACTGTTTTTCCGCCGAACTGTCAATAGCTTCCACCATTTTTTCAGTATGGCGCAGCGGCTCTTACCGCTCGAATCGCATCAGGTCGATATTCGCCTCAATGTCCGCAGCCATATTGCCCTCAGCAGCCATAACTGCCTGATAGATGGCGTTTTCAATAGCTCTTGCACCGCTGGATCCGTGTGCCTTGATCACAGGACGGGTAAGGCCCAGGAAGGGGGTACCGCCCACACTGTCGGGATCCAGCTTGTTCTTAAAGGCATCGATTCCGCTCTTCACCAGCAGGGCAGCGATCTTGGTGCCGAGATTTTTGAGAAACATGCCCTTGATCTCTTTGCCCAGGAAAGATCCCATCCCCTCTACAGTCTTGAGCATGACATTGCCGCTGAAGCCGTCAGCCACCAGCACATCGCAGCCGCCCTTCACAGCATCCTTGGCCTCGATGTTTCCAACGAAGTTCAGGTGGCCGGCTTCGCCCGCCTCGCGCAGTACTTTGTATGTATCAATACGCAGCTGGTCACCCTTGGTGTCCTCTGCGCCGATATTCAGAAGACCTACACGGGGCTTCTCAACGCCCAGCACGCGGCTGGCATAAAAGCTGCCCAGATAGGCAAACTGCACCAGATATTCCACAGAGCACTCAGCATTGGCGCCGCAATCAATGAGCACCATTTTACCCGTTGCGGTGGGCAGCACAGGCGCCATGGCCGCGCGGCGAATACCGCGCACACGCTTCACCAGCAGCGTACCTGCGCTCAGGAGAGCACCGGTACTGCCGGCGGACACGAAGGCATCGCCCTCGCCGTTTTTCACCATATTGAGACCCACAGTCACAGAGGAGTCCTTCTTGGTCTTAAAAGCGGTGGCGGGATCGTCGTGCATATCAATGACTTCGGTAGCACTGCGCACCGTCACATTTCCGGGAAGTCCGCCGCACTGATCGGCGGCGGCAAGAATCTCTGCCTCACGGCCAACCAGCACGATCTCCAGCTCACCGCGAGCTTTGCCCGCATTGATAGCACCGCGTACGATTTCAAGGGGGGCGTTATCGCCGCCCATTGCGTCTACGATAATTCTCATACTTCCTCCTGTTCCAGTATCTTTGCCTTCATCTGTTCAAGAATCGCAAGACCCCGCTCAGAGATCTCCGCATTCTTGTTGCGCTTACCCTTGACCCGATAGCCAAGAGGCGTAATGATACCGAAATTGATATTCATCGGCTGGAAATGCTCCACCGACCCATCGCTGATATACAGCGCCAGGGCGCCGATAGCGGTCTCCTTGGGGAAATCGATAGGCTCCATGCCTCTCAGGCGGCGGGCAGTTTCAATACCCACCAAAAAGCCGGATGCAGCGGACTCCACATAGCCCTCCACACCGGTCATCTGTCCGGCAAAAGAGATGCGGGGCTGGCTCTTCAGTTGATAGTAACGGTTGAGCAGTCGTGGAGAATCCATATAAGTGTTGCGGTGCATGACACCGTAGCGCACATAGTCGGCATTCTGGAGTGCGGGGATCATGGAGAACACCCGCTTCTGCTCACCGAACTTCAGGTGTGTCTGGAATCCCACCAGATTGTAGATAGAACCGTCGGAGTTATCCTTACGCAGCTGTACCACCGCATAGGGTTCTCTGCCGGTGGCGGGATCCTTCAAACCGCGGGGCTTCAGCGGCCCGTAGCGCATGGTATCCTCGCCGCGGCGGGCCATAACTTCAATTGGCATGCAGCCGTCAAACACATTCTTGTCCTCAAAGCCGTGGACATTGGCCTCCTCGGCGTTGCAAAGCTCATCGCGGAAGGTCTTGTATTCCTCCTCATTGAGAGCACAGTTGATATAGTCCGCTGTACCCTTGTCATAGCGGGAGGCAAACCATGCTTTGGTCATGTCGATGCTCTCATAAGTCACCAAAGGAGCAGCGGCATCAAAGAAATGCAGGGTGGAATCTCCGCCGAACAACTTAAGAAGATGGTCAGCAAGTGCATCGCTGGTAAGGGGGCCGGAGGCAACGATCACTTCGCCCTCGGGCAGCTCGGTCACCTCACCGTCCACCACTGCAATATTCGGATGGTTACGGATAGCGTTGGTAACATAGGCGGCAAAGCCGTGGCGGTCCACCGCCAGTGCGCCGCCCGCTTCCACACGGGTGGCATCGGCTGCCTCAAGAATGATGCTGCCCAGGCGGCGCATCTCCTCCTTAAGGAGTCCCACCGCATTCTCCAGTCCCGCGCCGCGCAGACTGTTGGAGCACACCAGTTCCGCAAAATCATTGCTGGTGTGGGCAGGGGACATCTTGTGGGGCTTCATCTCACACAGGGTAACGGAGATCCCACGCTTTGCAAGCTGCCATGCTGCCTCGCAGCCGGCAAGACCTGCGCCAATTACTGTTACGTTCATACGGTCTCTCCTCCGCTCTTTGCGGCACTCTTCTTTGCTCTCGTTTTCTTTGCTGTTGTTTTCTTTGCGGCAGGTTTCTTGGCAGTGCTCTTCTTAGCGGCGGTTTTCTTCTCTGCAGCCTTCTTGGCAGCAGGCTTTTTCGCAGAAGTCTTCTTCTCGGAAGCCTTCTCTGCCTTGACCTCCCTGGAAGCATCTCCCTCGGCAGCGGTCGTCTTCTTTCTGTAGCCGCCGCGCTTTTCCTCGGGCGTGAAATTTGCACACTGCTCATTGATACAGAAGGGCTTTTTGAAGCCCTTACCGCTCTTTTTGAACATGGTCTGTCCGCAGGTGGGGCAATCGTCCGCCACAGGAACATCCCAGGTCATAAAGTCACAATGCTTGGATTCATCTTTGTTGTTATTGTTCTCACAGCCGTAGTAGGCATAGCCGTTACGGCTGGTCTTCTTGAGAATACGGTCGCCGCACTTGGGGCATCGGCCGGGCATTGCAATGACCAGCGGCTTAGTGAAGGTACACTCGGGGAATCCGGGACAGGCAAGGAAACGACCGAACTTGCCGCTCTTGATAACCATCTGCTTACCGCAGACATCGCACACCTCCTCGCTGATCTCATCAGGCACCTTCAGGCGCACGCCCTCCAGTTCCTGTTCAGCCTTGCCAAGATGTTCGCTGAAGGGGCCGTAGAATTCACGCAGCAGTTCGCGCCAGGCTTTCTTGCCCTCCTCCACATCGTCCAGCTTTCGCTCCATATCGGCAGTGAAGCCGGTATTGACAATATCGGTGAATTTGTCGCACATCAGGCCATTGACCACTTCGCCCAGCGGAGTGCTGCGCAGGTACTTGCCCTCCTTGACCACATACTCGCGGTCCAGGATCGTGCTGACGGTGGGTGCATAGGTGGAAGGACGGCCAATACCGTTTTCCTCCATGGCGCGGATCAGGGACGCATCCGTATAGCGGGCAGGAGGCTGAGTGAAGTGCTGCTCCTTCTCAAAGCCGTGACTCATAAGGGTCTGACCCTCGGCGAGTTCGGGAAGCTTGGCCTCCTTCTCCTCCTTCTCCTCATCCTTACCTTCCTCATATACGGCGGTATAGCCGGAGAATTTCAGTGCACTGCTGGAAGCGCGGAAGTCGTGCCCCGCAGACTCCACTTCCACAGAGATGCTGTCATACACCGCGTTGGACATCTGGCAGGCCACAAAGCGGCTCCAGATCAGGCGGTACAGGCGGTACTGCTCCGCGGTGAGATCCTTTCGGATATCCTCAGGAGTCAGTGTCACATCGCTGGGACGGATGGCTTCGTGGGCATCCTGTGCGCTCTGCTTGGTCTTGAACACACGGGGCGCGCCGGGATAGTACTTCTCACCGTAGCGGCCGAGAATGAAATTTTTAGCTGCGTTCTGAGCCTCATCGCTCAGGCGCAGAGAGTCGGTACGCATATAGGTAATAAGACCCACGGTGCCGACACCGGCAATATCCACACCTTCATAGAGCTGCTGGGCAATAGCCATGGTGCGGCGGGGTGTCATGCTCAGTTTGCGGCTGGCCTCCTGCTGCAGGGTAGAGGTGGTAAAAGGAGGAGAGGGAGAGCGCTGCTTATCCTGACGCTTCACGCTCTTCACAGCAAAGGTGCCGTTTTCCACGGCAGCAATGACCTCTGCCACTTCCTGCTGGGAGTTCATCTCCCGCTTCTTGCCGTTCTCACCGTGGTAGTGAGCAAGGAATTTGGTCTTATCTGTCCCGTCAGTACTGAGGTTCACATCGAGAGACCAGTACTCCTCCGGCTTGAACTCCGCGATCTCCCGCTCGCGGTCGCAGACCATGCGGGTGGCGACAGACTGCACGCGGCCCGCAGAGAGACCGCGGCGGATCTTCTTCCACAGAAGCGGAGAGAGTTGGTAGCCCACGATACGGTCCAGAATACGGCGTGCCTGCTGGGCATCCACCAGATCCAGATCGATATCGCGGGGAGCGGCGATGGACTCGCTCACCACCCGCTGGGTGATCTCGTTGAAAGTCACACGGCGGGTCTTCTCATCGCTGAGAGAGAGCAGTTCCTTCAGATGCCAGCTAATGGCCTCACCTTCGCGGTCAGGGTCGGTTGCGAGATAGACGAACTCGCTCTCTTTTGCCGCCTTTTTCAGATCGCCGATGATCTCCTCTTTGCCCTTGATGGGGCGGTAATTGGGCTCAAAGTCCGCCTCAAGATCCACGCCGATGGTGCTCTTGGGCAGGTCACGCAGATGTCCCATGCATGCCTTGACCTGATAGTTCGATCCAAGATACTTGCCAATGGTCTTTGCCTTGGCAGGGGACTCCACGATCACCAGATTCTTTGCCATTGTTTCCTCCCTGTACGGCGGTCAAACCGCCGATCATTTCTTACTCCAATGTTACCGTCAGCGAGAAGCGCTTTCCGCTGTGCTGAGCAACATATCCTTCGATCTCCAGAACGGTCAGCGCCGACAGGACCTGCCGCGTGGGGATCTGGGTGGTTTCGATAATATCATCCACCTGCATCGCTCCGTCCTCCAGCGCTTTGAGAATGGTGATCTGGTCATTGTTGAGCCCGTGATCGCCGCTCAGCTTCAGCACCGGCAGTGCCGGTTCCTTTGCAGGTTCTTTTTTTGCTTGTTTCTGCTCTTCGACAGGCGCTGTCTCCGCCTGTTCACCGAAGCGCACCGCGTTCTGCTGAGGCGGTGTGTGCAGCTTGTGGGGATAGCGGGAGACATAGTGCATCAGCACATCCCATGCCTCGGTAACCACCATAGCGCCGTCACGCAGCAGGCGGTTGCTGCCGATGCAGCCCGGCTCGTCGATCCTGCCGGGAATGGCAAATACATCTCTTCCCTGATCCAACGCACGGCCCGCTGTGATGAGCGTTCCGCTCTTCTCCGGCGCCTCAGTGCCCACACCGCCCCCGGACAAACAGCTGATAA
>JAZLEB010000115.1:0-1945 GCA_045615065.1 Candidatus Pelethomonas sp. | reverse complement strand
AGCTCTGTTTTGCCCGAAAGAAACGCGCCCATCAGCGTATCGCAGTGCAGATCGATGTAGTTCATCTGATTTCCTCCCCCATCGTTTTCTTCATTATACACCCCTTTTGCCCCTCCACACAAGAGGTCTCTTTTTGAAAGCGTCCGTAGACTTCTCGGTATTTCTATGGTATGATGGCGAAAAACCATGCAAGGACGGTGTATCCATGACTCATATTCGAAAAGCTGTGGCAAGCGATATTTCCCGCATCGCTGAGATCCTTGTCTTCGTCAAGCGCATCAATTATCGCCCGATCTTCCAAAATGACGAGTATTCCTTCGGTGAGCTGCAGGTTCTGTCTGTGGCGCAGGAATATCTGGATCAGCCGAATCTGCTGTCGAGCACCTATGTCTACGATGACGGCATCATCCGCGGTCTCATTGAGATCAGAGGCAGCGAAATCAGGAAGTTATATGTAGACCATTTCTTCCAGAGCCAAGGGATCGGGGATAAAGTCATATACTTTGCTGTGGAAGAGCATGGTGCCAACTTCCTTTACGCCCTTGAGAAAAACACCCGGGCTCTCGCTTTTTATGAGCGCCACGGTTTTATCTTCAAAGGCGAATGGGAATACGAGGAAGGCACCCCAGAGCGCCTTCTCCGACTGGAACGGGAATCAGAAAAGTGAATTGTCAAACTAAGTGCAACACTTAGAAAGTTCAAGATTCCACAAATCAAGGGCAGAAGCCCAATTTAATACTTTGCGAGGCCTGGCGTTAATCAACGCCTGGTTTCGTTTTAGTGTAGCAGGAGCAACACGAGAAAGGTTGCGCCCCTTAGGATAGAATTCTCTCAACAATCCGTTGCTGTTTTCATTGGACCCTTTTTGCCAGGCACAATAAGGGTCAGCGAAGTAGACGTCGCAATTCAATCGAGCTTCAATATTCGCCCAGTTAGCAAACTCGGTTCCACGGTCACAGGTAATGCTTTTGACAAGTTGTGAAGGAAACTGAGACAAGAGCTCCACGATGCCATTTTCAACCGTAGCAGCCTTTTTGTCCGGCAGTTTCATAGCTATATAATATCTGGTTTTGCGCTCAGCCAGCGTAACAAAACAAGCCTTGCTTTTTCCTAACCCACTAAGCTTTTTCCTAACCCACTAACGACAGTATCCGCTTCCCAGTGACCAGCTTCTTGACGCTTGTAGACGCTTTTATCCCTCTTGCGTATGGATTTTCCTTTGTTGTATTTCCCTCTGGTCTCTTTGATGCCATGAGTTTTTCCCTTGCGCCGCAATACTTTCAAGTTTCCGCTAACCAGATACTTTTCATATATCCAGCGATAGATTGTCCGCCAACTTGGCATCTTTAACTCGCACGGATAGCTCGAAATTTGCTCGGGAGACCATGTAGCACGGAGTTTTTCTTCGATGTACTCAATAACTTCTTGATCCCAAAACATTCCCCGGTGGCAATAGGATCGCCGCAGCAGATACTTCTTCTGGGCAGTATGAGGGTAATATGTAGGTATGTCATACATATGTGTGCAGTTGCGCCGTATCTCGCGCGATACAGTGCTCACATTCCGTCCAATCAGGCGTGCAATTTCTCGATAACTTAATCCGTCCACATAATATTTTCGTATACAACTGCGTTCTTCTATGCTAAGATGATGGTAGTTCATACAAATCTCCTTTCGGTGCAATGGTGTGTGGTAACTTCATTCTACCAGAGATTTGTATGAACTTCCTTTTTTACTTTAACTGTTGCACTTGATAGTATAATTCACCCAAAAAATAACTGGAATAAAGCGGTGAACAGTGCTATAATAGAATAGGTTGCTGTGCAGAGCGGTCAGAAAGCACGAAGTAATGCACTGCAGAGGAGGAGAGCACGATGAACGGAATGACAAGGCGCGAACGCCAGATCACGGACAGAGCGGAGATCCTCGATATTCTGAACCGTGC
>JAZLEB010000114.1:0-7143 GCA_045615065.1 Candidatus Pelethomonas sp. | reverse complement strand
ACGGGTGATGTACTGATACAGTTCCTTTACCATGATTCCATCCCTCCTTACTGAACATTCATACGGGATACGCGCATATAGGGGCCGCCCATGGCTACACGCAGAGGAGACTGCTCCATCTTACCGCAGCCGCCGAACGCGGTGCTATCGACCTTATACTCTTTGGAGAGTCCGTCAATGAGGTGCAGTGTCTCCATCACATTACCGGTAATGACCGAGACGCGGACAGGCTCGGCAATCTTACCGTCACGAATCATAAACGCCTTACTGGGAGCGATGGTGAAGGTGGACATACCGGAGCCGTGATTGAGATCCTCAATAAACACACCCTCCTGAATGCCCGCAAGCAGTTCCTCTTTGGTCTGCTTGCCCGCACCAATGCAGGTGGAGGTCATGCGAACGATAGGCTCATACTCAAAGTTGAGCGCTCTTGCGTTGCCGGTGGCAGCTTCATCCAGCGCGGCAGCTGTGGCGGAGGAGTGGAGTCTGCCGGAGAGAATACCGTCCTTAATGAGCCAGGAGCGGATCTTCTTATTGCCCTCATCGTCATAGGGGATATAGCCGGAGCCGATCTCCTCACCGTCATCATAGATATTCAGGATGTCGGAGCCGACCTTGGTACCCAATGCCCACTCCTTGAGCATATTTTCATCGCCCAGCATAAAGTCGGATTCACTCTTGTGACCAAAGCTCTCATGGGCAAACACGCCGGTAACTCTGGGCGCAAGGATCACAGGATAAGTACCCGGTACCACGGGAACGGCATTTTTCGCGTAATCGTAGCCTGCGGCATAAGTAGCCAGTACCATCTCATCGGTGACACACAGTTCATCAAAGCGGTTGGCGTAGAACATCTTCATATCGTTGTAAGGCGCAGTGCCGACATTCAGCACCATAACCGCTACGAGTCCGCAGTGCTGATAATCCCACTCCACATCGCAGCCGATGCTGGACACAATGTGCTTCTTGCGGAATTCATCAGTATAGACCGACTGCACCATGGCAACGCCTTCCTTGCCCTTAAGAAGATCATGAACACGCCTGGTCAGCTGCTCCTTCTCCTCGTGGGGGACATCCTTGATGCAGTTCTCATTAAATCGAATCAGTCTATCCTTGTTTGCCTGATGGCGCTTCACGGTGGGATCGTTCAGAATATCGGGGTTGGGGGTTGCCATAGCTGCCAGGCCGTCCAGTTCATCCTGGATCCTGTCGAGGTCGGTGGTGGCAGAATAGTACCACATCTTACCGTCATATACGCGGATAAACGCGCCGGTCTGGCGGCGGGTCAGATTGGTGGACCAGTCACCGGCTTCATAGGCAACAGTAGTAGAGAAAGTTTCCTCGATGCGGACATCGGAAAACAGGTTTTTGGGAAAACGAATCATATCGGCTGCTCCTCTCACGCTCTGTGATCGAATGTATTATATCACTGCTTCTTCAGCGCAATATCACCGCTGGTGCTGCTGATGCGGAAGTTTCTATTGCCGCCATCCAGATAGGTGGCGTTGCCGGACTTGCGTCCCACGCGGCCAAGCAGTTCAAAATCAGTGATCAGATCACCGGTGGTGGTGCTCAGCTCCACGGTGAAGCCCTCACCTTCGGGCAGGCGAACAGCGCAGTCACCGGAAGTACTCTTTACGATCAAACTACCCGGCAGAACAGAAGTGTTCACATCCACATCACCACTGACACTGGTAGCATGGACTCCGGCGAGCACACCGCTGACGGTCACATCACCGCTCATACTCTCAGCCTGCACATTGCCCTCCAGTTCCGCAGCCTCAATATCACCGCTGGCGCTCTTAAGGGAAATGCGCTCAGCGCAGGCACAATCAGCATAAATATCGCCACTGGCGCTGTGCAGCTCGATCTCACGGGCGCGCAGCATCGTCTTCAGATCGATATCGCCGTTGGTGGTGTTGATACGAACCGCATCCCACACCTTTGCGGGCAGCTTCAGTTCCACATCAGCCCTGGAAAGTCCAAGACCGAACATCACGAAGGAGGAAGCGGTCTTGCCCTGACGGACAGACAGCACACCATTGCTCAGGCGAACCTCCAGTTCGTCGGACTCACCCGTGACTTCCACCTGCTCGCCCTCGGAAACTCTTACAGTGGCATCGCCCGCCTGAAGCTGAACATCAATTGTGTGAACCTCATCCGCTGCAAAAGCGGCATAGGTGCCATCATTCTTCTCCTTGGCATTGGACTCCCAGTAGAAGCCGCGATCCTTCTCATAGCCGCAGTTCACATGCACACCGTCAGGATACTTTTCGTGCATCTTATCCTTTGCATGGTCCATCGCATCCTTGGTGTAATGGATGGTCTCGCGCAGCACATCCTCCACACCGCGGATGAAACCGTTGAGAAACTCTCGGCTCTTCTGCTCATCGGTGCTGTGGTCGCGCTCATCCATCTCCTCCAGGTAGCTCAGAAGCTCGCTGACATCGCCCAATTCATCCAGCGCGCGCTCGTAGGCTTCCTCCTCGCTCATACCGGAAGCAACGAAGTCAGTGTAGCGCTGATACAGGTTGTCACTCAGTTCCTCAATGAGGTCGGTCTTTGCATCGCTGTCCTTAGCGCCGCTCAGGCGGCCGGTAACGGCAATGATGATTTTCGTCTTGATACGATCCATTCTGTTAATCCTCCTTCACAGCGATCAGGCTGTCGATCAGTTCACGGGTAGCATTCCACTCCCGGCAATTTTCTTCCCATTTCTGTCTGCCAAGCTCGGTAATAGCATAGTAACGGCGGCGGGCGCCGGGGCCGTCCTCTCCCCAGTAGGAGGTGATCAGACCGCTCTGCTCCAAACGCTTGAACGCAGTGTACAGCGTTGCTTCCTTGAAGCCGTATTTTCCATCCGTCTTCTGCTGGATGGATTTATTGATCTCATATCCGTAATTATCCTCCCGCATCAGCTGCGTGAGAATGATGGTGTCTGTATGACCGCGCAGGATATCTGCAGAAATCGACAAACAAAGCACACCCTTTCCTTTGGTTTTCAGGAGCCCATCGGTGCATCCCACATTGTGGTCACACAAACATTCTCCTGTGTTGAGGTAATCGTAGCACGATATACCTCACCTGTCAAGGTATTTCTTTACAAAAAGTATTAACGAATTGTGAATTTGATGCGCACCAACTGCACATCTGTTTCTTGTTCAGTGTTATGTCAACCAAATTCCCGGTAAAAAACCGAAAAATTCCGGCATACGGAGCAAAAAACTGGACAAGCTAATCAATCTGGTTTAAGATGTTAATATGGATTTTATGGATATTATGAACGGAGGTCCCCGCTATGTATCAGTTCTGCCGTGAAGATTATGAACACCGCATGCAGTGGTACCGCGATGCCCGCTTTGGTATGTTCATCCACTGGGGTCTATATGCGATCCCCGCACGGGGCGAGTGGGTACGAAGCACCGAGCGGATGCCCAAAGAGGAGTATATGCAGTACTTCCGGGAGTTTGATCCCGCGGATTACGATGTGACAGCCTGGGTCAAGGCTGCCAAACGCGCCGGCATGAAATATGTGATCCTCACCGCCAAGCATCACGACGGTTTCTGCCTGTTCGACAGCAAGTTTACCGACTTTAAGTCCACCAACACAAAGCTGAAGCGGGATATCGTGGCAGATTTCACCGCAGCGGCACGGGCGGAGGGACTGAAGGTTGGTCTATACTTCTCTCTGCTGGATTGGTACCACGAGGACTATCCCCACTACGGCGACAGGCAGCACCCCATGCGTGACGATCCCGATTACAGCAACGAAAACAGGGATTTTGACCGCTATCTGGACTTCATGCATGCACAGGTGCGGGAGCTCTGCACCAATTACGGAAAGCTGGACATCCTGTGGTTTGACTTCTCCTATGACGATATGCGCGGCGAGAAATGGCGCGCCGAGGAACTCATCAATATGGTGCGCTCTCTCCAGTCCAACATCATCATCGACAATCGTCTCGAAGTCAGCGGCGAGGGGTACGGCTCTCTGGCGACCGGCAATCCCACTCCCTTCCATGGCGACTTTGTAAGTCCCGAGCAGATGATCCCGCCGAGCGGCATTCAGGACGTAAACGGCAACGACCTCTACTGGGAAGCCTGTGTGACCATGAACAACCACTGGGGTTACTGCGCCCGCGACCGCTACTACAAGAGCGCGCCCATGCTGATCCGCAAGCTGGTAGAATGCGTGTCCAAGGGCGGCAACCTCCTCTTGAATGTTGGCCCCGATGCCCGCGGCAATATTCCCAAAGAGTCTTTGGAGCGGCTGGAAGCCATCGGCGCGTGGATGCGGGAAAACAGCAAATCCATCTACAGCTGCGGCAAGAGCACACTTCCCAAGCCGGAGTACGGGCGCATTACCGCAAACGGAGACAAGCTCTATTTCCACATCTATGACAACTCCGTGGGCCCCCTCCCCCTCATTGGTCTGAAGAAGGAGGATATCGCGTCCCTTCGCCTTCTGCATGACGGAACGGAAGTTCCCCTCTCCACCAGCTGGGTACACAGCGACTATCCGGATATTGTATTTGCGGATCTCGGCCCCGACCCCGTATTGCCCAACGAAGTGGATACCGTCCTTGAAGTCACGCTTGCGGAATAAGGAGACATACATGAAACAGCTTCTTTTGTTGGATGCTAAAAACTATGACCCCTTTCTTCCCGAGCTTCGCCGCACCGCGGTACGGGGCATTATCTTCATTGACGGAAAACTTCTCATGATCAACTCCTCCTTCGGTGAATTGAAATTCCCCGGCGGCGGACAGGAGAACGGCGAAAGTGACGAAGATACTCTGATCCGAGAAACACTGGAGGAGACCGGCTACCATGTGATTCCCTCCTCTATCCGTCCCTTTGGAGAAGTGGTGGAGCGGCGGCTCAGTACCCACGAACCTATGATCTGGAATCAGATCAGCCGATACTATTTCTGTGACGTAGATGGCACACAGGATGCGTGCAGCTACACGGAGAGCGAGAAGAAATACGGATTCCATCAGGTGCTGTACTCGTTGGAGGACGCCATCCGCATCAATGCCGAAACTCTCGAAAAGGAAGGCGCACATTCCTGGCATCGGCGGGAGTACGATGTTCTCAAGCTTATTTCGGAACATCTGGACGCATAACAAGAGGAAAGAGACCGGTGCAAAAGGAGCGGGGTCATTTTTCTTATTTAGTGAACTTTTCCTTCAGCTTAGGCAGGTCTTCGCGGTCGATCCACTCCTCACTGAAGCCACAGCTGCAGCAGACATAGCGGTGTACCAGTACCGCAGAGAAGATGCTCCACCCCACTTGAATATTATTGCCGCTGCCATAGGCCCCAGCGCTTCCCTCCACGCGGACAATATCACCGCTTCCGCACTTGGGACAAGTATGTGTGTTTTTCATCGTATCTCCTCCTCTGTACTCGGCTATTTCGCCGCTTCATCCATTTTGCGCTCTACAAACTCCCAGCATTCATCTGCTGTACAGTCAATAAAACCGGATTTATAGAGCCTTACATATTTTCTCCCTTTCATCTCCAGCAGGAAATGGTCTTTTCGCTCAAGAGCGTTCAGAATATCGCTGTAGCGGTAAGATCGGGTGGTGATACCATCCGTAATTCTGATTTCGTCTTCCATGAGTTCGATCCGGCGAAGCCACGCGTAGCCGTGGTCATCCACCATAGCATCATATGACTTTTTTGCTTTGCGAATGTCACGAAAGAAAGCAAGATAAAGGCACAAAACAAACAATACAAACGGGATCACCTGTCCTCCGTTTCGTACAGCCATCCCTAGAAACCAACCGGAGGCAAGGAACCAGAAAAGACGAAACAGGAGATTTTTACCGGAAAGCATTCGCTCCAGTGTCCAGGAGCAGTACAGCTTCCATGTGACGGCGTATTCATTTTTCACACTGCTTGCCCCCTTCCTCACTGTCAGTCGCTAGTAAATTCCAGGATCTCACGCAATCTTTTCGGTGCACGCCGCAAAGGAATCAGTCGGAAATCACCGTACGGAGTACGCAGAATTTTTCCAAAAGAGCGGTAGATAAAAAATGCCACTCTGCAACGATTCCGATCTTTCCTCGGAACTTGATATGAGGGACAGATCTTCTCGGTACCGGTTTCGTTCAGATACTGTTCCATGTAAGGACACTGCCAATCGCCCGGAACCGCATTTTTGTCCGGAACCACAAACGCTTCCCAGTTGATTTGGGACGCAGGAATATCCAGATTCATTTCAACAAGAATCCATTGCGCTGAATAGCGCCAACAACGAAATAATTCAATATGACTCATTTAATCTTTGAGGACACATTGTGTCGATACAGTACAGTTTTTCGAATTTTGGCGCTTTTTTATCCATTTCAAACGCCAGTTTTTTCAATTGTTCATATTCTTCGTCCGGAAACGGCATCCAGTGAGTTTCATAGAGTCCTCTGCCGTTACCATTTTCGTATAAGTAGAATTCGCTCACCAGCGCATCGACAAGGTCTTCCGGTTTCCAGTCACTACGGTATGTGCATTCACCGCAATTGTCTTTTTCATCCACTTCTTTGGAACTCAGGCGATGACACTCCTTGTTCAAGGGATATACCGCAAGGTGTATCTTCCCGGAACAGTGCGAGATGTGCATAATATCACCATGAGGCTCATCCATAAGATAAATCCACTCTTCTTTCCCATCCTCCTGCAGCACATTCCAGGCCTTGCGCAGAAACTCCTTGGGAAGATCGTACCCCAAATAGTCTGATCCTTCTATCACATGTCCCGGACCGATCCATATTTTAAACCAACCGTATTCAATACTCAGTATCTTAAAGCCCAATTGCATAACTTTTCCTCTTCAACACTTTTCTTAACTAAAGCATATCACACATTTTCCCATTCGTAAATAGTTTTTATGTCTACCACTCAAACTTCTTGAATATGTTGCTAAAAATGAATTGGATCGCTGCAAAAATGTTGCAGTGATCCAGCATATTTGAGAGCATCAAATTGGAGTTTATCAGTCTCTCGGGTTTGCTTAATCTCAAGCCTCCCTCTGACGAGGGAGGTGGGTCGCCGCAGGCGACTCGGAGGGAGAGATACACTGCAATTCTTGGTTTTCTCTCCCTCAGTCTCGCTTCGCTCGCCAGCTCCCTCGTCAGAGGGAGCCT
>JAZLEB010000113.1:0-17986 GCA_045615065.1 Candidatus Pelethomonas sp. | reverse complement strand
GACGAGAAAGTGCCGCAAGAACAATTTTGTTTTTTTCAAGGGAGATACCCAAGGGGGAACGCCTTGGGAGAATTTTTGGGTACTTTTGTTTCTATACAAAAGTACCCCGTCGGAGACTGGACACGGTGGCAAGAAAGATGGTGTCTCCTCTGCTGCGTTAGCAGCACGGCAGGTAGTTGCACAAACAATCTCCCCCATAAACTCCAATTTATCTCCATACATAAAACGAGAGCGCTGCCGCGGCAGCGCTCTCGTTTTATTTGTTTTACACCTCGTCGTAGGCGTGAGTAAGCTGCTCCCAAAGAGCATTCACATCTTCCATACAGGTGAAGTAGATGCTGGTCAAACGGCTGTCCTCAATGCCCAACTGCTCAGCCAGCGCACTGATCTTGCTCCAATCAGCAGCCTCATAGCTGAGAACCAACTGATACAGCAGACCGCACAGGCCTTCCTTGTTCAGCAGTGCTGCACGGATCTCATCCTTCAAAGGAACCTCTGCAAGGATTTCTTCCATAGGCGCATCGATCAGATAGCCCAGCGTGGAGAACATACCCATCAGATACGCCTCTGCGCGGGTAACAGGCAGTCCCTTCACATGGCCGGCAAGCTCGCTGCACAGGTTTGCGCGCATGAAGGAGAGCTTCAGGAACTCCTCGGAACCGGCATCCATACCGCTTTCCTCATTGCTTGCGCTGAGCAGATAGATCCACTGCTTCAGCTGAGCCAGGCCCAGCGTCATAACACCCTGACGGATGGTAGTGGCACGGGATCTGAGTGCATAGTAAGCGGAGTTGGCGATCTTCATCAGACCGTAGGACAGGCTTGCATCGGCACTGATCAGCTGCTCGATCTCCTCCACGTCGGGCTCGTCCTTGGTAACTGCAACCATCAGACGGAAGAAGTTGCTCTGCAGATAAGAGCCGGAATGAGCCTTGGTGGTCAGCTTTTCCGCAACAAAAGAGCCTTCCATGGCATCTGCGCCAAATGCGACCGCCTTGTTGTAGTCGGTCTCATTGTCAATATTGGTCACGATGCACTGCTTATTCATGCTGTGTGCGATCTCGATAATGTTCTTCAAGTTGGCATCCGTAGTTACCTTGATATTGACCTTAATGTAGTCAATGCTGTCCAGCAGGGCAAGGTAACGGGGAGAGAACTGGAACTCATTAACGGCGATCTTGTAGCCTTCCTTGGCATACTGCTGCACGAAGTGCATGGACAAGGGGTGAATGATCACACTGTCATCGATCTGAATGACAAGCTCAGAGTTGTCAAACAGGCGGGGCGTTTTCTTCATCAGAAGCATGGTGGTGAAGGTCATGAAGGTCAGCGTGCCCTTGAACACCTTGGGTGTATTCTGAGTCAGAAAACTATACACGGTGTTGGCAGCGGCAAACTCGCTGTTCACATCAGTTTCACCGGTGAATGCCTGATTCTCACCGTGATAGAGGATCTCATATCCGATGATCGCGCCCTTGGCATCCTTGATCTGCTGGCGCACAATGTACTTGCTGCTCATAGCGGCCTCCTAAATCTATTACCCTTTAGCGGGCGGCAAGAAGATGGTCCATAATATTGACCAAATGACCGATCTCAGGCTTGCTCAGCTGCTCATCGGCGCCAAGCTGCTTGCCCTTGATCCGCATCTCCTCGGAAATCAGAGAGGAGAAGATAACAACGGGAACACCCTTAAAGGTCTGGCTGGTCTTGATCAGCTTGGTCAGTCTGTGACCGTCCATCTGGGGCATTTCAATGTCAGTGATGACCAGTGATACATGATCTCTCACATTGCCAAGCTTTTCAATCTTCTGCAGATAATCCCACAGTTCCTGACCATTGGGGAACATGGTTACATTGATATAACCGGACTTGTGCAGAGCCTCTTCGATCATCTTGCTGAGGAGGATGGAATCCTCTGCCACAAGGATGGGCATCTCACGGCACTCGCGATAACCCATGCGGTCGATCTCAGAGATCTGGATCGTAGTCTGAGGTGCGATCTCGGCAACGATCTTTTCGAAGTCCAGAATGGTGACCAGTTCGCCTCTGCACTGGGCAATACCGGTGGTAACACCGGACTCGCCGCCGGAAACTGTACTGTCTGGCTTCTGAATATCCTTCCAGGAGATACGGCTGATGCCCACCACAGTATGAACGCGGAATGCGATAAACATCTTATTGAAATTAGTGACGATGAAGATATCCTTCTCGCCCTTCTGAGTGGCGTTCTCATCCAAATACTTGGGCAGGTTCACCACAGTCAGCACGGTGTCACGGGGCTTGAATACGCCCTCCACCGCAGGATGCGCGTGGGGCATGGCCTTGACGGGCTCGGCCATCATGATCTCGCGGACCTTTGCCACGTTGATACCGTAAAGATTACCGTCAATGGTGAACTCCATGATCTCGATCTCATTGGTACCGGATTCCAGAAGGATCCCCTTCTTCTCTTCTTCCCTCATAGTTATGCGCTCCTTCCACCTGTTATTTAAAAAAATTAAATTGTTTTCACTGTTACAGATTCACATCAGGTCTGCCGTAGCTTCGCACTGTGATTGCACCGGTTTCCACATCCATCGACATTGTGCGGGCAACAGTACCGCCAACATCCTCGTTGGCGATGCGAAGACCCTGCTTTTTCATTTGGATCTTAACGCTCTCGATATTGCGCAAGCCGATATTGCCCAAAGAACCGCCGGTAACTTCAAACATCTTTGCACCGCCGGCGATCTTCACCACGAGCCGGGAGCGATTGGCTCCCTTCGCCTCCATTTGGCGGAGCATTTCCGCCAAACCGGTATCGGCATATTTCAGGGGGTTCTTTCTGCCTGTCTCCATATTCAGAGGCAGCATGATATGCAGCAGTCCGCCCAGCTTGATCACAGGATCATATAGGCAAATGCCAATGCATGAGCCCAAGGCATAGGTGATCAGTGTCCCGCTTTGCTGCGCGAACTTCATATCAGCAATGCCGATCGTGATCCTATTCTCCACCGGTCACTCCCAGCTTTCTCAGAAGGAAGTTCAGAGAGCGAACATCGGGCGAGAGCAGCAGGCGGCAGGGAACCTGCTTGTTGTCGCACACGAAGTTGCCGCCAATGGTCAGAATGTAGTCGGACTGGCCGCCAAACTCCGCCATCGGCACCGCCATAATAGCACCCTGCATATCCACCGTAAACGCGGGGACTGTCAGGTTAATGCCGATATCAGCCAAACCGCTGAGCGCATTGATAAAGGTGGAGATCATGATATTACCCACCTCGATCAGTGCAGAGCACTCCATTTCATGCAGGCCCATATAGTCCTGCACGGTGTGGCCCAGCATTCCTTCCAGCACCAGATTCACAAAATCAAGCTGCTGAACGGAAAGCATAATGCCGTTGATCTCGCCGCCGAGCCGCATCAGAACACCGGCAGTAATCTCCTCTGCGCCGCCGATCCAGTCAATGGATTCATTGTAGCCCATGATCCGCACCTCCGGCATGGTGATGCGAACTTCTTTCTGCAGGAGTTGAGAGAGTGCGGTGGCGGCATTTCC
Organism: Candidatus Pelethomonas sp.; assembly: GCA_045615065.1. Taxonomy (GTDB): domain Bacteria; phylum Bacillota; class Clostridia; order Oscillospirales; family Oscillospiraceae; genus Pelethomonas. Next base: position 14,448 of record JAZLEB010000113.1, on the reverse strand, counting down.
GGTTCCGATGCTGCCGATCTCCCGGAGCGTATCGATCTCCAGGTTGTTCAGCTCATCGTAGTTCTTGATTTTCATTCTTCTCTCCTCCCCCGATTATCTGAGATTGTTGATCGTGGTTTCGATCTCGTCGGATGTCTGCATCATCTTCAGTGCCATGCTGTATGCGCGCTGCACCTCGATGAGTTTGGTCATGGTTTCGGTCAGATCCACATTGGAGCCTTCCAGACCGCCCTGCACCAGTTCGCCGGTGGCGTAGTACAGATTTCCGTTCTTATCAATGGGCAGGAACTCTGTGCCGCGCACATGCTCCATACCATCATAGTTGCCAAAGTCGAAGATACCAATATTCGGTTGTGCGTTGGGATCGGTCATGGTGATAATATTGCCGTTTCTGCCCAGTACAAATCGACCCTCTCCATCACTCAGGGCAAGCACCGTCTCGGTGATGGGGTTGCCGTTTGCATCACTCTCGCCGGTCACGCGCTCATAGGGAACGACCTCAAAAGCACCGTTTCTGGTGAAAGTAACCTGATTGGTATTCAGGTCAACCAGTGCAAAATAGCCGTTTCCATTGATATAGTAGTCATGGGTACGGCCGGTTGCCATAAAGTTGCCTGCTACGTGATCCGTGGAGGTCATCAGCATGGCGGCGCCGACACCGATGGAGTCATTTCCGCCGCTGATAGTATCAAGATTGCGGTGATACAGGGCAGCAAAACGGCTCAGCTGAGCCTTGTAACCGATGGTGTTCACATTGGCCATGTTATTGCCCTGGATGTTCATGTTCAGCATCTGCTGACGTGCGCCTACTGCGCCGGTATAAAATGCCTGATTCATTCGTCACCTTCCGCTTTCTTACACTTTACCGATCTCGTTGGTGATCCTGTTCATGAGACTGTCATAGATCTTGGTGACCTGTGCAGCACTCTGGAATGCCCGCTGCGCGCTGAGCATCTCAGTCATCTGACTCACCATATCCACATTGGAGCGTTCCAGGTAGCCCCAGCGGATGGTGGCATCATCGCTGGCCTGAGCACCTTCTCCAACCAGGAATCCCTGCTCATTATACTCCAACTGAGCCGGGTCGTCAAAGGTAAACACACCTACGCGGCCAAGCATCATTCCATTGTTGGCATATACTCTGCCGTGGGTATCTCCGGTAATCTTGTCGGTCATAACGCGAAGCTCATTGCCGTTTGCGTCCAGTACACGGCCAAAACCGGAGTAGCAGAGATAACCTTCCTCATCCAGAGAGAAGCTGCCTGCGCGGGTATACATGATATCACCGCCGGCGCTGCGAATGCCGAAGAAGCCTTCGCCGTCAATGGCAAAGTCCAGAGGAATACCGGTCTCCTCCAAAGCTCCCTGGGTATAGTCGGTCACGATCTCATCGGTGGCGGTAATGTAGCTCTGGTTACCGATGGCGGCATAACCGGACTTATCCAGATTGCCCACGCGGTGGTACAGCACATCCTGGAAGGTGCTGGCAATATGTCGGCTGCCCTTAAATCCGGGAGTCGTGATGTTGACAATGTTATTGGAAACATTGTTCATTCTCTGCCGCTGAGTCAGCATACCGGATGTCAGATTATAAAATCCCTTGAACATCGCTTAATCCCTCTTTCGTTTTAGGTTTTCTGCCGGATCCGCGCCGCTCATATAGACGCGCATATGTTCCTGCAGCTTTTCGATGGCTCTCGCGTGGATCTGTGATACACGGGGAGCACTGATGTCCATAACCTGTGCGATCTCCTTCATGTGGAGATTTTTCTCGTAGTAGAGAGAAAGTACGATCTGTTCGTTCTTTCTCAATTTGCTGATACCGTCTGCCAGCACTTCCTGCATCTCACGATCCTGAAACACAGCTTCAGGCTGTTCCTTGGCATCTCGTGCAGGCATTTCGAACCAGCCGGTATCCTGTTCGCGCATATCAATGAGCGCATCCAGCGACAGGATATTACCCAACGCAACTCCGGCAGCTTCCTTGTGGTAACGCTCCACAGTGACTCCCAAATACTGCGCCACTTCTTCATCCGTAGGCCCGCGGCCCAGTTCTGTATAAAGCTGAGTCACCGCTTCATCGATCTCTCGCGTGCGCTTGCGCAGGCTGCGGGGCAGCCAGTCCTGCTTGCGCGCCACATCAATGATCATACCGCGGATCCGCTTGGAGATGAAGGTTTCAAATTTAACGCCTTTTTCCGGATCATAGCGGTCGATAGCACTGACCAGTGTAAGAATGCCTTCACTGACAATATCGTCCACATGCGCCAGGTGGCTGTATACACCGCGGATCTGCAGCGCTGCGTGCTTGATGAGATCCTTATAGCGCAGTACCAAAGACCACTTATACTGCTCATCGCCGGTTTCCTTGTAGGCTGCGAGCAGTTCTTCGTTGCTCAGTTGTTCGATCTCCTCCTCGGAAACCGGACGCTTTCTGGCTGCCTCTGCAGATTCTCCGCTCATTGGTTCACCCCCATCTTCCGGTCCATACGCGCGGGCGCATCCAAAGTGATGTTGCCCAGTGCCTGGATCTGAACATTGCTGGTGACCTCGTTAAAGGAGAGAACATAAACATTGGGATAGAACTGGGTGATCATACGGCTGAAATAGCCGCGAATCACCTGGCTGACCAGGATCACAGGTGTCTGCGACAGATCGGCAAACTTCTTCATATGCTCTGCCATCTGTGTCACGATCAAGTGCATCAGCTCGGGTCCCATTGCCAGATAGACACCCTGCTCATTGCGGGTGATGGAAGCAATGATCTTCTTCTCCACCTCGGCATCCAGCGTGACCACACGCAGCTGACCGTCTTCGCAGAAGCGGCGGGTAATTGTGCGGCTGAGCGCGGCGCGGATCTGCTCAATGGCCATATCCACATCGCGGCCGTGGCTGAGAGTATCTGCGGCGGTTTCCAGGATCGTTGCCAGATCCTTGATGGGAACGCCTTCCTTGAGAAGTCCCTTGAGAATCTTCTCCAGAGTGGCGTAGGAAACGATATTGGGTACGACCTCCTGCACCAGATCCGGGGCAGTGTTCTTCAGGTTTTCCACCAGCTGGATCGTCTCGGTGCGGCTTAGCAGCTCGTAGGTATGCTTCTTCACCGTTTCGCTCAGGTGGGTCAGCATAACGGACAGGGGGTCGATAACGGTATAACCATAAATCTCTGCCAGTTCCTTCTTTTCGGGAAGGATCCAGCGGGAGGGAATACCGTAAGCGGGTTCGATGGTCTCGATACCGTCGATCTCGCCCAAAGGATTGGGGGGTTCCAGTGCCAGATAGTAATCCACAAGGATCTCGCCCTTTGCCACTTCCTCACCCTTGATGCGGATCACATACTGGTTAGTACCCAGTCCGGAAGCATCGCGCATACGGATGGAGGGGATAACAAAACCCATATCCTGCGCGTACTGCCGGCGGAAGATGACCACGCGGCTGATGAGTCGGCCGCCGTGATTTTCATCGACCATGGGGATCAGGCTATAGCCGAATTCCATTTCGATGGGTTCAACGGTCAGCAGAGAGTACACATTGTTGACATCCTTGTAGTACTCGCTTTCGCTGGGAGCTTCGGGATTCTGCAGTGCGGCCCGCTCGGAAGCCTGCATCTCCTGCTGCTTTTCCTGCTCCATTTTGCGGCTGATAAAGATACCTGCCAGCAGAAGCAGCGCGCCGCCGATGACCAGTGCCAGAGTAGGCGTTCCGGGGATCAGCGACAGAAACAGCAGCATCACACCGGTAGCCATAATGGAGTAGGGCTGCGCCTTGAACTGCTTGATCACATCGTAGTTCAGGCTGTCGTCAGATACGGACCGGGTAACGATCATACCCGTTGCGGTGGAGATCATCAGAGACGGCAGCTGGGAAACCAGACCGTCACCGATGGTAACGATGGAGTAAGTACTGAGAACAGAGGTGAAATCACCGCCGCCCATTACCAGACCGATCAGGACGCCGCCAACAAAGTTGACCAGCGTGATAACGATGGACATGATGGCATCGCCCTTGACGATCTTGGTAGCACCGTCCATAGCGCCGTAGAAGTCGGCTTCCTTCTGGATCTTGGCGCGGCGAATTCTCGCCTCAGTCTCATTGATGAGACCTGCGGAGAGGTCCGCGTCGATAGCCATCTGCTTACCGGGCATAGCGTCCAGGGTAAAGCGGGCAGCCACTTCGCTCACTCGCTCGGCACCCTTGGTGATAACGATGAACTGCATCAGGACCAGGATGATGAAGATCACGAAACCGACAACAATGTTGCCGCCTGTCATCAATTCACCGAATGCCTGAATTACGGTACCGACGTGGCCCTGATTACCCAAAATCAAGCGGGTACTTGCCACATTCAGGCCCAGTCGGAACAGAGTTGTGATCAGCAGCAGCGACGGGAAAATGGAAAATTCCAGTGCGCTTCTGATATTCATTGTGATCATGAGGATCATGACCGCAAGTCCGATGTTGGCGATCAGCAGGATATCCAAAACGACTGGATGCAGTGGGATCACCAAAAAGAGAACGATGACCACGACCGCCAACGATATCGCATTGTCAAATAGTCTCTTCATGGATCCTCTCTTCCTGCAGGAGCGTTATTTACCAAGTTATGTGCTCCGCGCACAGACTATTTTGTGAGTCTTTTATCGTCATTCAGGCGGAAGATGTAGACCAGAACCTCTGCCACAGCACCGTAGAATTCCGGTGGGATCTCGCGTCCCAGTTCAGCGTTGGCATAAAGCGCTCGGGCCAGCGGAATATTTTCCACCACTGCCACTTTGCTCTCCTCCGCGACCTTGATAATGCGAAGCGCCAGCTCGTCCTGACCCATGGCCAGCACGATGGGAGCATTATCCTGCTCGGGACGGTAACGCAGTGCCACGGCGTAGTGGGTCGGGTTTTTGATGACCACATCCGCTTTCGGGACCTGCTGCATCATGCGCATACGCGCCATCTGCTGCTGGCGCTCCCTGATTTTTCCCTTGATCTGGGGGTCGCCTTCCGTCTGTTTATATTCTTCTTTAATTTCCTGTTTGCTCATTCGCAGGTTCCGCTCGTACTCCCACCACTGGTAGAGGTAGTCTGCGGCAGCCAGCACAGCAAACGCTATTATAATTTGAAAGATCAGTGTCAGAATGCTGTCATACATGTGCCGAATCCCGGAGCCAAGATCTGTATACAGATACTTATGGCTTTCGGAGATCGCGCTTGTAAGATTGCTGTAGATCAGCCACATCAGCAGAATGATCTTCAGAATACCCTTCACGGTCTCGATCACACTGCGAAGGGAGAATAATCTCTTGAATCCCTCTATGGGATTGATCTTGCTCAGCTTCGGCTTCAGTGTCTCACCTGTAATGAGCATCTGTGTCTGGAACAGAGTTGTGCCTGCGGAAATGATGACCACCGCGGCTGCAAACAGGCCGATGGACAATCCCAGGACCATTCCGATCCTGCTTGTCAATTCTGTCAGAAATCCGTTGATATTCAGCACAGGATCGGCCGCCGCAGTGAAACAGTACTCGATAAATGAGCTCATCTGCTCCACAAAGGTGGGCCCCAGCAGCCGCAGCATCGCGTAGGATACGATCAGAGTCGCAACCGCGACAACATCCTGACTTTTGAGGACATTACCACGTTTTCGTTCGTCCCGTCGTCGTTTTGGTGTCGCTTTTTCGGTTTTGGACGGATCCGCCAACGCATGTCCCCCCTTGTTTTATCAAGGTCGGGTGAACGCTATCCCTTCGCCATACCCAAGATGGCTTCGAGACTGACCAGCATCTCCCGCTCCACATCCAGTAAATATTCACTGATCGGTGAGAGCAGCACCAGAAGAAGTCCCAAACCAATGATGATCTTGAGCTCAATGTTGATCGCAAACACATTGATCTGCGGGATCACCTTCATCAGAACGCCCATTCCGATCTGTCCCAGCAGCTCAGCTGCCAGGATCGGCAGTGTCAGCTTCACCGCCAGCATCGTACATTCCACAAATACTGCCAGCATAGCCTCTGCCGCATCTGCACCCAGCGATACCGCACCGAAAGGAACGACCTCGCCGGAGGTGAGAACAATTTTAAGCAGGGTGTGATGTCCGTTTGCCACAAAGAAAAGCAGCATCATCAAGGCATTCAGCAACACACCGGTAACAGACATACTTGTCTTGGAGGCGGGGTCGTAGATCTGATTCATCGTCATACCCATCTGCGTGTCGATCAAAGTGCCGGCAAACTGAGGGATATAGAAGAAGAAGTCCATGACCATGCCGAAGAAGAATCCCAGCGCCATCTCCAGGACAATACGGATCGATAGATCCGCCAGTCCTACAGGTACCGCAACAGTCTGCTGCGCGCCGGCACCGGCGATCACACTGACCGAGAGAACCAGTGTCATTGCGATGCGAAAGATGACCGGGATGTTATTTCGTCCGAAAATCGGATTGAACAGGACGAATCCGCTCATGCGGGCCATAATGTATATGGCCAATGTGGTTACAGACCAATCGAACATACGCTTAGCCTCTACTTTGCTATCAGGTCAAACAGATAGTAAGTATAATCCTGCAGTGTGGTGAGCATCCATCCTCCGCCGATCAGCAGGAAGAGGAATACCACGATAAGTTTCAGAATGAATGCCAGCGATTGCTCGTGGATCTGTGTCACCGCCTGAAAAATGGCGGAGATAACACCCACCAGCATACATGCCAGCAGAGTCGGGCCGGCGAGTTTTACAGCAACTAAAAGTGCCTGATACAGAATATCGCCGATCAGGATCGTATCCATCCATTCCCCTCCTCTGCTTGCTAATTAACTCTTTGTATCAATGTTGAGAACATCAGATCCCATCCGTTCACAGAGATAAACAGGAGGATCTTGAAGGGTGCAGAGATCATGGCCGGCGGCAGCATGACCATACCCATAGACATCAGGGTGGAGGACACCACGATATCGATCAGTGTAAAGGGGATGTACACAAGGAAGCCGATCAAAAATGCCATCTTCAACTCACAGGTCATAAAGGCCGGCACAATGATCCAGATGGAGAGATCCATGGCTTCCTCACCGCTTACCGGCTCCACATGAGCCAGCTCGCAGAACATCTCCAGTGTCTTTTCCTCCGTATTGCGGAGCATGAATTCCTTGATTGGAACACTGGCCCGTTCCAGAAACTCCTCCTGACTGATCAGCTCCTGTGCATAGGGCTGATAAGCCTCCTCGTTGATCTCCTGCAGCACGGGTGACATGGTAAACAGTGTAAGGAACAATGCAATACCGGTAAGCACCACATTGGGGGGAGACTGCTGTGTACCCAGCGCGTTGCGGAGGAAGGAAAGGGAGATGATGTACCGGCCGAAGGAGGTCATCATCACCACCAGCGACGGTGCGAGAGAGATCAGCGTGGTGATAAAAAGGATCTCAAGAACCTGTATATTATCACCATTGACATTGATAATGCTATCAGTCATTACTGTCCCTCCCGATGCGCTGCTTAAGCACTTTCTGCAGAGCCTGAGAGAAGCTCATGCTCTGTGCCTCTCCCTCTGTCTCTCTTTCCTTCTCGCGCCACGCTGCAACTTCCTCTGCGGTAAATTCCGCAAGGGTCGTGATCTGAGTTGGAGTATTTCCCAGAAGCAGATACCGATCTCCTGCCTGCACCAGCACGATCTGCCTGTCCCGCCCCATGTACAGCTGTTCCACAGAACAGAGCATCTTCCCGCGTGTTTTGCGGGCACTGCGGGCGGGTATGTTTCCCGCCACAAGGCGGGTCACAACATATGCAAGTCCCAGGATCAGGACTACGGCAACAAGCATCCAAATGAGTTCAGCAGGCATTGGAATCTCCTTAGAATTCTAATCAGGGCTCACCCAGAATGGAAGAAACGGTCTTGATGATACGCTCGCCCTTGAAAGGCTTAACGATAAAGTCCTTGGCACCGGAGCGAACAGCATCCATAACCATGCTCTCCTGACCCATTGCGGAACACATAACGATGTTTGCACCGTTATCCTTGCCGCGGATGGCCTTCAGAGCCTCCAGACCGTCCATGTTGGGCATGGTGATATCCATGATCACCAGATCAGGGTGGATCTCATTGTACTTTTCAACTGCGTCGGCACCGTCAACTGCCTCGTACAGTTCGGTGTAACCGTTCTTGCTCAGGGTATCCTTGATCATCTTTCTCATGAAAGCTGCATCGTCAACCAGCAGAATCTTCTTAGCCATTATAGTCTATCCTTCTTTCTCAAAGTTTGGTTGTATGTGTTATTTGATCTGTTTAACAGATTTGTTTATTTGGAAAAGAGCCCCTCACCGACGTCCATCTGAACGATCTCGGTGATTCTAACGCCGAAGTTATCATCAACAACGACCACATCGCCGCGGGCGATGCATTTGCCGTTGACATAGAGGTCAACCTGATCGCCGGCCAGCTTGTCCAGAACGACCAGAGAGCCCTTGGTGTAGGACAGAATATCCTGCACCTTGCGGCGAGTACGGCCGATCTCAACGGTGACCTGGAGAGGAACCTCCATAATCAACTCAAGGTTCTGAGCCTGCTCAGCGGAGAGCTTGTCCTCACCGTTGATCTCATCCATCTTGGCAGACTTTGCGTTGATGGTCTTGGGCTCAGCCTTGGGTCTCTCCTCAGGCTGCGGCGGATAGGGATAGGGGTACGGATAGGGATAAGGCGGATAGTAGTTGGGGGGATAACCCATCTGTCCGTCCGGCATAGGATACATAGGCATCTGAGGCATCTGCTGAACCGGAGCAGGTGCGGGTGCCGCGGCGGGTGCAGGTGCAGGTGCAGGTGCAGGTGCAGGTGCGGGTGCAGGTGCGGGTGCCTCGGCACCGCCGCCCAGCAGCTTCTCGATCTCTTCCTGACTGAGAGGTCTGCTGCCGGGTTCAGCGATTGTGATACGGGACTCTCCGGTATTCTCGCCCAGCAGGTGAGCCTCGGGACCGAGGATATCCTCCTCCTCCAGACCCAGACCACCCAGCAGTTCGCGGGCCAGTTCCACGGAGATCACGTTCATGAACTCACTTTCCAGCTTGTTCTCGATCTTCAGCGCGAAGCGGATGACCACGATCATGTTGGTATCCTGAGGCAGATGTTCATGCTTAAACGCATTGAAGTCGTGCATTTCGAAGGGGTTGGGAGTAGAGATGTTCACAGAGTAACCCAGGAAGTCGGACAGTGCAGTAGCACTGGCGCCCATCATCTGGTTCATGACCTCGCAAACTGCGCTGACCGTCAGATCGTTGAGTTCAAACTCCTCACCGTCATCGCTGTCTTCCTGACCCATCAGGATGTTAACGATGATCTTGATATCCTCCTTCTTGAGCAGCATGATGTTGCTGCCCTCCAGGCCGGAAACATACTTGATCTCCACGCCCATTGCCGGCTCGATCTCGGCAATGGAAAAGCTTTCAATGTCAACCACAGAGACCTTCGGTGTGGTAATATCCACGCGCCGATCCAGCATGTTGGAAACGGCGGTCGCCGAAGAACCCAGGCTGATGTTCATCATTTCGCCCAGAGCGTCTATCGCCAGTGGGCTGAATACTTCTCTCTGCATTCTTCTTACTCGCTCCTTCTCTCGGCCTGATAACAGATATCGTCTATCTTCACAGCCATCTTCTTATTGTGCGTTCCCATCTGACCCGAGAACCAGTTGTAGCCGCCGATGTCCAGGAAGATCGGCGAACCCTGTTTCTGACCCAGGTCGATCACATCGCCCACGTTGAGGTGATAGATATCGCTCAGCTGCAGTCTTGCTTCCGGCATATGCGCCACGATCTCCAGGGAGGAGTCGCGCAGCCTGTCAAAGATCTCAGCGGATTTTTCCTCCGCGTTACCCTTGCGGTCGGCGTTTTTATGATTGATGATGGCGAACAGATTCGTCAGCATCATCGCCGGCAGACAAATACTCATACGTCCCGAGTAGTTGGGGAATTTCAGTCGGAGGTCAATAATAACCACGACTTCATCAATTCCCAACAGCTGGACAAGTGTGGGATTCACCTCTGTGCGGGTGTAGTTGAAATCCATCTGCAGATAGTTGGCCCAACTGCTTCCCATAACCGAGATCATGTCCTGCATAATAGTCTCATACAGGCGAAGCTCCAGATCGGTATAGGTGTAATCCATGTAGTTGTCCTGCTCCATCGTACCCTCACCGCCCAGCATGAGATCCATCATGCACATGCCGAGAGTCGGTGCCAGATAGTAGAGGACCGGAGACTCATCTTCTTCTCCCTCAAGGACCGCATTTGACAGTGCCAGAACATCTCCGTCTGTCAGTGCGTTGGAGAATTCATAATAGCGCTGTTCCTCAATACTCTCCACTTCTACTTCACAGGTGGTGTGCAGCAATGCGTTGAGTCGAGTGTTGATGATGCGGGTGTATGTATCAAAGACACTGTTGAGCATCTTGATACGGTCCTTAGTAAACTTCTTCGGACTGTGGAAATCGTATTTCCTGTATTTCTTTTCGCTGTTATCGTCGGATTGCTCGTTTACATCTTTTTCGCCGGTACGAACTGCGTTGAGCAACGCGTCGATCTGACTTTGCGACAATACTTCAGACATAAATCACTATCAACCTGCCTTTCCCAAGAATTCCGTAAGCTGTGTCGTGCATCTTACGGTTTTGTTGTCCCGCTCTTGGCGGATACTCCGTTTGTATACCTGGCACTTACTCGAGCGAAGGCTCGTTTGTGCTGCCGGTATCCGCCCCGGGATCCTGTGTATCGTTGGGATCAGTTGTGTTTGTGGGTTTGTTGCCATCAGTCCAGAAGTTCTGGATACCTCCCTCAAGTTCCTTCTCAAGGTCGCGGCCACTGATGATCATTTCCACGCGGCGGTTCTGCGCACGGCCCTCAGCGGTGTCATTGCCTGCCACCGGACGCCACTGTCCGTAGGCTTCACTGACCAATCGCGCCGGGTCAACGGTGCAGTACTGCTGTATGTAGGCCAGCGTATTCGCCGCGCGCATGGCGGAGAGCTGCCGGTCAACAATGATGTTATTGGGCTTATTGGGATCGCCCTGAGCCGTATGGCCCATGATCCTGACCTCTTCGATGGAACCTGCCACACTGGAGAGCATGCCTGCGATCATTTCAAGGATCGGCTTGCTGTCCTCCTTCAGTGTCCATGAGTCTCCATCAAAGAAAATCGATTGATTGAAGGTGACGAATACCTTTCCATCACCCTTGGAGACGGAGATACTGTCCTGCATATTCTGCTGGGAGATGTAGGTCATGAGCAGCTCGTAGAGCTCATTCATGTCCTCATCGATTTCGATCTGACTCAAGCCCATGCCCGAACCGTCCAATTCGTTGGGGTCTGCGTTGGGACCGTCATTTCCGGAGTTTTCCGTTATGGTCTGGAGAGCATCCGGATTGAAGCTGGCCACCAGCATTTTCCACTTTTCCTCACTGATGGTTGACATGGAGTACAGCAGCACAAAGAAGCACAACAGCAGTGTGACCATATCACCGTAGGTGTCCATCCAGTTCGCACCGCCGCCGCCGCTTTTTTTGCGCATTTTCATAGAATCTCACGCTCCTTTTTTTGAGCTGAACCTTTTTTATTTATGCTGCGTCCGCATCCTTTGCGGAACCCTTGCTCTTCTTCTTGCTGCCCTTGGATGCCTTGCCACCGTTCTCAGCCATCATGCGCTGCTTCTGGCTCATGTAGGTGAGCAGGCGCTCCTTCAGGAACTTGGGGTTCTCACCGGACTGGATAGACATGATGCCTTCGATGATGATCATCTTACACAGCACTTCCTGTGCATCGCGGTTACGAAGAAGCACAGCAATGGGACCAAAGACCATGTGGGCCAGGATACAGCCGTACAGGGTGGTGATCAGTGCGGTACCCATGTCGCTGCCCAGGCTGCTGGAACCGCTTTCCATGTCCATACCCTTCAGCATGTTGATCAGACCGACCAGTGTACCCACCATACCGAAAGCAGGTGCGATAGAGGATGCCTTGTCGTACATGGCTGCGGCATCCTCATGGCGGGCAGACATGCACTCGATGTCGTTCTCCAGAATACTGCGGACCTTATCGGGGTCATTAGCATCTACGATCAGCATGATCGCCTGCTTGAAGAAGGGATCCTTCTGCTCGTTGGCGCGCTCTTCCAGTGCCAGCAGACCGTTCTTACGGGCGATCTGTGCCAGCTCCACCAGCTGGTCGATGTACTGCACGGGCTGGAAATTCTTGGTGTTGAGAATGATCTTCAGATGCTTGGGAACACTTGCCAGAACATCCTTGGGGAAGCTGGCCAAAATAATGAACACCGTACATCCGATGGTGATCAGAATACTGGCCGGGTCAAAGAAGTTGAGGAGGTTATCGAAATCAAAACTGATATCAAATTCAGGCTTGACCACCACACTGCTGACACAGCCGAACAGGAACACCGCGAATGCAAAAACTAGACCAATGATATAATTTAAGTTCATATGTTTCTTTACCTCCAAAGACAGTCACACGATCCAACCGGACCACTGGCTGTTTATTTAAGCCGATTGTCTGTAATGGTAAGTTCGCGGTAGATATCTCTTACCTTTGCTTCATACTGGGTAATTTTATCAATGATCTCGTCAATGTCTTCCATGACGAGGTAATAGTCGTGGTTCATCATTACGATCTTGGATTCGGGGATCATCTCGATATATTCGATCTGCTGATGGTTGACCAGAAATTTATCCCCGCTTCGTTTCGTCAGTAAAATCATCCTTCAGCCGCCTTTCTTTTTTGGTTCTCTCACGCGGGGCGGTTACCCCGCGTGAGAGTAAGTTAATTCATCGGTTAGCGCTTGATATTGACCAGCTCTTCGAGCATGGAGTCAGTAACGGTGATGATACGGGTATTGGCCTGATAGCCGCGCTGTGCGGTGATCATCTCGGAGATCTCGGTGGCCAGATCGGTCTTGGACATTTCCAGACCGCCGGTCATCAGCTCAGTGGTACCTGCGCTGTAGATACGCATACCGTCGGGCAGGTTCTCCACATCATCAGCCATACGGCTCTGATTTACATGGGTAAATGCTGCCAGCTCAGTCTCCTCGGTGGGGTTGTTGCAGATCATCATTTCCTTCTCAACGCCGCCCATCAGAGAGATCTGCAGAGCGCCGGCGCCGCCGCCTGCCTTGTAGTAGGGGCCGCTGGTGTGGGTAACACCGTTGGGGTTGGTCACATTACCCATTGCGATCACGCCGATGGTAACGACCATGCCGGTATCCTTGGAGGTACCGGTGATGAGACCGGTGGCGGGGTCAATGGCGATGGAGTCCATACCTGCGAAGGGAAGCTCTTCGCCTTCCTCACCGGTAGCTGCCTCCAGGAAGCCGCCCTCGGTAGCGCTGGGATAGCCGATGCTCACAGTGGTCACAGCATCCTCGCCCTCACCCTCGGTGGTGGTGATCAGTCGGGGCAGGCAGATGGGAACCAGCTGGTCAGAGAAGGTAACGGTGTCGCCCAGGTTGCCGGTACACAGGAAGCCGTACACAACGTTGCCGTTGGCATCGGACAGATAACCGTCAGCTCTGAAATCAAAGGTACCCACGCGGGTCAGTGCCAGAGAGGTCAGGGTGTTGGGATCGCTGGGGTCGATGACATACTGCATACTCTTGTCACCTACCAGGAAGAAGCCGTCACCCATAATCATACAGTCCATATCCTTGCCCGTGGGGGAGAAGGTACCGCTGCTCATATCCAGGTCAACGCTCGTCAGCTCCACGCCGTAACCGATCTGGGAGGGGTTGATGGCGCCGGTAGTGACGGTTCCGTTGCTGCCGGTTCTCAGGCTGGTGTAAATGGAATCGGAAAAGACTGCGCGCTGGGTCTTATAGCCGTAGGTGTTCACGTTAGCGATGTTGTTACCGATAACGTTGAGCTTATTCATGTGAGTCTTCAGGCCGGCGATTGCGGCATACATTGCTCCAGTCATATTGCTCTAGTATCTCCTTTCGATTTGGCGCCGCCTGCCCTCCGCCATTCGGGCGTGGGCAAAGGCATCCGAAAGTGGTCCTGCCGTCTGTGATGTGTCACAGGAACACGGCGCCGTCTATATTGGTGAATACGCTTTCTTTCATCTCATCCTGCGTGATGGCAGTGATGACTTTTGCATTTGGTACATTGATGATAAATGCTTTTTCCGAGTCCATTGCCAGAATATTGGTGGCACCCTTGGCCTGTGCCCGAATCATGCTGCCTCGCAGCTGGTCGATCAGGTCGGGGGTGATATCGATCCCGCGCTCCTCGGCACGGATGATCGCGTGTTTGGAAAATTCCACATCCCGCGTTTCACGGGCCTTGTCCATTTCCTGGCGCAGCAGGATATCAAAGCTGGCATTCGCCACCGCCTGCTGCATCTGGCTGGCAGATTGCTGATAGCGCTGGGATGATACTCTTTCAATCACCTGCGCCCACCTCAATTCTCGC
>JAZLEB010000112.1:0-1821 GCA_045615065.1 Candidatus Pelethomonas sp. | reverse complement strand
AGGCGACTGGCTGTCCCTGGACGGCTCCACCGGCTGCATCTATGATGGCCAGATCCCCACTGTGGACGCTTCCATCGGCGGCGAATTCGGCCGCGTCATGGAGTGGGCCGACAAGTACCGCAAGCTGCTGGTCCGTACCAACGCTGATACTCCCGCTGATGCCGCTCGTGCCCGTTCTCTGGGCGCTCAGGGTATCGGTCTGTGCCGTACCGAGCACATGTTCTTCGAGGCCGATCGTATCGCCGCTTTCCGCGAGATGATCTGCGCCGACACCGTTGAGGAGCGCGAGGCCGCTCTGGAGAAGATCCTGCCCTATCAGCAGGGTGACTTCGAGGCTCTGTACGAGGCTCTGGAGGGCAACCCCGTTTGCATCCGCTTCCTGGATCCCCCTCTGCACGAGTTCGTTCCCACCGAGGAGGCCGACATCGCCGCTCTGGCTGCCGCTCAGGGCAAGACCGTGGCCGACATCAAGGCTCTGATCTCCTCTCTGCACGAGTTCAACCCCATGATGGGTCACCGTGGCTGCCGTCTGGCTGTCACCTATCCCGAGATCGCTAAGATGCAGACCGCTGCTGTCATCCGCGCCGCTATCAACGTCAAGAAGAATCATCCCGACTGGAACATCGTTCCCGAGATCATGATCCCCTTGACCGGCGAGGTGAAGGAGCTGAAGTATGTGAAGAACGTTGTGGTTGCCACCGCTAACGCTGAGATCGCCGCTGCCGGCGTGGAGCTGAAGTACGAGGTTGGTACCATGATGGAGATTCCCCGTGCTTGCTTGACCGCTGATGCTATCGCTGGCGAGGCTGAGTTCTTCTGCTTCGGTACCAACGACCTGACCCAGATGACCTTCGGCTTCTCCCGTGACGATGCCGGTAAGTTCCTAACTGCTTACTACGACACCAAGATCTACGAGAACGATCCCTTCGCTAAGCTGGATCAGACCGGTGTTGGTCAGCTGATGGAGATGGCCGTTGCTAAGGGTAAGGCCACCCGTCCCTCCATCCACTGCGGTATCTGCGGTGAGCATGGCGGCGACCCCGTTTCTGTGGAGTTCTGCCACAAGATCGGTCTGGACTATGTGTCCTGCTCTCCTTTCCGTGTGCCGATCGCCCGTCTGGCTGCCGCTCAGGCTGCTATCAAGGGCTAATTCCCCCAACTAGCAAAACCGCCACTCTTCGGAGTGGCGGTTTTTGTCATGTTCTGTTGCAAAAGCTCCTCAGCTGTGCTATACTACCCTCACGAGGTGATATGATGAGCTGGTTTCGTACATTTAAGAAAAAGAGAGTCCCTCAACCGCAACAGCACGAAATGAATGATGCTCTCTTACAACCAGCCGATTCGGAAGATTCTAAAAGATACGAAGAATATCTCGATCGCCTGGATCAATTTAAACAACTGCCTGTTAAACAACAACTGAACCGGTTGGCGTCCGACACAGAAGCGTGCGATAAAGTAATTGGGAAAATATACGTCCAGAACCCACCCGCATTCGATGAAAAAGAGAAACTAAATAAACTGTTGGGAGACGCTTTGCTCATAGAAGAATACGCCGTTATGGGACAAGGCGACAGCGAATTTCATCTGCTTTTTGCTGTGGGGCAGTTGCTCATTGGCGTTAAATACTTTGCCTATTGGGGAAATCCCCTTTCGATGGTAGACGGTTGCGACGTATACCGCTTTTCAAAAGACAAAACGATCGCCGATCTTGATTTAAAGGAAATCAAAAAAGCCGTTTTGGGTTACTAACATACGAGGTGATACAAATGAAACGTTTATGCCTGCTCTGGCTCCTGCTGTTGTGCGTGCCGCTCACTTCCT
>JAZLEB010000111.1:0-2826 GCA_045615065.1 Candidatus Pelethomonas sp. | reverse complement strand
ATGCACAACTCTCCCCACAATGCGCAGATCGGCCGTCCCGACGAGGTTCGCGCCGCTCGTACTCCCATCCTGCGCTACACCTTCTAATTGCACTGGCAACGGGGGTCGCTGTCGCAGCGGCCCCCGTTCTCTGTATCTTTTCCTAAGGAGACCCTCTTATGCGATGGACTTTTATCGATGTGTCCACCACCGACCCTTCCTTCAATCTTGCCCTTGAGCAGTATGTGTTCGATTCCCTTCCCCGGGATCGCAACTATTTTATGCTCTGGCAGAATGACAACGCCGTCATCGTCGGCCGCCACCAGAACACGCTGGCAGAGGTCAACGAGCCCTATATCCGGGAAAACGGCATCCGCGTAGTGCGCCGACTCTCCGGCGGCGGCGCGGTATATCACGACATGGGCAACCTGAACTTCACTTATATTCAGGACAGTGCCTCCGGTATCCAACTGGATCTGGCGATGTTCTGCCGCCCTCTGGCAGAGGCTATCAGCGCACTGGGCGCCAAAGCCGAGGTGAACGGCCGAAACGACATTACGATTGACGGCAGGAAGTTCTCCGGCAATGCCCAATATGTCAAGGAAGGGCGCGTCATGCATCACGGCACGATCATGTTCGACTCCGATCTGAGCCGCGCCGGTCTTGCCCTGACTCCCGACCCCGAAAAAATCATTGCAAAGGGCGTAAAATCCGTCAGAAGCCGGATGACCACAGTAAGCGAGCATCTCCCCGGCAACATTTCACTTGCCGAATTCAAAAAGCTTCTCCTGGAGAAGCTCTTTGCCGGTCAGCCCATGGAGCAGTATATCCTCACCGAAGCAGATATCGCAGCGGTAGAAAAGCTGCAAAAGGAGCGTTACGGCACCTGGGAATGGAACTATGGCGGCTCCCCCGCCTGCGACCTGAAGCGCAAGAAGCGCGTGGAAGGCTGCGGAACCATAGAATGCCGGATGACTGTCAAGGAAGGCAGGATCACTGAAGCTGCTTTCCGCGGAGACTTTTTCTCAAGCAGAGATCCCCAGCTTCTCGCTGACCGCTTTGTGGGTCTTAGACCCGTAAGCGAGGACTACCAAAAGGCTTTGGAAGGCGAGAATATTTCCGATTACTTTGTAGGACTCAGCGCAGAAGATCTGTTGAATATTCTTATAGATTAAAATAAAAACTTAGAGGAGGAAATCGCATGATCGTATCCCAGAAGAAGCCCATCGAAGAACTGATGGGTATGCTGGACGGCGTGAAGAAAGTCGCTCTGGTTGGCTGCAAGAGCTGCGCCAGTGCCTGCGCCGTCGGCGGTGAAAAAGAGTGCAACGAAATGAAGGCTTACCTTGAGGAGCACGGCATCGAAGTCGTGGGCATCGCTCTTCCTGATGAGAGCTGCCACAAGATGCTGGTCAAGAAGGAGATCAAGGCCGCCCTTGCCGGTGAGCCCGAGGCTGTCATCTCCATGGCCTGCGGCTCCGGCTGCCAGACCGTTGCAGAGAACGTAAAGCTGCCCGTCTATCCCGCCAACAACACCATGTTCGTCGGTCAGACCGAGCGCGTGGGCATTTTCCACGAGAAGTGCCGCACCTGCGGCGACTGTGTGCTGGGCGAGACCGGCGGCATCTGCCCCATTACCCAGTGTGCCAAGAGCCTGGTCAACGGTCCCTGCGGCGGCCAAAAGAACGGCAAGTGCGAGGGCTGCGCCGATAACGACTGCGCATGGGTCGCCATCTACAACCGTATGAATGAGATCGGTCTGCTCAACAAGTTGGAGAAGACCATCGAGGATAAGGACAGCCGTGCATATCCCATGTCCGTGAATCTCCGGGAGGTGAAGAAATGAGCAAGCTGCAGTTGGCACTGGAAAACGGCCAGTTCGCCGTAACCGCCGAAATGGCACCCCCTAAGGGCTATGATTTCACCGAGCAGCTGGAAGTTGCTCAGCTTCTGAAGGACCGCGTTCACGGTGTGAACGTCACCGATATGCAGTCCGCCTGCCTGAAGGCCTCCTCCATGGGTCTGTGCATCGCTCTGAAGCAGGCCGGTGTGGAGCCCATCCTGCAGATGACCGGCCGTGATCGTTCCCGTATGGCCATCATGGGCGAGTTCCTGTCCGCTGCCGCTTTCGGCATCGACACCATGCTCTCCCTCACCGGCGACCACAGCGCCGTGGGTGACTGCAAGAATTCCAAGCCCGTATTCGATCTGGACTCCGTCGGCATTCTGAAGATGCTCACCAAGATGGAAGAGACCGGTCTGGATTGCGGCGGCAACGCCCTCACCTCTGTTCCCAAGTTCTATAAGGGTGCTTCCGTCACCCCCGTCTACGAGCCCATCTTCCTGCAGATCAACAAGCTGAAGAAGAAGGTCGACGCAGGCGCCAAGTATGTCCAGACTCAGGGTCTGTTCACCGTTGAGGCTCTGGAGACCTTCATGAACGAGGTGGAGAAGGCTAACATCAAGGTCCATGTCATGGCCGGTATCATCCCCCTGAAGGCCGCCGGTATGGCCCGCTACATGAACGAGAATATCCCCGGCATCGATGTGCCCGAGGAGATGATCGCCCGCCTCGCTGCCGCCGCTGAGGAAGGCAAGGAGAAGGGCATCAAGGGTCTGCCCGCTCAGGTGGGTATCGACATGGCTGCCGATATGGTCCGCGAGATCAAGGAGAAGAAGCTCTGCAGCGGTGTGCATATCATGGCCATCGGCGCAGAGAAGAATGTCCCCGTGATCCTCGACAAGGCCGGTATTCAGATCTGATCCATACACATATAAGAACCCCCCTGCCGCCTCCCCCAAGGAAGGCGCCAGGGGGGGGTTTCTGTTTTTAGAGACACGCCCGCC
>JAZLEB010000110.1:0-8122 GCA_045615065.1 Candidatus Pelethomonas sp. | reverse complement strand
CCGCAGGCTGTCGCGACGAAGGAGCGACTGAGGGAGAGATACACCAGAAGTTCTTGCTTTTTGGTCTCTCCCTCCGTCTTTTGCTTCGCAAAATCCACCTCCCTCGTCAGAGGGAGGCTTAGGATTCTGCAAACCTGAGAGCTCGACAAACTCCAATTTTCCACACAATCAAACAGTAAAAGAACACACCCCGGCGCTATTGCGCCGGGGTGTTATGCTTAGATGATTTTGTTGTCAGCCAAAGAACTTAGTTGTTCTCAACCCAATCAACGCGGTACTCGATACCCTCGTTGATCACAACATCCTCTGCCAGAGAGAAGCCGATGGGCAGATACTTGTTGTTCAGCATCCACTCGGTGGTGATGACAGTGCCGTGAGCAACGTCCTTCAGCGTAACAGTTCTTCTGTCTGCACCGTTGCAGGTCAGGAGGACCTTGGCGTTGTGGAACAGCTCGATCTCGCCGGTGTAGTGATACTCCCAATCGACGACCTTGCCCCTGCTGTTCTTGATGCTGTAGCAGGACAGGGTGGTGAAATCGATGGTGTAGTAGTTGTTGCTGCTGCCCTTGCCGTAGGTGTAGGTCACACCGTCAACGACGATGCTCTGCATCTCGGGCATCGTGATCTGGGAATCATCGTGGGGAATGTCATAGCGATGGACTTTATCATTGCCCACGGTCCAGCAACCTGCGTGCTGAGCATTGTTAATCACAGCAGTACCCAGCTCGATGGTCTCGCCGTTCAGGGTGCCCTTCAGAGCCACATCCCAATCACCATACTTATCCTTGGTCTTGCAGCTGAAGGAGACATTGCTGGTAACGACATAGGTTGCGAAGTCCAGCTTCGCGCCACCCTTGCTGTTGTACCAGTAGTTGATCACTTCGTAGGAGAAGAAATCTTTCTCATCATCAATCCAGTTCGGATTCAGCTGCTCACCGTCGCGGACATAGAACACCTTGCTGCCGCCGACAGCCAGATAGAAGGTAACTCTGTGATAGAGCTCAATGGCGCCCTCAGCGGTAAACATATAGCCCTTCTTCACGGAAGGATCCTTCTCAACCATGATGGCGTCAACATTGACAACATAGTAGTTGGCGCTGCTGCCCTCACCGTAGGTGTAGGTGATACCGTCGATGGTGATGGCGGGGCACTCAGGCATAACAAAGTTATCCCAGCCTGCGAAAGAGGAAAGAGCAGCGATGTTCTGACCCTTGCTGTAAGCATTGGGATGTCTGCTGTTCATCAGGGTAGCAATACCCAGATCGAAGGTTTCGTCGCCATAAGTTGCAGTAAGAGCGACATCGCGGTCAGCGACGGTGTAGCCCTGAGCAGCGCGCAGAACCACATCACAGGTAACAGGAGCGTTGAAATCGAACTTGGTACCCTTCACGCCGCCCGTCTCATACTTCCAATACAGGAAGCTATACTCGGGATTGGTATTGGGAACGAAGTCAGCCCAATCAACAATGGTCTCACCGTCTCTGACAGTCTGATACTTAGTGCCGCCTGCGGGCAGAATGAACTTAACAGTGTGGATCTTGGTGAACTTAGCGTTGTACACGCCGTTCTCATCCATCACCCAACCGTCGAACTCATAGCCGTCCTTGCTGGGATCAGCGGGAGCAACGGGATCGGTGCCCTGCAGAGCAGTAACCTTGGTCTCAACGCCGTCCACCACATAGGTGTAGACATTGTAGAAGGTTGCCTTGTAGTCCAGGTGATATTCACCCTTGCAGGAAACATAAGCATACTCGCCGGTCAGGACATAGTAGTTGTCGCTGGTGCCTTCGCCGTTGGTATAGACAACACCGTCATACTTGACGTTGCCGGGAACAGCTTCAGCATGAGTGCGGGCGAAGTCAAACTCGTCAGTGCTCATGATGCTGTCGCTCTTGTAGTTGGGATAATCGTAGTAGCTGTAGTAGCTTCTGACGTTGTAGATCTTGCCCCAGTGGGACAGAGCATTGCCCTTGGTGGAGCCGCTGGCGGGAGTGCCGTTGCCAACATTGATCTTCAGGCGTGCAACCTCAAGATACTCATGCTCCCAAACAACAGTAGCAGTCAGATCGCCGGTAACAGTGGAGAACTCGGTATCCCACTTGGTGACCCAGCCCTTCTTGGTGGGCAGCTCGGGAGCAACGATCTCAGTACCGTAGGGCAGGACCTCGGAGTACAGAACGGTCTCACCGTCCATAAAGGTCACGGTGTAGGAACGACGGGTTGCGGTATAGGTTGCGGTGTAGGTCACATCGCCGGTAACAGCGGTGATCTCGCCGAAGCCTGCGAACTCGTAATCGAACTCAGCAGTATCAGCCTTGAAGGGGGTAGCGCCGGTGTAAACAGGAGTCACACCGTACTTAACGGTCTGAGTCTCCAGAACAGTACCGTCCTCATCGACGAAGGTGACAGTGTACTCGTTGACGATGGTCTCGAACAGAGCAACATAGGTCACATCGCCGGTCACCTCTGCGATCACCTTATCCCAACCGGTGAACTGGTAGGAATTCTCAGCAGTGCTTTCCTTGACGGGGGTAGCGCCGTTGTACTCGGGCATGGTGCCGTAAGCAACGACATCGGTTTCCAAAGTCTCATCGCCGTTCATCCAGGTAACGGTGTAGCAGTTGACAGTGGAGTTGAAAATTGCGGTGTAGGTTGCGTCACCGGTAACAGGAACGATCTCGTTGTCCCAGCCGGCAAACTTGTAGGTGTACTGAGCGTCAGCAGCCTTGGTAGGCTCTGCAATCTCAGGCATATCGCCGTAAGCGCAGGTGATGACAGTCTCAATGCCGTCCACCACAAAGGTAATGGTGTAGCAGTTGACGGAATCGGCAAAAACAGCGGTGTAGGTGTACTCAGCCTTGTCAGCATCGTAGGTGCCGTTCCAGCCGGCAAACTCATAGGAATACTGAGCGGTGCTTTCCTTGGTGGGAATCTCACCGTTGTACTCGTGTGTTTCGTCGAAAGCGACAACGTCCTTCTCCAGCAGCTTGCCGTCGTGCATCCAGTACACGGTAACGGTGGGCCACAGCCAATCGATGAACTCAACAACGATACCGTCGTTCTCGTTGATCAGCTTAGCAACAGCCTTCTGCTGATCCTCGGTCAGCTCGGTCATAGCCAAAGCAGCGATCAGAGCCTTCTTGAACTCTGCGCCGTACTTCAGAGCGGTCTTGTTATCCAGACCGCTGAGCTTGGAAATGTTCTTACCGGTCTTGATACCCAGAGCGGTATTAGCCAGCAGATCCTTCACATAAGCCTTGATATTCTCGATCTCAGCCTTGATGTTGCGAACCATCTCGCAGCGGATCATAGCCATGATGAGCTGAGCCTCAGCCTTCTTGGCCTCCAGCTGCTCCAGCAGAAGCTGCTTCTGAGCCTCGGAGACGGACTTTGCCTCTTCCAGGGCCTCAGCGATATACTGCTCAGCCAGAGCGCGGTTCTCATCGATCCACTCCTGAGTGAACTCGATACCGTACTTCTCGGTGATAGCGCCCTTGATCTCGTCAGCCAGCTTTTCGAAATCGATGTTAGCCATGATCTCGTCGACAGTGGGCATATCGACAGCATTTTCAGGCCACAGCCACTCTGCAAACAGGGTGGTGTACTCGTCGCTCTCCTGCATGAGAGTAACGATCTCCTGAGCCTGCTCGGCGCTGATCTTACCGGTCAGCTGGTTGGTCAGCAGGTACACCTGAACAGCCTTGAGGACCTCATCCTTCTTGTTGGTGATGGTTTCCTTGGTGATCTCGCCCTTGGACAGGATGGTGATCATGCGGCCCAGCTCGTGGCCAAGGTTGAAGTTGTTCTTAATGAACTTAATGGTATTCTCCAGCTTCTCAGCCTCGGTGAGAGCCTTGTACTGAGCAGTGAAGGTGATATCCTCGGTGTAGACGGTCTCGGCATTGAACTCATTGCCGTTAGCATCAAACCAGCCCAGGAAGCGGTAGTTCAGCAGGTCAGCGCTGGGGATCTCAGCAACATCGATGGTCTCGCCGGCCTTGACCTTGACGGTCTTGGTGCTGTCAGCAACATTGCCGATGTTTGCGAAGGTGATCTCAACGCAGGTGCAGTAGGTGTCATTCAGGCGGTGGCACAGAGCGCAGAAGTGCTCCTCGCACAGCTGCATCTCGATTGCGAAGGGATAGATGGAGGTGACCTTATAGCCGCAGCCGGTCTTGCAGGACAGCAGGACAGAGAGAACAGCGGCGATCTCATCAGCGCTGGTGATCTCCACGCCGGTAGCCTTGTAGAAGGCATCCTTCACAGCCTCGCCGGGCAGATAGCAGCCCTCTTCCATGCTGTGCTTGTGGTGCTCCTCGTTCTTGCAGTCGATCTGGTGCAGGAGGATGGTAACATCGTTGCACTTGATGGGATCGATGTCCTCGCTGGTCAGACCGCACAGGCGCTCGCACTCGTCGGAGTGGGTGTGCTCGGGAATGGTGCAGCTGTAGCAGTCAGCAGTGTGAGTGTGCTCAGTGCTGATGCCGCAGGTGTAGTTGCAGCCGGTGGTGTGGTCGTGCTCGTTCTTGGTGCAGGTCAGAACTGTCTGATAGCAGTTGTCATTGCACTTCCAAACCTGCCAACCATGGCTGCAGGTCTGCACGAGGGTGTAGCAGAGCACACCATGCTTATGCTCCTCGATGCCGCAGCACTCGCTGTCGTGAGCATGAGCATCGCAGTTGTCCACAGGGCAGCCGATGTCGGTGCTGTGGGTGTGTGCGGTGCAAGCGTACTCGCAGCCGTAGACCAGCTTGCCCAGCACGTAGACGGGCTCGCTGTGCTTGTGGTAGCAGTCCTCAGTGTGCACATAGCACTCTGCGGTGTGAGCCACCTCAGGCTTGGTGCAGGTCAGCTCGGCGATATCACTGATGCTGATTGCAATGGCGTTCATGGGCAGTGCGGTGATGACCATCATCACAGCCATGAACAGGGACAACACTCTCTTCTTGGTGTTTGCCATTTTCCTATTTCTCCTTAACGATAGATTTGGAAAAATCAGAAACTGGCAGCCGGGCTGGCCTGGCACCCTGCCGTGGGCCCCCGTAGCTTTGCGTCCCGACCTTACGGTCGGTTTGCCGTTTCAGTTTTTGCTTCGTGTGTCGGCAAAAAAGCTGCCGTCTCACACATCCTCGTATACAATAGCATACAGCGGTTACAGAAACGGTTACATTTTGAAAATTCTTTTCACTTTTTAAAAAATATTTTTTAACCTGTTACTAAAAAGTCACCCCGCATCGTTTTGATGCAGGGTGACTTACATTATTTGGAAGACTCTCTTTTTCCGGTGGACAAAAGTTTGCGTACGGTGAACACCATGGTGGTGAAGCAGGCAACACCGCCCAAAAGATTGGAGATCGGCTCAGCAAGGAACACACCGTCCACCCCCAAGTCTGCCACCCGGGGCAGCAAAAGGGTAAGTGGGAACACGATGACCGCCTTTCGCAGCAGAGAGAAGAAGATCGCCTGACGGGACTGACCCAGCGCCACAAAGGTGGATTGCCCCGCAAACTGGAAGGACATAAGGAAAAATCCGAAGAAATAGATCTGCATACACTTGATACCGGCTTCCACCAGAGCAGCATCACTGCTGAAGAGGGAGAGCAGCTCTCTGGGATTGGTCAGCACCAGCAGCCAGCACACGGTGGTAAACACCATGCCCGCCGCCGACATGAACACGATGCCCTGGCGCACCCGCTTGTACTCCCCTGCGCCGTAGTTGAAGCCGATGACCGGCTGTGCGCCATGGGTAAGGCCGGTAACAGGAAGGCTGAACAGCTCCCGCACAGAGTTTATGATGGTCATGACACCGATGTAGAGGTCGCCGCCGTAGCTTTTCAGCGTTGCGTTGCAGGCCACCTGCACAAGGCAGTTGGTTCCGGCCATAATGAAGCCCGGTGTACCCAGTGTGATGATTTCACGGAGAAGGGATAGATCCAGTTTGAGATATTCCTTCTTTAATGTGAGGATCGCCTTCTTTCCGGTAAGAAAACGCATGACCCACAAAGCGGATACCACCTGAGATATTACAGTGGCGATAGCAGCACCCCGCACACCCAGATCCAGCAGGAAAATAAAAATCGGATCCAGCACCACATTCAGCGCAGCGCCCAGAATAATGGTGAGCATACCGGTTTTGGCGAAGCCCTGGGAATTGATGAAACCATTCATACCGGTGGTGATCATGGAAAACACCGTGCCCGCCAGATAGATGGTCAGATAGGCGTTGGCATAGGGATAGGTCTCATCGCCGGCGCCGAACAGGTACAAAATGGGGCGGCGGAAAACATACAGAAGCACCGTAAGGGTCAGCGCGGTGACTACCAGCATGGTAAATGTGGTGTTCATCAGCTTTTCTGCCCGCTCATGTTTTCCCGCGCCGCGGGCGATGGAGCACAGGGGCGTTCCGCCGGTGGCAAACAGATTACAGAATGCGGTGATCAGCGCAATAATGGGGAATATCAGTCCCACACCGGTGAGCGCCAAGCCCGACGCACCCGGCAAATGCCCCAAATAGATGCGGTCCACAATATTATAGAGCACCTGCACCGCCTGCGCAATGGTCAGAGGGATCGCCTGGCGAAGAATATTCGCCCACATCTTTCCCTGTGAAAAATCATTTTTTACTGTGGCTGCAGCCATTGGTCTCCCACCTCCCGGATAAACATATCCAAGCGGTATTATAGACCTATTTCCCCCGCTTTTCAATCCGTACAGCGGAAAAAGCCCTATGGACAAGCAATTGCGAATTGTGGTAAAATATATATAAATAGGTATCCCCTCAGATCAGGAGGTGCACTGTGAGATATATCGCATCAAACTGCCTGCGTGAAGGCATGAAGCTGGCCCGTCCTCTCTACCGGAATGCCGAAACGATGCTGGCCGCCGGCGTGGTTCTGAACGAAAGCTATATCGCCAGCATTCAGCGCGGCGGCTTCCCCGGTGTCTATATTTACGACGATCTCTCTGCCGATCTGGACATCCACACTATGATCAGCGATGAGCTGCGCCACGAAACCGCAAAGCGTCTGAGCAAGATCATCGATATTGCCTCCTCTGAGTCCGCACCTCCCTCCCGTATGCCGGACATCGGCCCTCAGGTGGAGAGCATTGTAGACGAGCTGTTTGCCGACAAGGATATCATGGTCAATATGCTGGATCTCTCCAGCCACGACAACTACACCTGCTCCCACTCTCTCAACGTTGTGGTCCTGTCGCTGGTGTTGGCCATGGGATTGGGCTTCACCCGCAACGAGGCCATGGCACTGGGTACCGGCGCACTGCTCCACGATATCGGCAAGGTGTTCATCAATAAGGCGATCCTGCAAAAGCGGGGACCTCTCACCGAGGAAGAAATGAATCTCGTCCGTAACCATCCCAAAGATGGATTTGACTATATCTCCCGCCGCTACAGCATGATCCCCATGCGCCACTGCTCTGCCATTTTGGAGCATCACGAGCGTTTTGACGGCAACGGCTATCCTTACGGCAAAGCCGGCACCGCCATCTCCCTTCACGGAAGGATCTGTGCTGTGGCCGATGTGTACGACGCTTTGGTTTCCACCCGCCCCTACCGCGAGGCGGTATCTCCCTGCGAATGTGTGGAGTATATCATGGGCGGCTCCGGCACCCTGTTCGACCCAAAAGTAGTGGAAGTGTTTACCCAGCGCATCGCCCCTTATCCTGTGGGCACCTCTGTGCGCCTGAGCAATGGCTGGGTCGGTCTGGTGGTGCAAAATTATATTTCCTACAGTCTCAGACCAAAACTCCGCATTTATATGCAGGAGGGCAAACCTGTGACTCCCTTTGAAATTTCCCTGAAGGATGATTTTTCCTACCTGAGTGTCACCATCACCGGTGCAGTATAATAAAAAAGATCGGGCACGCCGAATAAACGGCGCGCCCGGTCTTTTTATATTCACTCGCTGTCGGACATGTTTGTCCATTTTTTGTGAGCAAAGAAATTGTCCACCGCCTGCACGATCTGCTCGGGACGCAGAGACTTGAGCAGGTAGCCGTCCGGCTTCATTGCCATGACATTCAGCACACTTTCACGGTCATCCTTGCTGGTGAGGAAAATGACAGGAACATCCCGGAAATCCGCTTCGGAGCGGATCATTTCCAG
>JAZLEB010000109.1:0-2716 GCA_045615065.1 Candidatus Pelethomonas sp. | reverse complement strand
CGAGGGAGGTGGATTTTGCGAAGCAAAAGACGGAGGGAGAGACGGCAAAGCAAGAACTTCCGGTGTATCTCTCCCTCAGTCACGGCTATGCCGTGACAGCTCCCTCGTCAGAGGGAGCCTTGTGTACTGCTGTGCAAACTCCCCGATAAACTCCAATTTACCGCCGTACGGCAATCAAAACGGACAGCTGCACACCTTCGTGCAGCTGTCCGTTTATATTTCGTATCACTCCTGCAGTTTTGCAACCCACTGCGCCCAGCGGGGATCCTGCTGCATCTCTGCTTTGACCTGATGCTTTTCAGGAATGTTGTACCAAGGCCAATCTTCAGCCGTGGTTCTGTAATCCTGCCACGCCAGGTCGATATCGCAGGGGAGTCCTTCCTCCGCCAGACGCACCATAGGAGCGGAATAACGTGCCGCGCCGGTCTCGACTACCTTGATGAATTTCAGGAAGTTCTCTCTGGCGCTTTCCAGAGTGGCAAATGCCTCATCCTTCCGCTGATCCAGCCAGAGGTACGCCGAGAGCAGCAGTTCCAGACTGGCAACATAGGCGTGGTAGCGGCCGAGGTTCCCGTCCGCGCAGACCACATGGAACAGGCGGATCGCACCGGCAATATTCTCAGCCTTATCGTGGGCGGACAGACGCTGCTGATCGCCGGTCGTGATTCCGATAATCAGCTGTGCGCAGGCGCGGATCAGGCTCAAAAGAGCTTCACTGCTGGCCTTGACACCCTGCTTTCCGTCAAAAGCGTACGCAAGCAGCAGTTCCCTGCTGTTCCATATGGACGGTGCCAATTCTGCCAGTGCCTTGCCTTTCTCATATTCACCCAGATTGAGGTACAACTGAGAAAGCTCATCCATGGCGCGATCGCGCAGCTTGCCGCTGGGAACGGTTTCCAGGACTTTTTCATACAGTGTCACCGCTTCGTTCCATTCAGCATAAGTGCGGTGAAGTGCCGCGTCATACACGCTGTATCCATCAACATTGATGCTGTGGCACTCTCCATGGCGCACATAACCCGCCTTGGACAGCGCCGAAGCCAGAGAGATCATCAGTTTTTCGTTGCCGGGGAATTCCACCAGCGCAGACCGTGCCAGCGCAATGCACTCCGTGATGTTTACATCCTTACCGCTGTTCTGGTCGTTCATATTGTCGATTTTCGTGACCAGAGCGTCAATGCGCCGCTCTCTGTCGTTTTCATAGCCAAAAAGCTCGTCGATGGTTACGCCAAAGTAGTTGGCGATAGAGGGAATAAGGTTCATGTCAGGGTAGCTTCCGTTTGCTTCCCAACGGCTGACCGCCTGTGCGGTGACGCCCAGTGCTTCGGCGAGTGCCTCCTGCGTACGTCCGTCGCGGTGACGAAGCTGGCGGATCTTGGTTCCTAATTCGAGCTGCATAATTGCTCCTCCAAATTGTGTTATCACCGGTGTGTCTTTATGATACCACGATTTTCAGAGGAAACAATTATCAATTCGTTGTTTCGTTTTCAACCAACGCTTGAGTTTTCCGGCTCAATATCTTCACACAGGCACAAAACCACTGCTGTATCAATTCAAACCATCAACTGCATTTACACCCCGTAGCGGTATTCGTTCTCTTCTCTTTCGTTGGCAACAAGCCCCAACGAGCGGATCACCATATCCGCGACAGTATCAGGGTCAAGATTTGAATTATCGATTTTCAGGTGATTCTCAAACCAGAATTCATCTGGATTGGAGTTAAGTCTATATTTCTCAGCATCCTTGAGAAGATTGCTTTCGCTCCACACAAGATCCTTCTTGGATGCCTTCTTTTCCATTCTATGAGGTGTACGGTTTCTCCGGAGCCGCGTTTCCAGGTCGGCGCTCAATTCTACAAAGTAGAACTTTCCTCCGCCGGACACAAAAAGGCGCTCCAATTCTGTGATCGCTTCCCGCTCCTGCGGCACATCAAACGCGCAGACACAGGTGAAGATCAGGTCTACATTGTGCTTGACCGCGATCTCGAACGCCTTTTCTCTAAACAGTTGGTTAAACTCTTTCTGTGCAGGAGTCGCGAAGCCGAAAATTCTGTCCGACACCTCAATGCTGTCGTGATTTATCATCAAATTGTACTTCAGCTTATCCCGCAAACTTTCGGCAACAGTCATCTTACCCACCGCCTGCGGGCCGCATACTACGATCAGGTTTGCCACAGTTTCGCCTCGTTTCCTTGATTTCTTTGTTTTCCTTGTTCACCACCGCTCCATATTTCTGCGGTGTTTTGCCAGATACACTTTTTCCAATTCCTCCGGTGTAATGGAGTAACAGCGCATCACATCATTGAAATACATGAGTGTATCGCACATTTCCTCGATAAAATGCTCCCGCACTTCAGGGTTTTCCATGATCTCCCCGTCACCCTTCTTCTTGATAATGTCTGCCATTTCTCCTGCTTCGATCATCATCCAAAGAAGCTTGTCTCGGGCGATCTGCGGGGAGAGTGCCGGCCATTTTCCCTTATATTTCTCCTGTAATTCGGTCTGCATTTCCTGCATCTGATGAAAGTTCAATTCACTCATATGCTCTACTCCTTTGATAAACTGCACACAGTATATCATAAACCAACGGAATAATACATAGCAGAATATAAAAAAGGCAGTCACCTTTCGGTGACTGCCTTTGAAATGCTATTGAAGATTAGAGAGTCTCGATGACAACGCCGGAACCGACGGTACGGCCACCCTCACGGATAGCG
>JAZLEB010000108.1:0-15143 GCA_045615065.1 Candidatus Pelethomonas sp. | reverse complement strand
ACGCTTTGGCAGCGCGAGATGAAGCGCTATTTCGCATCCAGCATCTATGTGACCAACACCATTATGGGGCCCATTATGGGCACAGTGCTGGCCGCCGCGTATTTCTTTGCAGGGTCAGAGAGTGTCAGCAGCCTTCTGGGCGTGGAGCTGGATCTGAGCGTATGGCTGCCCTTCCTCGTGGGCGGCACCTTCGGCATGATGCCCCCCACCGCCGTTTCCCTCTCCATGGAGGGCAAAAACTGGTGGATCACCAAGAGTCTGCCTCTACCCGCAAAAACTGTTCTGGACAGCAAGATCCTCATGTCACTCAGCCTGATTGCCCCTTTCTATCTGGTTTCCGAAATTCTGATGATCCTCGCCGTAAAGCCTGATCTCATGGGTCTTGTGTGGCTCATTGCGATCCCCGCGGCGATCATTCTGTTTGCCTGTGTGTTTGGTATCACAGCCAATCTTCTTCTGCCCAAATTCAATTGGGACAGCGAAGTCTACGTTGTCAAGCAGAGTGCGGCGGCAGGACTGGGTGGTTTTGGCGGCGTGATCGCTACTCTGGTATTTGCGCTGGCGGTGGGACTGCTGCCAGCGGCATATTCCCACTGGGTGCAGCTTATCGGAACCGTTGTTCTGCTGAGTGCCGCGGCTCTCCTGCACCGCTGCAACAGTCGAAAAGATCTGAAAAGTCTGTAACACAAAATCTCAAACGTATAGATATAAAACGCGGCAAGGAGGTCGCACACTATGCTTCAAATCACCGGACTAAGAAAACAGTTTGGCGACAGGGAAATTCTGAAGGGACTTACCCTGTCTGTTCCCCAGGGCAGTGTTTTCGGATTTATCGGGCAAAACGGTGCCGGTAAAACCACCACCATGAAAACAGTGCTGGGTCTTCTGAAAGCTGACAGCGGCGAGATCACCGTTGCCGGAGAAAGGGTAGTTTACGGTGAAACTGCCACCAACCGGCTGATTGGCTATCTCCCCGATGTGCCCGAATTTTACACCTTCATGACCCCCGCCGAGTATCTCACATTCTGCGGTGAGATCACCGGTATCGATCGCAGCGAACTCCCCGGGCGTGTGAGTGAGCTGCTGGAGATGGTGGGTCTTGGCGGTGAAAACCGCCGCATCCGCGGTTTTTCCCGCGGTATGAAGCAGCGTCTCGGTATCGCCCAGGCACTGCTGAGCCGCCCCAAGCTGCTCATCTGCGACGAACCCACCTCTGCGCTGGATCCTGTGGGCAGAAAGGAAATTCTGGATATCCTGCTCTCTGTGCGGGAGCAGACCACTGTGCTGTTCTCCACCCACATTCTGTCGGATGTGGAGCGCATCTGCACTGATGTGGCGTTCCTCCACAACGGAATTATCCACATGCAGGGACCGCTGGATGAGATCCGCACCAAGTACCGCACGGAGAACTATCTGCTGGAAACCGTCCGGGAGGAGGACACCCGCCGCCTCGCCGAGACGCTTCCCTTCCTGCAGCCCATAGGCGAAAATCTTCTGCGCCTGAACAAGTCCGAAGAGGAGCTGTATACCACACTGCGCCTTGTGGCGGAACAGAAGATCCCCCTTAAGAAGCTGGAGCGGCAGGAGCCGACTCTGGAAACCCTGTTTATGGAGGTGGTGGAGAAATGAGAGCCCTGCTTGCTTTTCTGAAAAAGGAGTGGACAGGTCAGCTGCGCGGTGTCAGAGTCATCATTCTCTGCGCTATTTCTCTCCTGCTGGCAGTCATGAACATTGCCGTTGCCAAGATGACACCCATGCTGTTGGAGATGATGTCCGACATGATGGCTGAAAGCGGTATGGTCATCGAGATCGTACCCGTGTCCGCGTTGGACTCCTGGGTACAGTTTTTCAAGAACATCCCTATGCTGCTCATTGCGTTCGTGTTTATGGAGAGTGACATCTTCACCCGCGAATACACCTCCGGCACACTGGTGCTGGCGCTGACCAAGGGTCTCAGGCGCTCCAATGTGGTAATCGCCAAGTCTACGCTGCTCATCACCCTGTGGAGTGTATGCTTCTGGCTGAATTACGCCGTCACCTACTTTGGCAACACTCTGTTCTGGGACAATTCTGTAGCGCAGCATCTTCCGTTCGCCGCCCTGTGCTACTGGATCTTCGGGTTGTGGATCATCGCGCTGTGTGTGCTGTTTTCCACGCTGGGGCGCTCCTACATTGTCGTACTGCTGGGCATTGGCGCTCCGGTATTCCTGTGCTCCATCCTGTCTATGTTCCCCAAAGTGAATGAAGTGATCCCCTACATGATCTCCGACGGCACCTCACTCGTCTACGGAATGAAGTCGCCAGAGGACTATGTGACCGCCCTGATCATTACCGCTGTGATGATCGTCGGCAGCTTTGCCGCATCGATTCCGCTGATGAACAAAAAACAACTGTAAAGAAAAAAACAGAGGACGGTCATTCGACCGTCCTCTGTTTTTTTGCTATGTAGCCAGTAATTACTCAGCCACGATAGCCTCAACGGGGCAGTTGCCAGCGCAAGCGCCGCAATCCACGCAGATATCAGCGTTGATCTCGTACTGAGTATCGCCCTGAGAGATAGCCTCAACGGGGCAGTTCTCAACACAGGTACCGCAGCTAACGCAAGCGTCAGTGATCTTGTGAGCCATGAGTCGTTACCTCCTGTTAGTATGGTAGTTTCATTGTAGCATGAAGTTTCAAAATTGCAAGTGGAAAATAGACATTGAAAAGGAGATTTCTGTCGAATCGTTTATCCCCCTATGGCGCGGTACAGCAGTGTTACGATCTGGGCGCGGGTACAGGTGGCCAGGGGAGAAAAGTTCGTTTCGCTGGTGCCGTTTGTGATGCCCTCGCTGACCGCCCAGGCTACTGCCGCGGCATACTCCGCGGTGCTGTCCACATCTGAGAAGCTGCTTGGCATCGCTTCGGGACTTCCCGCAAGCTTCCATAGGTAGGTCACCGTCATGGCACGGGTACAGGGCTGGGATTCGTTGAACACGCCGCCCTCCACAAGACCCTTTTCATACGCCCACAGGGCGGCCTGATAGAAGTAATCTCCCTCGCTGACATCGGTAAAGGGGTTGGAAACGGCGGGGGCAGGTTGTCCGTTGGCACGCCACAGGAAAGTGAGGATCTGTGCCTTGGTGCAGGTAGCATCAGGCGAGAAGGTCGTTTCGGTGGTTCCGGTGGTGATACCGTGCTTTATCGCCCAGTTGACAGGCTCTGCGTAATAGGCAGTATCGCTGACATCGCAGAAAACGGGATCGCTGTTTGTACTCTCGACGGTACTGTCGATCAGGATATCGTAGTTGCCGATCATTCTTTCGCTGGGATCGATCAGAATGCGGTAGAGCTTTCCGTCCTCCGCCTCAGGCAGCGTGAAGGTCACGGATTCGCCGGAGCGAACGCGGAGGATGGAGGGGTCGCTGTCGGTCAGAAAGCCGGTACGGAAGGTGCCGTCTTCGGTGAGGAAATACATCTGGTTGATAGTTTGCTCCGTATAGTAGACATCGGTGCAGTCCTTCAGCACATGCTCCAGAAACGCTTGATCGTTCCTGAAGCCCCGATACTGATCTACCAGTTCGGAGACGGTTTTGCGCTCAAAGACCAGGAGCGATACCATAAAAGCATACTTTCCCGGATTGGTCAGGGTGTATTCCTGATCGGGGGATGCGGCCCGGACCGCGTTTATTTTAGACACTTGGAAAATGCCGCTCTGACCGGGTCTGGATTCACGGACCACCAGATTGATTTTCTGCACTCTGTGCTCCAACTCACCGTAGACCGGGATCTCGGAATACAGCGAACCGCCTCCGCTCGGCGGTGCAGGTGCAACAGAATCAGTGCTGACCAGCACAGAAACGGAGGTGGACGAAACAGCGGTAGTGCCGGACTCAAGCCGATAATATGCTTCAATCGTAATCAAAACAATATCGCCGTCTTTCACATCGGGCAGAGTAAACTGAATGGTCTGTCCTTTCTGAACGCGGAGGACATCAGAAGCCGTACCATCACTCCGTCCGCTGACCCAACGGGTATCATTGGCAAGATAGCTGACAGAATCTGCATTGCTGCGCGCAAAATATACGGGAGTATCCCCCTCCGGCAATTTACTCAGTTCCGAAATATTGGTCACATCATACTGGTAGCGTCTGCGGATCTCGGATGCGGGAGTAGGGGTATATTTCATGATCCTGACAGCAAGATAGCAATCGGTCTCCTCGCTGATATTGGTCAGGGAATAGACCTTGTTGGGGGCAGCAACATGGAAGTAACTCTGATCGGTGATTTGGATCTGGGAGAGAGCCTCATAGAAAACAGCGGTCGTTCTCGGCTCAACCTGAGTGTGCGAAAACAACGCAGGAAAGTCTGCGTGCGGGAAATGATTGAAATCGCTTCCGGCTGCGTACGCAAGAGGAATGAGCAAAAGGAACACCAGCACACATGCCAATGCGCGGCGAAACAGTTGTGTCATAGGAACCTCCACGGTTACGAAAATATTGCACGGACAACGCTGTGCATAAATCAATATAGCACAGAATGTAACCGCGCGCAAGGTGTGTAAAAAGTATACTGCAGTGGGCATACTTGGAGGCAATAAACCACAGGGAGGTATTTTATGCGCGCCAATCAATTCACACCGGAAGCGCAAACCGTTCTGCGCCTTGCGCAGGGGGCGGCGCTGGAACTGGGACACAGCTATATCGGCAGCGAGCATCTGCTCATCGGCATTCTTACCGCACAGGACGGCACCGCACGGCGCTGCCTTTTGGAACAGGGTATTACCGCCGAGCGGGTGCGGCAGAGTCTGATCTCACTGGTGGGCAAGGGGCTGGCCGGTACGCCGCCCACCCAGGGACTCACGCCCCGCGCCCGGCGGGTCATCGAAACCGCCGCCCGTGAGTGCGCCGCCGGGGAGTGCGGCGCGGTCAGCGCGGAGCACCTGCTTATCGGTATTTTGAAAGAAGAAGGCTCCATGGCCATGCGTATTCTGCAAGCTCTCTCCTGTGATAAGCGCCGCGCGCTCTCCGCGCTTCAGCCGCGGCAGGGGAATGTGGCAGCGCCGCGCCCGGCAGCGGGAAAACCCGCAGCAAAGGAGGAAACTGTGCGCTCCAAACTTTTGGAACAGTTCACCCGCAATCTCAGCGCCATGGCACGGGAAGGAAAACTGGATCCTGTGATTGGGCGGGACAGGGAAGTGCAGCGCACTCTCTGCATTCTCAGCCGCCGCACCAAAAACAACCCTGTGCTGGTAGGGGAGCCGGGCACCGGCAAAACCGCTGTGGCAGAAGCGCTGGCGCAGAGCATTGCAGACGGAAATGTGCCCGAGGAGCTGCGGGGCATGACGGTGCTGAGCATCGACATGGCCGCCATGCTGGCAGGCACCAAATACCGGGGCGAATTTGAGGAGCGGATGAAGAATATTTTGGGCGAGATCCGCCGGCTGGAGCATGTGATCTTATTCATCGACGAGATCCACACCATCGTGGGCGCAGGCAGTGCAGAGGGCGCGGTGGATGCCGCCAACATCCTCAAGCCCGCACTGGGGCGGGGTGAGATCCGGCTCATCGGCGCCACCACACCGGAGGAATACCGCAAATATATTGAGAAGGATGCCGCACTGGAGCGGCGGTTTCAAGTGGTGAATGTGGACGAACCTGACAGCGAGACTGCCCTGAACATTCTCTTTGGTCTCCGCAGCCGCTACGAGGCGCACCACCGCATCTCCATCGGTGACGATGCCCTGCGCGCGGCGGTGGAGTTGAGCCGCCGGTATCTGCCGGAGCGCCGCCTGCCCGATAAAGCCATCGACCTGATAGACGAGGCCTGCAGCCGCGCCCGCCTTGTCACGCCGTCCCACTCGGCAGAACAGGAACAGTTGCGGCTGCGGCTCTCACAGGTGCGGTGTGACAAGGCCTCCGCCGCCGCCCGGGAGGATTTTGCCACTGCCGCGCAGCTGCACGCGGTGGAGGAGGACTTTGCCCGCCAGCTGTATGCCGAGCAGGAGAAAGTGCGCTGCGCGGCGGCATCCGCTGTCACCGCGGAGGATATCGCCGCCGTCACCGCGGAATGGACCGGCATTCCTGTGCAGACCCTGTCCGCGAACGAAAAGGACAAGCTGATCCGGTTGGAGGATACCCTACGCGAGAGCGTGGTGGGGCAGGACGAGGCGGTGACTCTGATCGCCCGCGCCATCCGCCGCAGCCGCACAGGACTCAAGGAACCGAACCGCCCCGTGGGAAGTTTTCTGATGCTGGGTGCCACAGGCGTTGGCAAAACGAAGCTGTGCCGTACCCTTGCCCGCGCCCTCTTCGGCTCAGATGAAGCCATGCTGCGCTTTGATATGTCGGAGTATGCTCAAAGCCATACCGTCAGCCGGCTGATCGGCGCGCCTCCCGGCTATGTGGGACACGATGAGGGCGGACTCCTCACCGACCGGATCCGCCGCAGACCATACAGTCTTATCCTGTTTGACGAGATCGAGAAGGCGCACAGCGATGTGTGGGATCTCTTGCTGCAGATCATGGAGGATGGTCGTCTTACCGACAGCAGGGGACGGTGCGCGGATTTTCGAAATTGTGTGATCGTGATGACAGGGAATGTCGGTGCCCGCCAACTGGGAAAGCGCACATCCCTCGGCTTCTCTTCCGGTGAGGATACCGCAGAGACCGCAGAACGACAGGCGGTGGAGGAGGAGCTCAGGCGCACCTTCCGCCCGGAATTTCTGGGGCGGCTGGATGAGACTGTCATATTCCGCTCCTTGGGAGAAGGGGAGCTTGCCGTCATCGCGCGGGAGATGCTTGCGGAGCTTGCCGGACGGCTGGAAGCATACAGCATCCGCTTCTCTCCCGAGGACGCCGCCCTGACCCGGCTCGCGCGCAGCGCCAAAGATTCCGGCTATGGCGCCCGCGCCCTGCGCCGCCTGATCCGGCAGAACGTGGAGGATGTACTGGCAGAGGGGCTGCTGGAGGGTCGGTTCAGAAAGGGGGACACCGTTGCGCTCACCGCCGCGCTGACCATTGCGGTAATTGAGTCCGCACCCGCCGTATCCTAAAAGACCGCCGCGCGGCGGAAAAACCGGTTGCGCGGCCGTCATGCCTGTGATATACTTTTTCTATCAAACGACAAAAACCGCTCCGTTTCGACTCTGTTCGGCACGGCGGAGCAGCGGAGACCTGCAGGTGTAGAGAGAATGAACATAGGAATTGTCTTATCGGGCGGAATGGCAAAGGGCGCCTATCAGATCGGCGCGCTGCGCGCCCTGCGGGAACTTGTTCCCATGGAAGATATCAAGTGCATCAGCTGTGCCTCGGTAGGCGTTCTCAACGGCTACGCCTTTGCCGTGGATGAACTGGATCTGGCGGAGCGGATGTGGCGCAGTGTCTGCAGCGGCGACACCCGGGTACTGATCAGCCAGATCCTCAGAAGCAGTATGCTCCAGCACTGCATCGGCCGCCTCACCGAAAACAACAGAGAGATCCCCTGCACCTTTTACAGCACACTGTTGGATCTGAACCACCGCAACGTCGTCTATAAAGACATCTCCCAGGTCGAGCTCGACCGGATACCCCGCTTTTTGAAAGCCAGTGTGGCGATGCCCGCCTATAACCGCGCCGTTCATTTGGATAACACCCAGTATTTCGACGGCGCAATGGTGGATAATATTCCTGTGTATCCGCTGCTGAAGCACAATCTGGACTATATCATCTGCTTCTATTTTGACGAAGCCTGCTACCGCTTTGAAAATCTTGCGTTCGACAGCAAGGTCATCAAGATCACATTCCCCAGTGAAAGCCTTCTGAAGCAGTCGCTGGTATTTCAGAAAGAGAGTGTGGATGATATGATCGCCGAGGGCTATGAGCGCACGCAGTACCTGCTGCGGGCGATCTTCGCGCAGGGACACGATGACCTTGACTACATCTACCGGGCGATCCGCCACCACAACAAGATCAACCGGGACACAAACACCCGCATCACAGGAGACCTTTTGGTGACAAATCTGAATAAACTGACCCAGCGCCTGACCAAGAGAAAGATCATTTAAATAAAAAGCAAAGGAGAGTTATTTATGAAGAAAGCACTGAGAATCGTGGCTATCACCGCAGGCGTGATCTGCATCATCGCCGCACTGATCCTGGGCGGCATCTATCTGGAGAATATCATTGAGTTCTACAGCGGACTCAAGAAGAAGGTCGTGGATTTCTTCAAGAGAAGCGACGATCCGGATGAGGACATCATTGCGTTCTGATAAAAGCGAAACAGCTGCGGCTCTTGCCGCAGTTGTTTTTTGAGCGAGAAAAAAGAAAAACCACTTGCAAAAGCAAGTGGTTTTTTGGCGGAGATGGAGAGATTCGAACTCTCGAGGAGCTTTTGACCCCTACACGATTTCCAATCGTGCGCGCTCGACCAGCTACGCGACATCTCCAAATACTATTCTGTTTGACAGCGAATGTTATTATAGTTGGTTTTTTTCATAAAGTCAATAGCTATTTTATCTTTTTTTCATTTTTTTGCAAATAGATCGGGAAGTGCCACACGGAAGCGGCACTTCCCGATTTTTCCACTCAGCGCATAGAATCGCGCTGCATGGATGCGGCAACACCGTCAGCCACATTCACAGCCTTCCGCATCGCCTTGCCTGCCGCGGTCTGCTTACCGGCTCTGGTCTGCAGCGCCATATCCGCGGCCGCACCTGCCACCATACCCAGCAGGATGCCTGTCATGAAACCCTTCATGTTTTCTTCCCCCTCTCGTACAGTGACAGTATGTGCCGCTTTGCTCTAAAATACGCTCTCTTCGGAAAGGAT
Source organism: Candidatus Pelethomonas sp. (assembly GCA_045615065.1). GTDB lineage: Bacteria > Bacillota > Clostridia > Oscillospirales > Oscillospiraceae > Pelethomonas. Next base: position 6,357 of record JAZLEB010000108.1, on the reverse strand, counting down.
TTCATTTGCTAATTGCTGTCATTTCATATATAATGGAAGTTACGACAAAATGAGAAAGAGTGATGTCTACATGACTAGGATCTATCTGGTCCGCCATGCCGCCGCCGAGGGCAACCTCTACCGCGTGGCTCACGGACAGTTCAACAGCACCATCACATTCCAGGGCTACCGCCAGCTTGCCTATCTGCGCAAGCGTTTCGAGGGTGTCACACTGGATGCTGTATACAGCAGCGACCTGCTCCGCGCTGTGACCACCGCCTCGGCGCTCTATGTTCCCCGGGGTCTTGCGGTGATTCCAGAACCCAGACTGCGCGAGGTGTGTATGGGCGACTGGGAGCAGCTCACCTGGGGTGAGGTCGCCCGCCGGGACGCGGAGATGTACTACAATTTCAACAATCGCCCCGACCTGTTCCGCAGCGACAGCGCGGAGGCGTTTACCGCCGTCCGTGACCGCATGCTGGATGCCCTTCGTGATATTGCCGCCCGGCATCCCGGCGGCACTGTCGCCGCCACCAGCCACGGCGCCGCGCTGCGTATCCTTCTCGGTACGCTGCAGGGACTCTCTCTGGAGGAGATCGGCGTCACACCCTACGGCGACAACACCGCTGTTTCTCTTGTGGAGGTGGATGGGGACGAGATGCGCCTCATCTACCGTGACGATGCCTCCCATGTCCCTCAGAAAAACAAAGTCCACCGCCATGGCGTTTCCGGTAAGGAGAGCTACACGGTGGTCGCCACTCAGCCGGGTCTGTGGTTCACTCCCGTCAGCGGCGCGGAAAACGAACTCACATTGGAAGCTCGCCTTGGTGAGGAGCTTGTAGGTCATACCGCCTTCCGCCCGGAGAAGGACGCTCTTTACATCACCCGCTTCGAGCTTCTTCCCCAGTGGAGAGGACAGCGCTACAGTGTGCAGCTTTTGGGGCAGGCGGTAAAGCACGCCCGCCTGCGTTCTCTTGAGGACGTAGCTGTATGCTGCGGAGAAGAATGGATCCCCTATTTTGAGCATTTCGGCTTCACCCGCGGTGAAAACGGCGCCATGCTGCTGGATCTTCGCCGCGTGATCCGCCCCATTCCCGAATTGGACACCCCCTGATAAGGAGGACAAGCTATGGATACCTTGCGATTTTTACCTGTCAGCCGCGCGGACATGGAGGCGCGGGACTGGTGGTACTATGATTTTCTGGTGGTCACCGCCGATGCCTATATCGATCACCCCAGCTTCGGCACAGCCATCATTGCCCGCGTTCTGGAGGACGAGGGCTACCGCGTAGCGGTACTGGCGCAGCCTGACTGGCACAGCGCGGAGGCCTTCCGCGCCATGGGCAAGCCCCGCTACGGCGTGTTCATCGGCGGCGGCAACATCGACTCCATGGTGGCCCACTACACCGCCGCCAAGAAGCGCCGCTCCACCGATGCCTACAGTCCCGGCAACAAGATGGGTCTGCGCCCCGACCGTCCCACCATCGTGTACGCCAACCGCGCCCGTGAGGCCTTTGGGGAAACTCCCATCATTATTGGCGGACTGGAGGCGAGCCTGCGCCGATTTGCCCACTACGATTACTGGGACGACAAGGTGCGCCGTGCCATTCTCTTTGACGCGCAGGCGGATCTTCTTGTCTACGGCATGGGCGAGCGCGCCACCCGCGAGATCGCCGCGCGCCTTGCCAAAGGTGAAAAGCCGGACACCATCACCGATGTGCGCGGCACCGCCTTTGCCGCAAACAGCAAGGCCTGTGCCTTTGACAGTATCAGTGTTCCCTCCTTCGAGGCTGTGGCGGCGGACAAGCATGACTATGCCAAGGCCACCAAAATCGAGTACGAGGAGCACGATTGCATCCGCGGCAAGGCGATCACCCAGCGCCACGGCGACAGGACGCTGATCGTCAATCCTCCCCAGAAGCCTCTCTCCCGTGAGGAGCTGGACGCGGTCTACGCCCTGCCCTTCGCCCGGGAAGTTCACCCCATGTATGATGAGCTGGGCGGTGTGGCCGCCATTGAGGAAGTCCGCTTCTCTGTGGCCCACAACAGAGGCTGCTTTGGCGGCTGCAACTTCTGCTCACTGGCGTTTCATCAGGGAAGAATGATCACCTCCCGCAGCCATGAGAGCGTGATCGCCGAGGTGGAAGGCTTTACCCGCGACCCGAAATTCAAAGGTTATGTACACGATGTGGGCGGTCCCAGTGCCAACTTCCGCCATCCCAGCTGCCAGCAGCAGCTGAAGAACGGTATGTGCAAAACCCGCTCCTGCCTTGCCCCCACACCCTGCAAAAACCTCGATCCCGACCACAGCGACTATCTTGCTCTGCTGAGAAAAGTCCGCGCTGTGCCGGGTGTGAAAAAAGTGTTTATCCGCAGCGGTATCCGCTACGACTATATGCTGTGCGAAAAGAACAGCGAGTTCTTCTCCGACCTGGTGCGCCACCACATCTCCGGTCAGCTGAAAGTGGCACCGGAGCATTGTTCCTCTCAAGTACTGGACTACATGGGCAAGCCCCACTTTGAGGTCTACGAGAAGTTCAAGGATAAGTACCAGCGGCTCAACCAGCGCTACGGTCTGGAGCAGTATCTCGTTCCGTACCTCATGAGCAGCCACCCCGGCTGCACCTTGAATGATGCGGTGGATCTTGCTGTGTTTCTTCACAAGACCGGCCGCCAGCCCGAGCAGGTGCAGGACTTCTATCCCACCCCCGGTACGCTCTCCACCTGTATGTGGTACACAGAGATCGACCCCAGAACGATGGAATCTGTCTACGTTGCCAAGTCCCCCCACGACAAGGCGCTGCAGCGCGCTCTTCTCCAGTGGAAGCGCCCCGAGATGCGCCGGTTGGTAGTGGAGGCTCTCCACCGGGCAGGACGCAGCGACCTTATTGGCTACGGTAAGGACTGCCTGATCCGCCCTCTCCACAGCGGCGAGCGCGATAAGGACAGTGACAAGCCAAAGAAGCCCTCCGCAGGTGACGGAAAGCGCGGCAAGCCCGACAGAAAGCCTTCCCGCCGCGCGGATGACCGCCGCACGAAACCGGGTGCCGACAAACCGCAGGCAAAGAAAGCCCGCACCCCCAACAGCCCCACTCACAGCAAGAAGCAACAGGCATCCAAAGCGGCAAAAAGCACCCGCCGCCGCTGAGCAAAACCCTCAGAACAGGCTGTAAAAGCGCAGTGTACCGGAAAGCGAGGAAGTTTTTCCGGTACACTGCTTTGCTCTTTATCGGTTTAGTATGTGAAAAACATTGGAAACAGGCAGTTTTTTACAGGATTTCCGTTAAAATTTTTACAATTATTCTGCTTTATCGTCTTGCAAATTTTCGGGATTTGCGTTATCATAGTACATGATTGCAAAATCACCGTATTCTGAGCAAAGGAACCGGCAAATATGTGTCTTTCCACTGTGTACCGCAACGATAAGCAGGACGAAAATATCCTGTGCCGATTTGTCTCCTCCATCACCTGCGAGGGCGACGAACTCACCTTTACCGATATCATGGGCGAAACTGTCACTGTCAAGGGCCGTCTGGTCAGCGCAGATCTGACCGCAGGCACAGTGATCATCGCTCAGGCTTAATTTATCTATTCCCGAAGGAGAATCCATATATGGCTCATACCATCGCACTGGCCGGCAAGGGCGGCGTTGGCAAGACCACCATCTGCGGAATGCTCGTTGAGTATCTCTGCCAGAAGAAGGGCGGTCCTGTTCTCGCTGTGGATGCCGATGCCAACTCCAATCTGAACGAAGTACTGGGCGTCGAGGTCGAGGAAACGCTGGGCGACATCCGCGAGGACATTGCCCGGGCCGAGATGGCCTCTGTAAGCCCCATCCCCGCAGGCATGACCAAGGCTGATTACGCAGAGATGCGCTTCAGCGATGCTCTTGTGGAGGCGGACGACTATGATCTTCTCGTCATGGGCCGCACCCAGGGCAAGGGCTGCTACTGCTTTGTCAACGGACTTCTGACCACTCAGGTCACCAAGTACGCAAAGAACTACAAATACATCGTGGTGGACAACGAGGCCGGTCTTGAGCACCTGAGCCGCGGTGTTCTGCCCCAGGTGGACACCATCATCCTTGTGAGCGACTGCTCCCGCAGAGGTGTGCAGGCCGCAGGCCGTCTGAGCGAGATGATCGTGGATCTGAAGCTGGGCGCCAAGGAAGTCGGTCTCATTATCAACCGCGCTCCCGGCGGCGTCCTCAGCGACGGTGTCCGCGAGGAGATTGAAAAGTACGGCATGCGCCTTGTGGGCGTTGTGCCCCACGACGAGGCTGTGTACGAGTGCGACGCAGAGGGTAAGCCCAGCGTCGGCGTTCCCATGGACAGCCCCGTGAAGAAGGCGGTCCACGCCATTTTTGATCAGCTGGCTCTTTAATTATTCCGCGCATCATAGATCCAAATCTATTTTGTATAAACAGGCAAAAAAACAAACAGAATGAAGGGAGTAAACCACTATGCCGTTTGTCAAAAAGCCTCAGGTTTACAGCGCTAAGATCAATGCTCTGACGCTGGGAACCGGCGATAAGGCCATCGTCCTGGGTGGCCAGAATGTGAACAACCTCTATGCTTTCGATGGTGAGATCGTTAACCGTCCCAAGGTCGGTATCGATGTTTCCGACATCGCAGAGCAGCCCAGCAAGGGTCTTGCCGCTTTCTATGAGGGCTGCACCACTCTGGCTGACCGCGCCAAGAAGGCAGCTGAGCTGCCCGAGGCAGATTTCGTCTGCATCCGCTTTGATCTGGCCGATCCCAACGGTGCCAACAAGTCCGTTGAGGAGTGCGTTGCCGAGGCCAAGGCTGTTGCCGAGGTCGTCGACAAGCCCATCGTCGTTGCCGGTTGCAAGAACGCCGAGAAGGACGGCGAGCTGCTGAGCAAGGTCTCCGAAGCTCTGCAGGGCAAGAACATCCTGGTCCTCTCCGCTAAGGAAGAGAACTACAAGGGCGTTGCCGCCGGTGCAGGTCTGGCTTATGGCCAGAAGGTCGGCGCTGAGTCCGCTGTTGATATCAACCTGGCAAAGCAGCTGAACGTTCTGATCACCCAGATGGGTGTCAGCGGTGAGAATGTCGCCATGAACGTCGGCTCCGCTTCCGCAGGTTACGGTTTTGAGTACGTCTCCTCCACCCTGGAGCGTGTCAAGGCTGCTGCTCTGAGCCAGAACGATACCACTCTGCAGATGCCCATCATCACCCCCGTGGGCGATGAGACCTGGGGCGTCAAGGAGTCCACCGCATCCGAGGCCGATGCTCCCGAGTGGGGCTGCCAGGATGTACGCGGCATCGCAATGGAAGTTGAGACTGCTACCGCAGTTCTGGCTTACGGCAGCGACGCTGTTATTCTCAAGCATCCCGAATCCATTAAGACCGTTGCGCAGCTGATTGCTGCTCTGATGTAAGGAGGGCGAAGTACAATGGCATTGAAAGGTCTTGACATCTTTAAGCTGTCCCCCAAAACCAACTGCAAGGATTGCGGTAACCCCACCTGCATGGCTTTCGCTATGAAGGTCGCCTCCGGCGCTCTGACCATTGACAAGTGCCCCCACATGTCCGCTGATGCTCTGGCTACTCTGGGCGAGGCCACTGCACCTCCCATGAAGTCCTTCAAGATCGGCGAGCTGTCCCTGGGCGGCGAGACCGTTCTGGCTCGTCACGAGAAGACCCTGGTCAGCAAGACCCTGTACGCTGTCAACGTCTGCGATTGCATGGACGCTGCCAAGCAGGATGAGGTTCTGGCCAAGATCCCCGCTGTCGACTACGAGCGTATCGGCGAGCGTATGTACGTTGAGTTCGTCAACGTCACCCACTGCTGCGACAAGAGCGTTGATGAGTATGTTGCCCTGGTCAACAAGGCAAAGGCTCTGAACCGCCCCATCATTCTGAACGTCACCTGCGTTGAGGCTGCCAAGGCTGCCGTTGCCGCTCTGGCCGGCACCGATTTCATCCTCAACGGCGCTACCGCTGAGAACTTCGCCGACATGAGCGCTGTCGCTACCGAGGCTAAGGTTCTGCTGGGCGTTCGCGGCGAGACTCTGGAGCAGATCCACGACACCGTGGAGAAGCTGGAGGCCGCCGGCAACAAGAACCTGATGATCGACACCACCGGTGCCAACATCAAGGACACCTACGCCAACACCGTTCAGGTCCGCCGCGCTGCTCTGAAGGACGAGGATCGTACCTTCGGTTATCCCTCCATCGTCAACGTTTCCCACCTGGCAAACGGCGACGCCAACATGGAAGCAGCTCTCATGAGCCTGTTCACCTGCAAGTACGGCTCCATCGTTGTCTGCTCTGAGATGACCTACGCCAAGGCTCTGCCTCTGTACGGTCTGCGTCAGAACATCTTCACCGATCCTCAGAAGCCCATGAAGGTCGC
>JAZLEB010000107.1:0-11857 GCA_045615065.1 Candidatus Pelethomonas sp. | reverse complement strand
AGTTTGCACCACAGTACGCAAGGCTCCCTCTGACGAGGGAGCTGTCAGCCAAAGGCTGACTGAGGGAGAGAAAACAAGAACTGCGGTGTATCTCTCCCTCCGAGTCGCCTGCGGCGACCCACCTCCCTCGTCAGAGGTAGGCTTGAGATTATGCTAACCTAACTCCCCGACAAACTCCAATTTGAATTTTTCCAAGCAAAAAGAGGACAGCCGCCCTTGCCGGGCGGCTGTCCTCTTTTCCAAAGGATCACATATCCTTCAGACAATCCTTATTCTTGATAAAATACTCCACACCGGAGTAGATGGTAGTGACTACGATAATACCCACACAGATCATATTGACTGTCTGTCCGATCTTGAGCCATTCACCCACCGGCAGGAACATGATGATGATGCATACCATAGTGGCTGCGGTTTTTACCTTACCGGACCATCCTGCGGCGATCACTCTGCCCTTGTCACTTGCCACCATTCTCAGTCCGCTTACCGCGAACTCGCGCAGCAGCACCACGAACAGCGCCCAGCCGGGCATAAGTCCGCACTCCACGAACCACACCATAGCGGCAGTGACCAGCATCTTATCCGCCAAAGGATCCGCGAACTTTCCGAAGTCTGTGATCAGGTTGTACTTGCGGGCGATCTTTCCGTCCAGCCAGTCGGTAAGACTTGCTACAATGAAAATGGCAAGTGCAATATAGCTGGCAAAGGGCACATCAAGATACAGCACCAGCAGGAATGGAAGGATCATCACAATACGCAGCAGCGTCAGTTTATTGGGAAGATTCATGGCAATTCTCCTTTGCAGTTAAAAATGTCCAGACAGGCCCAGCAGATTCTCGTTCATTGCCGGTGCTTCGATCTCAGGTTCCCGGTCGCACTCACAGTAACCGGTACTCATCTCCAGCTGCTCATGCAGCCTGATATAAAAGTCGCGGTACACGCTCAGGTGCTCCCGCCATAGGCGGGATGCTTCCCTGGTGGCAAACGGAAGGTCAAAGTATTTCTCCAGCCTCTCCAGTGTCCTGTCCACGTGCGCCTTTTTCTCCGCCGCGCTCAGCTTGCTGTACCCGGCATTTTCCAATGTTTCGTACAGGCGATAAGCATCAAAGCGATCAATATTATCCGCATCGCCTACCGTCAGCGCAAACGCAGTGCGTTCACCCGCAAAGTCCGCCTCGTCATCCACATGGATCGCAATGCCATAGCAGATCTCATTCACCGTTTCAGCGCTAAGTCCCAGTTCCTCAAGAAAAGGGCGGGCGATGCGGGCGGCATCCCGCCCGTGATTTTTCCATCCGTCCTCATCAAACTCCCGGCAGTAGCTCACATCGTGGAGAAGTCCGGCGATGATCATCGCCTCCTCGTCAAATCCCTCCACTTTTGCAATCGCTCCGGCGATACGCGCCACACGGATGGAGTGCTCCAAGCGGTAGGCGCCCGACTCAGGTTTCTTGATAAAATAGGGACTTTCCGCCAGCTTGGCACGCAGAAATTCTTCTGTTTTTCGAATACGTTCTGTCATATTTTTGTCGAATTATCCGCTTTGTTGTCAGTTTTCCACCAATTCACCGGTCAGCTCACCGTCCATCGTACCGGTGATACGAACCTGCACAAATGTTCCTGTCTCCACCTCGTCATCAGCAGTGAAGTAAATTCGTCCGTCGATATCGGGGCTTTCTGCATAGCTGCGGCCCACAAAACTCATGGACTGTCCGTCGAAGCCTTCGCAGAGCACCTCAAGGATCTCACCCTGCATCTCCTCGTTCCACTCGTCCATGATACGGGACTGGATATCCACCACCAGCTCGGCGCGTCTCGCTGCTTCCTCGCTGTCCACACGATCCATCTTGGCGGCAGGCGTACCCTCCTCGGGGGAGTAGGGGAACACACCGGCGCGCAACAGCCGCTGATCCCACAGGAATTGGCTCAGCTCCTCAAACTCATCCTCGCCCTCACCGGGGAGACCCGTAATGATGCTGGTGCGCAGCACCAGGCCGGGGATACGATCTCTCAGCTTATCCAGCAGCGCTTCGATGTAAGCCTTATCACCTTTACGGTTCATGCGGCGCAGAATAGTATCGTTGCAATGCTGGAGAGGAATGTCCAGATACTTCAGGATCTTATCCTCCCGGGCGATCACATCGATCAGTCGGTCGTCCATCTGATCGGGATAGAGATAGTGCAGGCGGATCCAGTGGAACTCCATCTTGCACAGTTCTTCCAGCAGGTCAGCAAGATGATGCTCACCGTCCCAGTCGGTGCCGTAGCGGGTAATATCCTGCGCGATGACGATCAGTTCCTTCACTCCCTTTGCTGCAAGCTCCTTTGCCTCCGCAAGGACCTTGTCCATGGGACGGGAGCGGTACTTGCCGCGCAGCTTCGGAATGATGCAGAAGGCGCACCAGTTGTCGCAGCCCTCGGCAATACGCAGATACGCGTAGTGAGGGGGCGTGGTCAGAACTCTGCCGAACTCATCGCAGTCAGCGTTGATATCGTCAAAGTAGCTGGCCTTCTTCTCCGCCATCACATCTTCAATGGCGGAAACAATATCCTTATAGCTGCCGGTGCCCAGAACACCGTCTACCTCCGGCAGTTCGTCGGTGACTTCGCTGCCGTAGCGCTGGGTCATACAGCCGGTCACAAGGATCTTCTTCAAAAGTCCCTCCCGCTTCAGCTCCGCCATGTTCAGAATGTTCTCGATGGCCTCCTCATTGGCGGTGGAGAGAAAACCGCAGGTGTTGATCACCGCAACATCCGCACCCTCCGGCTGCTCAGCAAGGGTATGCCCCGCCGCGCGGCAAAGCTCCATCATCTGCTCGCAGTTGACGACATTCTTTGCGCAGCCAAGGGAAATAAAATGTACTTGATAGGGCATAAAATCGCTCCTTTTTATGGATAGGCAATTACCATACCCATATTGTTTCTCAGTTATTTGACCGGAATCTTCATTGCTTCCTCATAGGGAACACCACGGTACAACTCTACAAGCCGATCAAAGTAATCAATGCACCGCCGGATTTTCTTTTCGTTTCCGGCAATGCGCATTCTTCGCTTGCCTTTTCCGGCAACATGAACACTGGGCGTACCATCGAGATCTGTAAACTCGGTCACCGCCTGCAGCGATTGTCCTTTTACGTTCGGACAATTGGCAACGATCCACGCGATCTGTTCCGTGGTATATATCCACGCAAGATCCAACTGTTCAAGAAGGGGCATCTGTGCAAGATAGGACGGATCGTTGTCTTCGATCTTCTTTCCACGAAAACTCAAATATCTGACTTTTGTTCCGGCAAAATATTTGTAAGAATCTATAATAGCAGAGTCCCAAACCGCGTTCCCAAACCGAAACCATTCGAGATTTTTCGCTTTTTCAATTCCAAATAAGCATTTCAGCTTAGAAATATTCTCTAGACAGAGTCCTTTCAGCGACTCATTCTTGCTCATATCCCACAGGGATGTCACACTTCGATTATTGAACACAGAGAGGAATTCCAAATCAGGAAGCGTCCCCAGCACAGACCAATCCCTAACCGCGGGACATCTGTGAATATGAATCACGCGGATCTGCTGTCCATAGGTAGTAAAAAAATAATCGAAAGACTCCTGATCCAGCGCTAAAATGCGCATCGTATCTACCTCGGGGAACGCTTTGAGTCCGTCAATTCCCGCAATAATTCCATCTTCCCTTTCTTCGATCGCATTTGGAGCAAGGAAAGTCGATAAATGGAATTTGAATGCGCCTTTTTGCGTATGATTTTCCTCTAAGTTCCCCCAGAGAAACTCTTGGAAATTTTCGGTCGTAATTCCTGCCGTGTTCGTAGAAATCCCTCCGTTTAAATTCTCATTCCTCCGGTAGTTCCGTATACCGCCCCAGGGCGGCTCTGACCTCACCCCACGAAAACCCGCGGCGCAGAAGCGCGTCGCACACGCGCTTACGCTCCTTAGGATCGCTGAGGTCTCCTCTGCATTTTTTCTGAATGAGGGCATCCAGCGCATCTGCGCTGTCGGGCACCTCCTCCAGTGCCTCCTCCCACAGTTCCTTTGCTACACCTCTCCGGTGCAGTTCCTCACGGATACGACCTTTTCCGTAGCCGCGGGAGGAATAGTGGCGCACAAGGGACGATGCATAGGCCGCATCGTTCACTGCGCCCAAATCCTCCAGCCACTCCACAGCGGCCTCGGCGCTCTCGGCGTCGCCGCCTTTCTGCATCAACCGCTTCTGCAGTTCTTTTTTGGAAAGGGGGCGGGCGGCGATCATATTGGCCGCCTTCGCCTTTATATTGGACGCATCGGCGCTTTTCTTCAGCGCCGCCAGGGTATCATCGTCCAGTTCCTGCCCCTCACGAAGGTGGAATTGAATGAGCTCCTCCTCCGTAACACGGAGAATGCTCCCATCCTCCATCGTCAGAAGAAACCGCCCCTTTTTTCGCTGAGAGGGCTTGAGGGACTCAACCCTCATCGTCATCGTCAAAATCGTCGGCAGACACATCCACCGCACGGCCTGCCGCGCGGGCAGCCACCTGAGACTGGGCGCTCATGAGCTTGAAGAAATCGCGGCGGATAGCAGCTTCCAGTGCGTCGGCCACATCGGGATTCTCCTTCAGATACTGCTTGGCGGCATCGCGGCCCTGACCCAACCGGTTCTCGCCCATAGAGAACCAGGAGCCGGACTTCTGCACCAGATCCAGCTTCACACCCAGATCCAGCAGCTCACCCAGAAGGCTGATGCCCTCGCCGTACATAATATCAAACTCCGCCTCTCGGAAAGGAGGTGCCATCTTGTTCTTGACCACCTTTGCGCGGGTGCGGTTGCCGATGATCTCGCTGCCGTTCTTCAGTGTTTCCACGCGGCGCACATCGATGCGGATAGAGGCATAGAACTTCAGCGCGCGTCCACCGGTGGTGACTTCGGGGTTGCCGTACATCACGCCCACCTTCTCACGCAGCTGGTTGATGAACACCACGATGCAGTTGGTCTTGTTGATAGCGCCCGCCAGCTTTCTGAGAGCCTGGCTCATCAGGCGGGCATGGAGACCCACAAAGCTGTCGCCCATCTCGCCCTCGATCTCGCTGCGGGGGACCAGTGCGGCAACGGAGTCCACGACCACCACATCCACAGCACCGGAACGGACCAGTGCCTCGGTGATCTCCAGACCCTGCTCACCGGTATCCGGCTGGGAAACCAGCAGGTCTTCAATACGAACGCCCAGTGCGCGGGCATAGGTAGGATCCAGCGCGTGCTCAGCATCCACAAAGGCCACTTCGCCGCCGGCCTTCTGTGCCTGGGCAACGATGTGCAGCGCCAGAGTGGTCTTACCGGAGGACTCGGGGCCGTAGATCTCAATAATACGGCCGCGGGGCACACCGCCGATACCCAGCGCCAGATCCAGTGCCAGAGAACCGGTGGGGATAACCTCCACATTCATCTGATCCATCTGATCGCCCAGGCGCATGATGGAGCCCTTGCCGTACATCTTCTCGATCTGACTCATTGCGGTCTGGATCGCCTGCTTCTTGTCATTGGCAGGGGTCGCAACCTTTGCAGGTACAGTTTTCTTCTCAGCCATGATTCGTTTCTCCTCTATGTAAATTTAATTTATTTCCAATTTATCAAGTCGTGTGCCGTACACCACGCGGGAAATACCGTTCAGATCCGGCACGATCTCCAGCTCACCGAAGCCTTCGGCGCGCATCATCCGTAGCACAGTGTCCGCCTGCCCGATACCCACTTCAAAAAACAGCTTACCGCCCACCGCCAGCGCATCCTTCCAGTGCCGAATGATAGCGGTATAGAAGTCGTAGCCATCCTCACCGCCGCACAGGGCCAAATGGGGTTCAAAGTTTTTTACGGAGTGATCCAGTGTTTCCATATCCGCGCGGGGAATGTAGGGCGGATTACTCACAATGCATTGGAACTCGCCGATTGCTCTGGGCGGCGGCTGCAGAGCATCCAGCATCATCACCGAAACCTGCGCGGTGAGAGAATTTCTGCGGATATTCTGCCGGCAGATGCGAATGGCGCTCTCAGAGATCTCACCCAGCAGCACATGGCTTTGGGGCGCGTTGGCGGCAACAGCAAGACCGATGCAGCCTGTTCCCGCGCAAAGATCCAGCACCCGGCAGTCTCCCTGCTCCTTCACATAGTCGATGGCACAGCTTGCCAGCACCTCTGTGTCAGGCCGGGGGATCAGCACCGCTTCGGATACATCCAGCGGAAGTCCGTAGAATTCCCACTCTCCAATGAGATAAGCCACCGGCTCACCGTTCAGATGCCGCTCCACCAGCGCCTGTATCGCCTTTTCCGTATCCGGCGTCACATAGAGCTGCGCATCCCGAAAGAACTCCTCCTTGGTCTTGCCGCTGCCGCAGCACACCAGCTCGCGGGCCTCCAGATTCGCCCCCGGGCAGCCGGCCTTTTTCAGGCGACTGCGGATATCGAGATATAAGTTGTTGTAGGTAGTAGCCATAGCGCTTACCACTTATCCTTTCCCTTTTCCTCGGGGATCACCCGTTTCAGCGCCTCGATCGCCACTTCGATCATACCGTCATCGGGCTCATAGGTGGTAAACTTCTGCATCCACATACCGGGTGCCGCCAAAAAGGCGGTAATCGCGTTGTCGTGCGCGCCCACAAACCTGTTGAACTCATAGGCAACACCCACCACCACCGGCAGTGTCGCCAACTGGATCAAAAGCCGCACCAAAAGGTTGGGAGGGGTAAAGAACGCGAAGATCACCGTATGGATCAGAATAGAGATGATGATAACTACCATCAGAAAACTGGTACCGCAGCGGGGATGATGCTTGGACTGGGCTCGCACATTCTCCACCGTCAGCTCCAGGCCCTTTTCGTAGCAGTGGATGGACTTGTGCTCCGCGCCGTGGTAGGAAAACACACGGCGGATATCCTTCATACGGGATACAGCGGCGAGATAGGTCATGAAGATGGCGATACGCAGTACCGCATCCACCAGATTGCGCACCAACACACTGTCTGTAACCAGCTCCACCAGTGAGGAGACCGCCGAGGGCAGCAGCATGAACAGCGCGATAGAGAACAGCACCGACAGAACTACCGCCACGCCGATCACCAGCTTTTCCATTTTCTCATTACCCCGCTTTTTCTCAAGCCACAGGTCGAACTTGGATGGCTCACCGGCTCCCTCCTCGGGGAAATAATCGGCAGAGAACATCAACGCCTTCACGCCCTTGAACATACTGTCCAGAAATGTCACGCCGCCCCGAATAAACGGAAGACCCAGAATGGGGTACTTATCCTTGACCAGTTTCAGTTCTTCTTCTTTGATCACCAGCCCCTCGGGAGACCGTACAACGATCGCCTGCTTTTCGGGTCCGCGCATCAAGATTCCTTCAATCAGTGCCTGTCCGCCGATGTTTGTACGAAAGACGGACGAATTTTTCTTAGCCATAGGTTTTGCCTCTCAGTTCCTTTTACTATGTTATATCACATCTGTTTTTATTTTGCAACATTTGTTCTAAAACAAATCTTTTATTATCCGTGCCAATCACACGCTTGGCAGTGTGATCGTCACGATACAGCCGCCGCCCTCCGCGTTGGTGATATCAAATTCTCCGTTATGCCGGGCAATGATCTCCTCACACACCGCAAGTCCGATACCGCTGCCGCGAGCCTTGGAAGATCCCTTGTAGAATTTCTGTTTCACAAAGGGCAGCTCATTTTCGGGAATACCCGCGCCGTGATCACGTACAGTCATGGTAATACTCTGCTCGTTGCCAAATATGGCAGCATCAATGCGCTTGCCCGCGCCGCCGTGCTTGGCGGCATTGTCCAGCACATTGCAGAACACCTGCTTGAGCCGTTCCGGATCACCGGAAATCGGAGGAAACAGATCATCGCCGCCGTCATAGGTCAGTTCGATCCCCTCCTGCTTGAACAGTTCCCGGTAGGTGTATACCGCGTCTTCAAATTCCGCCTGCAGATCCACCGGTTCCACACTGAGGGTAAACCGTCCATCCTCCATCTTGGAAAAATCCAGCAGCTCCTCCACCATGGTGGTCAGGCGGCGGGATTCCTTCACGATAATGCCCACACCGCGGCGCATCTGCTCAGGATCACTGCCCGAGCGTTCCATTTCCAAAAGAGTCTCACCCCAACCGTTGATAGCGGTCAGAGGGGTGCGCAGTTCGTGGGACACGGAGGAGATAAACTCCGTCTTCATCTTTTCACCCATACGGATCTTGCTTGACATATCGTTGATCGCGTCGATCAGCTGTCCGATCTCATCCTGATGAGTATTCTCCATCTGCGTACCGTAGCTTCCACCCGCGATATGCTTGGCAGTCTCTGTGACCTCTGCCAACGGCGTGACAACGTTTTTGATAAAGATCATATTAGAGAAGTATACCATACCTATGCACAGCAGAAGCAGCACCGCCGCCACGCCGATGGTCAGCAGGATCTCCCGCTCCACCGCGGACATAGCTGTAACATAGCGGAGAACGCCCCGCACACGGCCGTCAAACTGCAGCGGTGCGCTCACGGACATGATGTGTTCTCCCGTTCCCGGATCCACACCCCGGTAGTAGCCCATCTCACCTTTCTCCAGCGCGTCGGTGATATCCGATGTTCCCGGCGAGAGACCCGCTGTCAGTCCGTAGGAGGATATGATGATCTTACCGCTCTCACCGATAAACTGCACCTCCAGCGAGTCGCTCTCGGCAAAGTCTTTTGTGAATGTATAGGCAGACTGATAAAACTCCGTGTAGCTGTTCATGGTATAGCTGGTAAAATAATCGCTGGCATGGGCTGCGCGGGTAGCCAGACCGTCGTACATGGCATTGTAGTAGTAGTTGGTCATACCCACACAGAAGGCGATCGCCACCAGAAGGACCACAATAAAAATGGGACTCAGAGAGTTGATCAGCCAACGCTGGCGAAGGCCGTGTATTTCCATTTTTCGTTTTTTCATGATTGGCCTCCGTTTCTCTTTTGTATGTCAGCTGTTCCTCATGCGCCCCACTTATAACCGTAACCCCAGACCGTATTGATATATGTCGGATTCTGCGCGTTGTCTGTCCCAACGGACTGCAGTCCGTTGGGAACCCTGCCTTATTTTTCTTCCTCGGGCGAATTGAATCCGCCCTGCGGCAAGATTTTTCTTCGAAAAATGCTTGTCACGCCGCACTCGCGGCGAAGTGAAGACAACAGAAGCCTGTGCTCATGCGCCCCACTTATAACCGTAACCCCAGACCGTATTGATATATGTCGGATTCTGCGCGTTGTCTTCAATTTTTAACCGCAGACGGCGGATATTTACATCCACGATCTTCAGCTCGCCGAAATAATCCCGTCCCCAGACGATATCCAGGATCTCCTCGCGTGAGAGCGCCTTGCCGGGATTTTCCATAAACATCTTGATGATGGCATATTCCACCTGTGTCAGCTTCAGCCGCTCTCCGTTCTTTTCCAAAGTTCGGTTGGATGTATTCAGAACAAACGGCTCATAGCGGATCTCACCTGCCTGCTCACGCACTGCGCCGCCAGCACGGCGGAACAGCGCATCCACGCGGGCGGTCAGCTCCGCAGGAGAAAACGGCTTGGTTACATAGTCGTCAGCACCGGTCATCAATCCGGTGACCTTGTCCATCTCCTGACTTCTCGCGGTGAGCATAATAATACCGATCGCGGTATTGGTGGCTCGGATACGGCGGCAGACCTCAAATCCGTCGATACCCGGCAGCATTACATCCAGCAGTGCCACGCGGATATCACTCTGCTTTTTTAAGATCTCCAGCGCCTGTTCGCCGCTCTCCGCCTCGCTGACCTCATAGCCCGCGCGGGTAAGATTGATCACAATAAAACTGCGGATACTGGACTCATCCTCCAGCACCAGAACTTTTTTTGCCATGGGTTTACTCCTCTCCTGTGCTCCACGCTGTGGTAATCACATTAAATCGTCCGATCAGCTCATTGAGCGCGATCGTATACCGCCATCTTTCAAAATTCGGTCCCTGCTCTATGGCATACACCGCACCGGACCGACGCAGGATCATTTTTCCGTCTTCCTCGGCCTGCTGCTCCCGATCGTCTCCGGTCAGGGTATACACCGTGAACAGCACCTTGTCAGGACTTCTGCCCGCAAGGCTGTAAAATGTTGTCGCGTGCTCCGCAGCATTGGTGTTGTCCTGCACTACGGTAAACCGCCCGTCCCATTCCTCAGGGATCACAAGATACCAGTTGTCCGCGAGATTGTGGTAGGTGATCGTGCTGCGATTGCTGCTGCCGTCTGCATAGAAGTCATACCAGTAGATCTTCCACATTTGGTCATTGATATCTGTCGCCGGAAGTGTCGCCGTCACGGGGATCTCAATAGCTCCGTCACCGTCGATATCCTGAGGCTGTAATCCGAAATATCGGGAGATCTGCGTGGAAGTTCCGGTGATTTGACTGAGCAGAATATTCCGCAGCTCACCCTCACGACAGATAAGGATATCTGTCACCGCGCGGCTGGTATCTTCCTCACCCGCCACACGGCCGGTCACAAACACCGCCCTCTCTCCGCTTTCCAGCAAGCCCTGCTGCATCCACTGCAGCTCACTGACCGCCACAGAAAGTCGGGCGCCGGACTTAGGAACCAGACTGGTACCATCCCAGTCATAGAGGTCGGCAACACTTCCGCCCGCCTCACTCTCATCGCCGCGCAGCACCACCAGCTCCAAAAGGCCGTCGCCGTCTATGTCGCCCGTTTCATAGCGCACATAGGAAGCGCTCATCAGCTGGATCGGCACCAGTTCTTCCAGCCGATAGACCGACAGTGCCTGCTGCGTGCCCACACGCCAGCTGACCAGGATTTCTCTTGCGCCGTCGCCGTTCATGTCGGGATAGCTGATGCTGTATATGGAAGTACCGCCGCCCTCAATGGTGGCAGCAAGCTCATAGCCCTCGTTCAATTGCCGGAAAATGCAGATCCTCAGCGGGCGGTCAGCATTGCTGACCCGGAAAAACGCCAGGATCTCCGGCACACCATCACCGTCCAGGTCCTGCGGCTGTACAGCCTGCAGGTTGCCGCCCGCAGCGGGCGCAATGGTCTCTGCGCCGGCAGACAATATCTCTTCGATCATTCTGTCCAGCGCCTGATACTCGGCAGGCAGCTGCGGCAGCGCGTAAAGTTCCTCCACCGACACGGTGAACATACATCCGCTCAGCACCGTTGCTATCAGCAGCGCCTGCAGAAGAATTTTGATCCGTTTGAACATTGCAGCTTACACCTCCCGAAATGTGGCGATATCACCCCTATTTTTCAATCTATAATCTACCACAAATCTTTGCGTTTTGGTAGTATCTCTTTTACGTTTCATAAAATTTTTACAATTTCCAACCCAAAAATTCTCTCTTGCTTTTTTATCCATACTGTACTATAATGTACAAGTCATATCTGCCGGTGTGATGGAATGGTAGACGTAGTGGACTCAAAATCCACCGCTGGCGACAGCGTACCGGTTCGAGTCCGGTCACCGGCACCAAAGCAATATAATCCGAACCAACTCTTCCCTGTGGGAGATGGGTTCGGATTATTTGTTTATTTCGACAAGCACGAAGATGCGTACTTCAGAAGCGGCACAGTCAGGCGACCGGAATCCAAGCCGAGAGGTCGCATGGATTAAGTACAAAAGGTCAGAACCGATCCTGAACGGCGATGCAATTATGATATAAGGACTAAGTGGAAACCGCCGGTGCTGCATTATGGTGCGGCACCGGCGGTAAATATATTGACATTCAAAAAATCAAAAGAAGCTATTGCAAGCATGGGCATCCCTGTTGAACAAGCTCTCAATGTCATGGATACGATCACCGATTTTTATCACCTGCTCCATAG
>JAZLEB010000106.1:0-2068 GCA_045615065.1 Candidatus Pelethomonas sp. | reverse complement strand
ATATTGGCGGAATCAATAGTAATATGCTGCTTTGGTTTGCACATGATATGATGGAAACGCCAGATGAAATGACAATTATTGCACTCAAATGTGGCGCAGAAAAAACTATGTCGCTATTCCGAGGATGAAATTAGCTCCCCGCCATCTAAAATACTCCCCGAAGGATGGACACCGGAAATATGCACCATCCCGGGAAATGGACAGTCCATATAGCACCCACCTCGTATTATGGACAGTGAAATATAACCGGTCCACGAAAGTGGACATTGAAAACAGCACGGCAAGGCAAACAGACGACAGGGCCAGCGTGACAAGCAAGATCGGAGGTGATATACTGAGATAAGAAAGGACTGTTGATTACCATGGCAGGGAATGGTTCGAGTTTCACACCGGAAGAGATTGCGATATTGCGAGCGAATCCATATACGCTCAGAGCATCCGCAAGCGGCATGTCCATCACAATGGAAGCGAAAGTGCGAGTGCTTGAGCTGTATGAAAGCGGAATGAGCAGCAGGCAGATCGTAGAGGCACTGGGCTATGACTGCGAGATACTGGGCGCTCAGAGGATGAAGAATATCGTTCGCAATACCAGGAAGGAAGCGGCTTCACCGCGAGGACTCCACGAGGGATATACCAGACCGCCGACAGCACGCATGAATAAGGAGGAGATCGAACAACTGGACGCCAGCGCGGAGTCTTATGCCAAGCTGAAGAACGAGGTCATCTATCTGCGGGAGGAAGTGAAGCTCCTAAAAAAACTCTCGCAGAAGGTGATCCTGGGAAAGCGAGGCGAATAGTCATGGGCGCTCAATCCGTCGTCTTTGAGATCATACACGAGTCACTGATGAACAAGGATACTGAACTGAGCGTCAGCGCCTTGTGTGAAATCGCCGGCGTATCGCGTTCCGGATACTACAGGTGGGTGTCTGCGGAGGATGCGCGAAACAGGAGGGAACAGCAGGACAGGGCAGATTTTGAGCTGATTCTGACAGCGTACAATTTCCGTGGCTACAAGAAAGGTGTCCTCGGTGTCAACATGCGCCTGCTCCACATGGGAATCGTCATGAATCCAAAGAAGATACGGCGGCTGATGCGGAAATACAACCTGTTTTGTCCGTTCCGCAAGGCAAATCCGTATCGACAGATGGCAAAGGCACTGCGAACCAGCAATGTTGCTGCGAATCTCCTGAATCGGGAGTTTGAGGCGCATGGCGCACGAGCCGTGCTGCTGACAGACATTACCTATATGCGGTTTCACGATGGCTTCCTCTACCTGTCCACGATCCTGGACGCCTACACGAAAGAGGCATTGGCCCATGTGCTCAGCGACAGCCTTGAGATTGACTTTGTGCTGGAGACAGTCAAAATCATGCAGAGAGATCACGGTATTTCCCTGCAGACGGAGACGATGATTCACTCCGATCAGGGTTGCCACTATACCAGCATCCAGTTCATAAGGCTGGTCAACGACCTCGGCCTTCGGCAGAGCATGTCGCGCCGGGGCAACTGCTGGGACAACGCCCCACAGGAGAGCTTTTACGGCCACATGAAGGATGAACTGGCTGACAAAATGGCTCGTTGGGAAACGTTTGATGATGCCAAACGCGACGTGGACGACTGGTTCGATTACTACAACAACGACCGTTACCAGTGGCAGCTGGCGAAGCTGTCCCCGAGACAGTACTACCATTATGTCACCACAGGGGAGTACCCGCTTCCCGGAACTCCACCAAAGGCATAACCTCTCGGGGGCTCTGCCCCCGGACCCCCGAGGTTTATCGCCTTCGCACGAAAGGGCGGCGCGCTTCGCGCAACGGAAATAGAGCGACACAAATGTGCCGCCCTCCCGTGACGCGGATCGGCGCTCGGGTCGCTCCTCAGCGTTGCCCTGTCCTCCGCCCGCGCAGGGAGAGTATATCACATTCTGTCCTCTACTCTCCCTTGCCAAATCAAAATTGTCCTTGACAAGGGGAGCACTTTACTCATACTCCTAACTCCTAACTCCTAACTCCTCACTCAACATTCTACTTTTCCACCATCTCAAACGTCACCCCGTCGTAATACGGCG
>JAZLEB010000105.1:0-18228 GCA_045615065.1 Candidatus Pelethomonas sp. | reverse complement strand
CTCAAGCCTCCCTCTGACGAGGGAGGTGGGTCGCCGCAGGCGACTCGGAGGGAGAGATACACTGCAATTCTTGGTTTTCTCTCCCTCAGTCTCGCTTCGCTCGCCAGCTCCCTCGTCAGAGGGAGCCTTGCGTACTGCGATGCAATCACACCGATAAACTCCAAGTTATCTCTCCACAACAATTAAAACAGGAGTGCTGATGCAGCACTCCTGTTTTTGCTGTTATTTTAGATGCCGTGCTTTACACGATCCTTCTCTTCCGCTGTTTTGGCATCGTTCCAGCGGTCCATGGTACCGACCAGGTAGCCGGTGATGCGGCGGATGCGCTCGAAGCCGATGTTGCCATCGCCTTCCTTGCGGCCGCAGCCGGGGCACTCGTCATCAATGATGCCGGTGAAGCCGCAGACGTGATCGCGGTCAACGGGGTGGTTGACACTGCCGTAGCCGATGCCGGACTCCTTCATGCAGCGAACGACCTTCTCGAAGGCGTCCAAATTCTTCATGGGATCGCCGTCCATCTCGATGTAGCTGATGTGACCGGCGTTGGTCAGTGCATGGTAGGGAGCCTCCAGCTTGATCTTGTCGAATGCGCTGATCTTGTAATAGACAGGAACGTGGAAGCTGTTGGTGTAGTAATCCTTATCGGTAACACCGGGAATGATGCCGAACTTCTTCTTGTCGATGCGGACAAAACGGCCGGAGAGACCCTCGGCGGGAGTGCCCAGCAGGGAGAAGTTCAGGCCGGTGCGCTGTGCTTCCGCATCCACGCGGGCGCGCATGCGGGCAATGATCTCCAGACCCAGACGCTGGCTGCGCTCGCTCTGGGCGTGATGCTCACCGGTGAGAGCCACCAGTGCCTCAGCCAGACCGATGAAACCAATAGAAAGAGTGCCGTGCTTCAAAACTTCGCGAACCTCATCGGTCCATTTGAGCTTTTCACTATCCAGCCACACGCCCTGACCCATCAGGAAGGGGAAGTTGTATACCTTCTTGCGGCACTGGATCTCAAAGCGCTCCAGAAGCTGATCCACACACAGACCCATCTTACGATCCAAATCGTCAAAGAAAACATCCAGATCACCCTTGGCGCGGATGGCGATACGGGGCAGGTTGATGGAGGTGAAGCTCAGGTTGCCGCGCTGATTGCACTGCTCACGGCTGCTGTCGTGTACATTGGCGACAACACGGGTGCGGCAGCCCATATATGCTACTTCGGTCTCGGGACGCTTGGGGTCGTAGTAGCGCAGATTGAAGGGAGCATCGATAAAGGCAAAGTTGGGGAACAGACGCTTGGCGCTGCAGCGGCAGGCCAGCTTGAAGAGATCGTAGTTGGGGTCGCCGGGGTTGTAGTTCACGCCTTCCTTCACGCGGAAGATCTGAATGGGGAAGATGGGAGTCTCGCCGTTGCCCAGACCCTGCTCGGTGGTGAGCATCAGATTGCGCATGACCATACGGCCCTCGGGAGAGGTGTCCATACCGTAGTTGATAGAGGAGAAGGGTACCTGTGCGCCGGCGCGGGAGTGCATGGTGTTCAGATTGTGGATAAAGGCCTCCATAGCCTGGAAGGTGGCGCGGTCAGTCTCCTTCTCAGCGAAATGAATAGCCTGCTTTTGGGCCTTGACCATTGTTTCCCTGTCCCCAAACTTCTCAACAAGGTAGGGGAGCTCAGCATCCAGATAGGGCTGGAAGGTTTCCATACGGGGATACAGACCGGTTTCTTCCTCGATTTTCTGGCGAAGAGCCTTCAGTTCCTCCTCGGGATCTGCAATCTCCTTCCAGAACATCAAAGCTTTGGCAAGGTTGCGGGTGTAGTAGCGCTTGAAGGACTTCATAACACCGTCTGCCATACCGTAGTCGAAGTTGGCGATTGCCTGACCGCCGTGCTGATCATTCTGGTTGGACTGAATGGCAATGCAGGCCAGTGCGGAGTAGGAAGCGATATCGTTGGGCTCACGCAGGTAGCCGTGACCGGTGGAGAAGCCGTTTTTGAAGAGCTTCTTGATATCGATCTGGCAGCAGGTGGTGGTCAGGGTGTAGAAATCCAGATCGTGGATGTGGATGTCGCCCTCCTGATGTGCTTTGGCGTGTTCAGGCTTGAGCACGAACATCTGGTAGAACTGCTTGGCACCCTCGCTGCCATACTTGAGCATGGCACCCATGGAGGTGTCGCCGTTGATATTGGCGTTTTCGCGCTTCACATCGGAGTCCACAGCATCGGAGAAGGTGATATCCTCATAGATCTTCATGAGGCGGGTGTTCATCTCGCGCACACGGCTGCGCTCGCTGCGGTAGAGGATGTAACTCTTGGCGGTCTGCACATAGCCGTTGTCCATGAGAACCTTTTCCACCAGGTCCTGAATGTGCTCCACTTCGGGGATCTCACAGCCTTCGGTTTCCAGAATAGCGAGAACTTCATCGGCAAGACGGTCGATCACATCGTCCTGACCGGTCTTGTAGGTGGCCTCAAACGCTTTGCTGATGGCGACAACGATCTTGTTCTTATCGAAGTCCACCACACGGCCGTCACGCTTTTTTAACTTACAGATCTTAGCCATTGCCATTATCTCCTGTCGTAAATCAATTTGGTTTACCATAAGTGATATGCCTGAACCACAAGATATTGTGTTCAGACAAAAAATACTAGCTCATATATAGTATAACGAGAAAAAGGGTGTGTCAATTGGCGAATTGTACAAGATGGAGCGGGAAAATTTGTTTTTTGGCAGGATGGAATCGTTGCCATAGAAAAAGTGCACAAGAAAAGAGTCCTCTGCACCAATCGGTGCAAAAGACTCTTTTATGAACTGTCAGCAGCAGCCGCAATTGTCGCCGCAGCCGCGGTTGAAGGTGCTGCCGCAGCCGTTGCCGTTACCGCAGCAGAAGAACAGAAGGATGATCAGGATGATGATCCAGCAGCTGCCAAAGCCATTATTATTGCACATATCGGATACCTCCTATGAGATGTGAGCCGGAGAACCGTCTCACCACATCATATGCACAGGAGCCCCGGAGGTGTCAGTGCAGACGGGGAGATGACACACATTCGCGGGCATCGATCAGCTGCTGGAAGGTAAAGACACCCTGCAGCTGCAGCTGCTGAGCGAGGGTCATGTAGGAACCGGCTACAATGGTATCCAGATTATAATAGGAGAGGTAAGCCACATGAGCGCGGAGGAATGTGTGGTCTTTCAGCATGAAGTACTCGGTGTCGGTGAGAGCGCCGTAGTCCCAGGCGCGCTCCAAAGAGGTGCTGTAATCATCCACACCTGCCTTGCTGTAACCCAGTGCGCGGAGAATAAATTCCTGATATTCAACAGCGGAGACTTCCAGCGCGGTACCGAAAAGATTGTTACCCACACCGTTGGTGTAACCCTTTTCCCAGGCCCATGCGGCGTAGCGGTCCAGCCACTCGGGTACATCGGTGAAGGGGTGGGTATAGGTGCAGGCAAGGGCGGCCTCCTCTTCACCGAGCATACGGATGAACATGACCAACGCCTGCGCGCGGGTGGGAGCAAGATGCAGGTCAAAACCGTCGCCAATACCGCTTCCGCTGCCGCGGAAGAGTCCCAGTTTCCGCAGAGCCAGAGCAACACCGTAGTAATCGGTGGCAAGACCGCCGCGGGTGTGGCTGTAATTGCCCTGATAGGACAGAACAGCAGTGGTGCCGGCAGCAATAAAGTCGGCGGCAGAGTTTTCGGCTACAATATAGCGGTGATTGGTGAGAAGGACAGTGCCGGAGGGAACTTCGGTACCATCAGTCACATCGATCACAGTTCCCACGGTGATCTCCACAATGATCTCACCTGCCAGCGCGGTCACACTCAATCCGGTGGCGCCGGAAAGACGGTCGGTTTGATTCAGTGTGATTTGCTGGGCGATGGGGGCGAAATTCTGACCTGCGGCTGCGCTGGCGGACTCAATGAGATCCATAAGCATTTCGTCCGTGGTGTTATATACTTCGGTGTCGGAGGAATCCAGGATGAGATCCACCGCTTCATCCGTTTCCTCTTTGAAAAGTCCCTGCAGGTAGGACAGGGAGATGAGGGGATCGGCGGCGTCGCCGCCGGCTGCCGCTACAATGCCGATACACAGTGTCAGTGCAAGAAAGATGGCGGCAGCGGTAAACGATTTTTTCATAGCAACTCCTTTAGCTGTGCTGCTGGCGGGTGATGTGGTAGCTCAGAGTGAGGAGACTGTCTGCAAAGTGGACATCCTCAAACTGCACATCCTCTTCTTTGCCGGAAAGTTCCACATTGGTGAAATTCCAGAAACCCCGCACACCGGCGGCGATCAGTCGGTCGGCAGTGGCCTGTGCCACAGAGCGGGGTACGGTGAGAACGGCAACATCCACGGGATGATCCTGTACATAACTCTCAAGACTGTCCATGGACAGAACCTGCACACCGTCGATGGTACTGCCGATCAGATCGGGGGAGATATCAAAAGCAGCATCGAGGGTGAAGCCGCTGTCCATAAAGCGGAAATTCTGCATCAGCGCGCGGCCCAGATTGCCCACACCGATGACGATGATACGGTGGCGGTTATCCACGCCGAGAATATGGCCGACTTCCGCGCGAAGCTCACCCACATTGTAGCCGTAGCCCTGCTGACCAAACTCGCCGAAGCAGCTGAGATCCTGACGGATCTGGGAGGCGGTGATGCCCATCTTGCTGCCGAGAGAGTTGGAGGAGATGCGCACAACGCCCTTGCTGTACAGATCGTCCAAATAGCGGTAATATCGGGGAAGACGCCGGATCACGGCGTCGGAAACATTCTTTTTCTTCATGGATTTGCGTCCTTGCTATAGATTTTGCGGGTACTTAACGTTGTTATTATAGAGCAGGCACCCCGTGTTTGTCAATTAAGTTGTGATGTTTTTTAACAATCTTTTTGACAGGGTTCCCCTTTACAAAACACCTCTTATCTGCTATACTGTTTTGCGTTAAATGTACGCGCCCGTGGCGCAGTTGGATAGCGCGTCAGACTCCGACTCTGAAGGCCGCTGGTTCGAATCCAGTCGGGCGTACCAAAGCAATATAATCCGAACCAAATCTTCCCTGTGGGAGATGGGTTCGGATTATTTGTTTATTTTGAGAAGTATGATAATGTGTACTTCTCGAACGGTGTAATCAAGCGACCGGAGTCCAAATCGAAAGGTCCTCGTAAAAAGAAAAATAGGAGGACATAATTATGAAGAGACTGATTTCCTGCGAGCATAACTGGGATACCACCTGCGTGGAACTCAAATTCACGGATGGCAGTACGATCTCCATCGACTGTACCGCTGTGGAGCAAGAGTACGCACGGAACATGTATGAGAGGTCAGAACTGGACTATCTGATCTTCAATGATCCGTTGGCCTACGCAGAGCTGATTCTGAACGGCGATGTGGAGCAATATTTGAGGGATGTAACTGAATATACGCCGCTGGACTAAGAGTTGAGGGACACCCGATGGGTGTCCCTCTGTTTGTCTATGTAGTTGTTTTGAATTGAATTGCCGGATTGGTCATTTCCACCCTACAAGAAAACACAAAATAATTGGTTGCCCGAAGTATTTCGACGGTTTTGGCGTGGTTGTTTTGTAGTGAGTTCAGTATAATAAAAGACACTATGTTCGATTGGAGATAAACAATATGTATAAATTCAAAATTGATAGTATTTCTGTTATTACATCAACTGACAACAAAACTTTTTTACCCAAACCTGTCAATGTCATCATAGGACCTAATAATTCTGGGAAAAGCAGATTTCTAAAAGAAATCCGGAACTATTTGAGTGGAAAAACAGATTCTTTGAAAATTATATCAAATCTATCCCATCAGTTTCCAGATGATATTAATGACCTCGATTCATCTTATAGTTTGTCTCAAAAATTATCGAAGGATATGTACGGCAATTGGATGCTACGAGTTTACTCAAATAAAACTACACAAGAGCTTGATATGAATAGCACTTTAGAAAACTACCATTCAAGAGGGCTCCATATGTTCTCTGGTGATTGGTATGATTTCTACAAAAGTATTATCGCAAGAAAACAACCTTCGGAGTTTTTTGAGCATTTTGGATCCTTATTTTTCCAATATGTTGGTACAGAGGAACGTTTGCTCATTTGCAAAGCACAAAAAAACTACGGTCTAGATAGCAGTAGTCTTAATTTCCTGTCTTCCTATAAATTTGAACAAGATGTTTTAGAAAGACTGGCTAAAAATGTAAAGTATTTATTCAGCAAGGACATTTATCTGGATACACATACATTAGGCGACCGTTTAGTGTTCAGAGTGGGAGAAGACTTTGATTATGTCAGAAATTGCGGGAGTATTGATGTCGAAATTGCGTCGAAACTAAATAGTGAAAGTAGGCTGGATGAACAAGGAGATGGATTAAAGAGTTACGTTTCGACCTTTCTTTCGCTGAATAATAAAAATACCGATATTCTTCTTTTAGATGAGCCAGAAGCATTCCTTCACCCACCGCTTGCAAGACAGCTTGGCGAATTGATTGGCGAGTCCGAGAATGATAACACGCAGATTTATGTTGCAACACACAGTGTGGAAGTTTTAAAGGGTATCTTGTCAAAGTGCCAGGACGTGAACATCATACGGATCACACAGCCAGAGGCTGGGATAAACGAAATCCATCTAATTAGCAATGACCTCTTGCGAAAAGTTTTGTGTACACCACTACTTCGCGTTTCACGAGTTATGGAGGGGTTATTCTGTGAAAAAGTTGTTATCACCGAGTCTGAGGCTGACGAATTAGTTTATCAAGAGCTTATTGAAAAGTTGTTCCCACAATCAGGCTTGTATTTTGCGCACGGACAAAACAAACAGACACTTGCAGAGATTGCAAAACTATATAAAGATCTAGGAATAAATTTTGAAATGATTGCAGACTTCGATATTCTTAGGGTACCTTCTGAACTTAGCCCTCTCCTTGAGTTAATGCCTATCGAAGAAAAAGAAAAGCAGCGTTTCATTGACTATGCTGTAAAATTACGACAGCAAGTGGATAATTCGGTAGAGGTGGATGGACTTCCAGAAAAAGAAGCTGAAAGCAAGAAAAAAGCGAAAAGAGATGATGTATATCATTCGCAAGGGGTATCTTTCTTCACAGATATTCAAGAAAGGATTCTCAAAACACTAGATCAATTTAGCGCATACCACCTTCACATTTTGCCGAGTGGTGAACTGGAAACTGTTCTGGTACCGTATGGTCTCCCCTATGATGAAGATAAAAAGAAATGGATTTCTGATGCAATCAACAAAATTGAGACTCTGAATCAAACGGACATTCATCCTGATAGCGATTTGTATAAGCTGCTTTCTGACGTGGTTAATAAATAGCACGTCCTATAAAATACATCTACTCATTCCGGTCAATATAGACGCTACTAGCAAATTTGATTGTTGTGTGTATGATGCAGTCTTTTCATGCCAATATCAAAACGATCTACAAGAGTAGAGAAGGTGAAAACAGCGAAAGCGTAACGAGCATTAGAGGGGAAAGTGCAAGCAGAGGGACACCCGTTGGGTGTCCCTCTTTTTACAGGCGAATCACTCAGCCCAATTGTCTTTGCCCGGCTCCGCTTGCTGCTGCTGTGCCTTCCATGTGGCAAATTCTTTTTGCCCTTCCTCGCTCTCATAAAAAGCGAGAATGTCCGGCATTAGGCATCTGGCGATGTTTTCGATCACATGCTGCGGAATTCCGGAATTGTTGATGAGTTTTTTGCGCCTACCCAAGACGACCTCCTTTGTATCGCGCGGGTCAGTTCTGCTAGTGTATCTTAGGTGTCTTTGGTAGGTCTATAATAGCACATATGTTCTTGCTCGGCAAGAAGTAGGTTGATAGTTGTCCAATCTTACAAATGTGGATTGAAACCGTGAAATAGTTTATCCTCTGGGACTAAAGGGTTACGGAATCGCGATGCTCTAAATTGTGTACCAGCTTTGTTGCTTCGTGCAGGAATGTACGAAGCGGAAAAGAAACGGTCGGAATGATAAAGCACATTAACATGTATATCGAGCCATACCCCACGCGCGATGGTTTGTGTCCTCTATTTTTCCTGTTTGTAATTTCGGTAGCGGCTACCGAAATTACAAACAGCATGTTTTGAGGACTTAGCCGAAAAGGAGAGTTAGCGCGCTATGCTAACAATCTTTTTTAACACCGTACACAGGGTTAATCTGTCAGCAGCTTTATCATATTTGTTAAGGTGCTTATTGCGATCTCTTTATATTTTTGATATATACCTTGCACCCATCCGTTTCAAGTCTGCGTCTGGTGTATCTTAATGCTACTTTGCTAAAAAACGGGATTTGCGGTCTTTGCCCATCGTCATCTGAAATGATTGCCAAAATAACTGTTGGTCTTTCGCCGCTACTGTTAAGAAGAAAGTCAGAATTGCGTGTGTTTTCCATAATTTTCTCATTTGCTTTTCCGACAAACACCGGATCTCCCAGTATGAGCTCCGCTGAAACGACTGCTTGATTAAACAGATGGCTTAATGTGGCCGAACTGGAATAGGGTTTAATGTGAATATAGGTATTATCAGTAGTAAGCACATCACATAGTTCCACCTTACTTTGTCCTCCGCCGTAATTTATTAACTTTGCATCCATACAAAGTAGATGGTCTGGATCGGAGTCAACAAATGCAACAGTATAATCGTTTTCCTTTTTATGTGTTGAAGAATGCTCCAAGAAGTCTCTGCTAGATACAGGCATCGTGTCATACTCTGTATTGATCTGGTTCACAAAATCTCTATCTATGCAAAACCATCTGCCGTTATTTACGCAGTACGCTTTTCCGTTGAGTTCTACTTCACCATACAGACATTTATAGGCTGACCAACTTGCGTATACATCGCCATTATCCGCGCGAATGGCGGAAACTATTTTTCCTTTTAGTTGGCCAATGTGAGAAAGCCCGTCACGAAAAGAAGACTTCAATGTTTCGATTGAAATATCATCATAGATCTCTTTTCCAGCATACTTGAATCCTGCGATGTGCTCCCACTGAATCACTTCCGGAACTGCAGTCCATACTTTGGGGGATCCTGCGTTAATCGAATCAATAATTTCTCTGTCAAGCGCGTCAATTACCCTGGAATCTTTCACCTTCCTGATATGATCAATCCAAGGGAAGTAGTTTCTATACTCAATAGATGTATAGCGATTATATGTAGCCAACAGAAAACTGGACAGATTGTTTATATCAACCTCAGCTGTAAGACTAAGCAAGTCGCTGCCTGTCATAATGCCACAAGCATAATCTTCGTCATCTGAATGACCAGTAATGGTGCTAATCAAATCGCGATCAACATCAAATCCAAAGTCATCAATATCAGATTCCAATGGCAGCTGCTCATTACTCGTTTTCTGGTTGCCGCCAATGTTAGTCTTATTGATTCTTCTAAGGCTGTTAGGTGTAATAGTATTCATTACGACCTTTAAACCAAAGTCATCCTCAATAACATCATCTGCAAGCATAAATTTTCCATAACCTACAGTAATTGCAAAGGTTTTCTCGTTGCTTCCTTTCGGGGCTACTCTTGCTAAAAGGACGGCACGTGCATTCGATGTAAAAATAGGAGCATCACCTAATTGTCCACAAAAGAAAGAATTTACCCATGCGGGTTGTGAAGTTTGTGAGGGGTTATAATATACCTTTCCCACTCCGTCAATCTCTGCAAGCAATTCGCTGCCCGACTTAAGTATCAGATTATCGTCTCCACCAAACTCGTCCTTAATTAGATAAATGGACAACTTATTCTTTAGTGCCATTATTGCCGCCCTCTCTCTTATTTTGGAATAAAACTTGTTTTTGAATTATAACGTCATTATTGCAGATGTTACTCCCTTGGGTATATTCTTAACGTGTGTAGGTATCATTAGATTCTCCAATACTCCGTCCAATCATATTCCATCTCTACTTAAATTGCTTCCAATGCATCTTAAATTATATAATCCATACAACAAAACACCACGCCAAAACTGTCGAAATTTGCTATTTCTCAATTTTATCGCTTAACTTGTGAACAGCTTTTTATTAGCACCACCAGTGCGTAGCCGATTTGAAAAATCGTTAAAGGGTCTGGGATGTTGCCCAGCAAGGAAATCGAAGATTTCGCATTAAGGGGCCTTAATGCATTGCTTGCCAAGTATGATTCATCATCGAAGGCAAAAATGCGAATAAGGCCCCTTGATGCCCTGCTTGCCAAGTATGATTCATCGTCCTGAATCCAACATTTAATCGAAAACAATACCACTCAGCACTGACAATTCATGGTATACTATCATCAAAAAGATGCAAAAATGATGGGACTCAGATGCATACTGTTCAAGAGGTGATGAGTGTGAACAAGATACTGATTGCAGAGGACGAAGCTCCTATTGCTAATCTGATCCAGACGGCGTTAAACGATGCCGATTATCGCTGCGTATGGGCAGCAGACGGAATAGCTGCCGCCGATCAATTGGAGCAGGAATGCTTTGATCTGGTTCTACTGGACATTATGCTTCCGGAGATCGATGGATACGAGGTGTTGGAGTACTGCAAATCTCTGGATGTTCCTGTAATTTTTCTTACCGCAAAAGGAAGTTTACAGGATCGGGTAAAAGGCTTGCGGTTGGGTGCGGAGGATTACATCACGAAGCCATTTGAACTGATGGAGCTTCTGGCTCGCGTGGAAACCGTTCTGCGTCGCTGCGGAAAAACAGGACGAGTTCTCTCCCTTCCGCCTGATATTGAAATCGACACAGCCAGCCGCGTTGTCAGAAAATCAGGGAGCACTGTTTCGCTTACAGCAAAGGAATACGAGCTTCTTTTGCTGTTTGTTCAGAACAAGAACATCGCGCTGTATCGTGATCGCATTTATGAGAAAGTCTGGGGCGAAGAGTTTCTTGGTGATAGCAGGACAGTTGACCTCCACATACAAAGGATGCGAAAAAAGCTTGGGTTGGAAAAAAGGCTGGTCGCTGTCTATAAAATTGGATACCGTCTGGAGGTATAGGCTGTGCGGTTATTCTGGAAGCTCTTTTGTTGCATGGTGGTTATTACAATATCATCCTGCGCTATAGGTGGATATTTTTTAATTGACTCGCAGTTTCGTACATCGCTGGATCGAGAGATATCTGCTGTCTATGAAGAAAATGACCTCTTGCGGTACACGCTGGCGCGCGAACTTGCAAGAGAGGTAATTATCAATCAAGAGGATTTGATAAAGCTGATCGAGAGCATCGATATCACTACGGGCAAAGGGACGGTTTCCTTTGCTGTCAGTGATGCAGATGGAAAGCGTATTGTCAGCAGCGGCTCTCTCCCAATAAAAGCAACCTCGCTGACGCAAAGCATACCGGACGAACATCGTGGTTGGGAGCTGTTACAGACACAAGCGGATCAGATGTACCTTCACGCCGCGAGCCCGCTGCTGTTTGGCTCTGAGGTCCTGTATTTGGAAAATTGCCGTGAAATCACAGATGTATTCACCATCCGTCAGGAACAGTACCGGAGTTTTTATTATTTGATGCTGGCACTTACGGTCGTTGTTGGTGTTCTTTCTTTGATCGTTACCACCGTCATGCTGCGCCCTCTGGCACGGCTCTCAGCGGCTACGAAGCGAATGGCAGACGGTGATTTGAAGCACAGAGTGAGAATCAGCAGCGATGATGAATTTGGCCGCTTATCAAAGGATTTCAATATCATGGCCGCGCAGTTGGAAAGACAGGTTCAAGAGTTGAGAGACGCCGCGCAAAGACAGGAGGATTTCATAGGGAGCTTTGCTCATGAGATCAAAACTCCGTTGACTTCTATCATTGGCTATGCTGATCTCCTGCGTTCCCGCTCTGCCACACCGGAACAAATTCGCGAACGAGCCGGATATATCTTCAGTGAGGGGCGGCGTTTGGAATCACTCAGTCAGAAGCTGATGGATCTTATCGTGCTGGAAAAACAGGACTTTGCTATGCGCTGTGTTTCCATGGATATTTACTTGCAAAGAATCGTCAATACGCTTCGACCTGCTATCGAGCAGAAGAATATTCGCCTGCGGGTTCGTGCCGAGGACGCTGAGATGTTTCTGGAACCGGATCTCATGGAAACGGTATGTCTGAACCTCTTGGACAACGCACGGAAAGCCATTGACGGGAGCGGAATTATCGTTTTGGAAGGATTTGCGGAAGAAAACGGATATTGCATCCGCGTCACGGACAACGGCAAAGGAATTCCACCTCGGGAATTAAGCCGCATCACAGAGGCATTTTACATGGTTGACAAATCCAGAGCCAGAGCGCAAGGCGGTGCCGGACTTGGCCTTGCGGTATGTCAGCGCATTGTGGCGCTGCACGGAGGAAAAATGGAGTTCCAAAGTGTAGAGGGTCTCGGCACACAAGTATCTGTTCATCTGAAAGGCGGTGGAGCGTTATGAAACACATACGAGCATGGCTGCTGCCTCTTTTTACACTTCTTACGGTGTTGGCGGTTACTGTATTGCCCCGATATCTGTCCGATCTTCAAGATCAAAAAATCATTGGGCACATCCACACTGAAAAACTGCCGACAGAAAACAGCGTTCTGACACAGCAACCCGATTTGTCGCAGCGGATGCTGCTACTCTCCCAATGGGCAGAGGGCTATGATGTCATGACTGTTCAAAATGAAATAAAAGAGAGCGGCGCGCATACAGAGACCGCCGCCGATTCAGAGAACGCTGCTTACCACCAGCTCTGTTCTACTGTTCTTGCAGAACTGAACGCTCTCACTGAAATTGGTCTCCTGCCGTTGGATCTGATGCCTTTGGAAGCATCCAATATGAATGTTTCGCGGATGTATCTACAGCAGCAATTGATCAGGGCTGAGTTTTATGTCTTCGAAACTTATATGAAAGCGGAGAACATTCATCTCTTGATTGTGCTGGATAGCGAAACCATGAATATGGTGTGGCTGGAATTGGGACATCCGGCAATGGAAAAATACTACAAATCAATTTCACCCGAGGAGATTGGTCGGTTCTTTCTGGAGCGACTTGATGTAAATTGTGATCTGGTCACAGCAGGTGAATTTGATGCAGTTTTTCAGATTACGGATGCAGATCTACAGTACGGGGTTTCTGTCGAACCATATTTCCTTAAAATCTTTCCCACAACAATCCCGGTAATGGATGCGGAAAAAACGCATTCATCCAGCACATGATGGAACTATGATGCAAAAATAACGGTTATTTGACGGGAACTGATGATAGTCTGGGGCAAATCTCTGATACAAAGGAGTGTCAAACGATGTCCCCGACTTCAAGGAAAATCCGTCGTAAGCATCAAAGAAGATGCAGTGTTTTTGTTCTTACCATTACTGGTTTCCTTATATTCTGCTGCGGTTTTCTTGTTGGTAAAGCCAGTGCCAACCCCAGCACGCAGATTGAAGACGCATATCCTAAAAAATCCGTACTTCAACAAAAGTTCTTTGACGAAGTAGCGGTAGGAGATCCGGATGAAGCGAATAGCAGCACCGATCCGGAAGATCGTGAATCAACGGTGGAGTGGAATTTGATTTTGGTCAATGCAGCGCATCCCCTGCCCAAGGATTTTCGGGTTTCTGATCTCACACAACTTCGCAATGGGCATGCCATCGACAGCCGTGCATACCCAGCCTTACAGAAAATGATGGATGCAGCACGCGCTGCGGGATTACAGCCGCTGATCTGTTCTTCCTTCCGCACATGGGATAAACAGAACGAGTTGTTCACCAACAAGGTTTCGTATTATCGAAATCAAGGATACTCACAACTGGAGGCGGAAGAAAATGCCGCCCGTTGGGTAGCACGTCCCGGCACCAGTGAGCACCAAGCGGGTCTGGCCGTAGATATTGTAGATATCAATTATCAGCTGTTAGACGAACAACAGGAACAGACGCCAGTGCAGCTCTGGCTGATGGAACACTGTGCGGAATACGGGTTTATTTTGCGATATCCGGAGGATAAGAGTGATCTTACAGGGGTGGAGTATGAACCGTGGCATTATCGCTATGTAGGAGAGGATGCTGCAAAGGAGATTATGGAACGTGGACTTTGTTTGGAGGAGTATATTCAGGAACATGACAAATGAACCATCTCGCAGCAAACGCAATGTCGTTTCTAACGGTGGTTGTGGAGATGACAATGACAAAAATGCAAAAAAGTGCAAACCATTGTAGCAAGCAGTGCATCAAGGGGCCTTGATGCGATTTTAGAGGGATTCCGTCATGGCGGAATCCCTCTAAAGCTTGTTGGGCAACATCCCAAACCCTTTAGCGATTTTTGTAAAATCGGCTGCGCACCGGTGGTGCTTCTGAATTTCGGTAGCGGCTACCGAAATTACTTTTCTATTGGTGCGGGGAATCCAACAATGGAATGTGCATGGCGATGTATATTGTTATCTTATTAACGGATTGACAATATTTCTGTTTCGGTTTATACTGGAGTTAAAAGAAGGTGATTGTTTATGAAGATATGTGGTGAGCGACTTCGTGCGTTGCGTGAGAGTATGCACCTCTCGCAGATGAAGATCGCAAAGATGTTTGGTATCGGACAGTCTGCCGTGGTCCGCTATGAGAAGTCCGAGGCCGAGCCGCCCTTTGAACTGCTGCTCCGGATGGCGGATTTCTACGATGTGTCCATGGACTATCTCTTTGGTCGCACGGACAATCCCCAAGGCAAGCTCTATGAGTGCAAACCCAAGAGGGGATACAGTCCCGAGATGGCAGAGTTTGTAGAGATGTGCTTTGACCCCAAGTCACCCATGAACGCACGACTGAAACAGACCTTGATCGAGATACTCGGGGAGGTGCAGGAATGACAGCTGTCATCTATGCCCGTTACTCATCCGACAATCAGCGAGAGGAATCGATTGAAGGCCAGATTCGCGAATGCACCGCCTTTGCCGAGAAGAACGGCATTACCGTCCTGCGGCATTATATCGACCGTGCCTACTCTGCCACGACAGACAATCGCCCAGAGTTTCAGAACATGATTCACGACAGCGCCAAGAAGGTGTTCGATTTGGTCATTGTCTGGAAACTGGATCGCTTTGCGCGCAATCGCTATGACAGCGCAAAATACAAGTCTGTACTCAAAAAGAACGGCGTGAAGGTGATCTCTGCCACAGAAGTGATTTCAGAGGGAGCAGAGGGTATCATTCTTGAATCTGTACTGGAAGGTTATGCGGAATACTTCTCTGCTGACCTCGCGGAGAAGGTTGTGCGCGGCATGAAAGAGAATGCTTTCAAATGCAAATTCAATGGTGGAACACCTCCTCTTGGATATGTGGTTGATGAAGCACAGAATTACCAGATAGATCCCTTGACCGCACCGTTCGTTTTGGAAGCATTTCAGCGGTATGAAAACGGCGACACAATGAAGGAGATCCGGGACTGGCTTGATGGGCACGGGATCAAGAATAATCGTGGACAAGTAATGAGCTATAACACGGTGCGCTCTCTGCTCATGAATCGCCGCTATATTGGCGAGTATGCATATCGCGATGTGGTCGTACCGAACGGAATTCCTGCCATTGTTCCGGAGGACTTGTTTGAACGGGTACAGGAAAAGCTGGAGAAAAACAGAAAAGCCCCTGCCAGACGAAAAGCGGAGGAAGACTATCTGCTGACTACCAAGCTGTTCTGCGGGTACTGCGGAGCCCTTCTCTGCGGCGAGAGCGGTACTAGCAGAACAGGGAACACGCATCGCTATTATAAGTGTGCATCTGTCAAGAAAAGGCTTGGCCATTGTCATAAGAAGTCTGTGCGCAAGCAGTGGATCGAGGACATGGTGGTCAAGGAGACCATGGATATGCTCAAGAATGACGATGCCGTTGAAGCGATCATCTCCATGCTACTTGATTTACAGGAACGGGACAATGTGAACCTGCCGCTCTATGAGCAACAGCTCCATGAGGTCGATATGGGCATCAACAACATGCTCAATGCCATACAGCAGGGTATTCTTACCAAGTCCACCAAGAGCCGCTTGGAGGAGCTGGAAATGCGGCGTGAGGAGTTGGAGGAAAAGATCGCTTGTGAGAAACTGGCGAAACCCAAACTCAGCGCTGAACAGATTCGCTTCTGGTTGCTCCGGTTCCGTAAGTTGGATACCCGCAAGTTTGAACACAGAAAACTGCTGATTGATTCGTTTGTCAATGCCATCGTTCTGTACGATGACAAGATGTTGCTTACCTTCAACTACAAGGAGGGCACAAAGACAATCACATTTGACGAGGTAGCCACCGCTGTTAACAACGAGGCTTCCGGTTCGGATATGGATTGCTTGGCTGTACCAACAAAAGACACTTGCGTAAGCAAGTGTCTTTTGTTAATTCAGATAGAAGGGGGTCTTGCTATGGCTCATGAGAATAAAACGGGAATCACGTCCTCTGCTGACCTTGCCCGTGAAGAAGACCGAATCAGCAAAAAGAAAGCTGTCGAGCTTTTTGAGAAAGGTCTGCTGAATCAGTTGGCGGCGGGAACCTTCTCGTCCCTGCAAGCCATCCACAAATACCTTTTTGAAGAGATTTACGATTTTGCCGGTGAGCTCCGTACCGTCAATATTGCCAAAGGAAGTTTTCGTTTTGCTCCGGTGATGTATTTGAAAGCAGCGATTGCAAGTATTGAAAAGATGCCGCAGTCCACTTTTGATGAAATCGTCGAGAAGTATGTGGAGATGAACATCGCTCACCCCTTCCGTGAGGGAAATGGACGCAGCACACGCATCTGGCTGGATCTATTGCTGAAAGCCTAGCTGCACCGGGTGGTGGACTGGAGCCGTGTGGACAAAGAGGATTATCTGCTGGCCATGGAGCGCAGTCCTATCCGGGATACGGAGATCAAGCATGTCCTGAAAAATGCGCTTACAGACGAAATTGACAGCCGTGAAGTGAATATGAAAGGTATCGATCACAGCTACTACTATGAGGGTTATGCGACTTTCAAAGCGGAAGAGCTGTAAATATACTGATTTGGTATGTCAAAAATCCCTTGTAGATGGCTCTACAAGGGATTTTTACATTAATGGTGGCACTATATTTTCCGATTAGAAAATATAGTCGCTCACGCAGTCATACCAATGGACATAAGTTTCGCCGTTGACAGTAAGCCGCTCGTTTTCGGGGAGGATCTCCGTCCACAGCTTTCCATACCGCTTGTATGCCCAATCGTTTTTGTTGAATCTGCGCCAGAGGATCGTTCTGCCGTTCTTGTCCAGATACTGTTCGGAAACGACGCCGTCATTGAAACACTGGATATCCATCACGCAGATGGTATCGTAGGTTTTGCCATTGATTGAAACCGTATATCTGCCCACAACATCCACCGTTTCTTTGCCGGTGAACCCTTCGATAGTGTTGTCGGTTCGCTTCAGCAAGCCCTTGGCACTCAGATTGACTTCGTTGCCGCAGTTGTCCTCGCCAAAGCCCCAGTTGTTCAGGAAGTCGTCACCATCGAGAAATGTGTACAGCTTGCGCACGCCGTTTTCAATGTGGCTCTCTGCCAGATAGCGGCAATGGGTATCGGTGAGCTGTGCCACAAAGCGGCGTTCCATTTGATCGACAGAACCGGTACGGTAGTAGTCCTCGGCATCATACTGGATAGCGGAGATCTCCACACCTTCGATGCCATGAACCTCCGCCTTGCCGACCACCTTCATCTCGGTATACTCTGCGAGCTTTCCGGATGGACTTCAATTTCGCCGATAACCCTGCCACTGTCCTTCAGCACGATAGCAAAGCAATACTCCGCATTGCTGGCCTTTTCCTGTATTGCCTGTTTTGCTTCCTCCGGGGTGCTAAGCTTCATGCAAGCAAAGCAGTTGACCATGGGCTCCTTCAGATACTCGTACACATCAGCAGCATCCTCTAGCTGAAAAGGACGCAGAATCAGTCGCGCAGTTGTTATCATGTTTTTGACTCCATTTTCTCAGTATGTGCGAGTATCGTTCTGACTGATTGATACTCAAATCTTCGTGGCGCAGACGGGGAAACTCAACAGTTACATCAGCCCCATACACCAGATAACGCCCAGCGCCGTCAATGTCACCAGCGTATCAATGGTGATGCCGTAGAACATAGGCGCGAGACCGGCTTTCTTGAAGTCGGTGATACTCGTGCTCAGACCAATGGCGGCCAGAGCGCTGACCATCAGGAATTTGCTGGTGCTCTTCATAACTGCGGATGCTACGATGGGAATAAAACCGACGCTGTTGAAAATA